>NZ_JBJPHT010000037.1:0-65258 GCF_052939475.1 Phormidesmis sp. 146-20
CTGCCTCGAACATCGGAGTCTTGCGTCTTATCTTTAAGGAGATTCGCCCTTTTCTGAGCAATTGCTTCCGGGTTTTTCAGGACACTCTTTAAGTCTTTTGCTTCATACTCAGTCAATTGGCTCAAAGCAAAGCCTTGCACTTGGGGAGAGCGATCGTCCAGTGCCGCCAAAACTCCATTAATCTGCCACTCTTGCGGCTTTGGTTTCGGTTTTTCCTTGGCGCTGACCCAGGGAGAGGCAACCAACAGCACAGCAGTCAAGCAAACCACAAACAGCAAGCGGTAAAAAGCAAGCTGTCTCTGAAAACGTTGGGGGCAAACCATAGGTAAAGATGCAAACAAGGGGCAAGCACAGGAATCCGATCGACCACAAGCCCAAAGCATTATTTTACGGACACCAGTAATGCTGTCTAAACTATGACCTGTGCTTTTGCGAACCCCGCTTTTCTTAATCCATCCTCAACAATTTCCCCTCAAACTGCGATCGTTCCTGTTTGAAGTGCGATCGTTCCGACTTAAAGCAACAAATTTCTTGTTTAAAGCACGATCGTTCCTGTTTGAAGTGCGATCGTTCCGACTTAAAGCAACAAATTTCTTATCTGAAGTGCGATCGTTCCTGTTTAAAGTGAGGATGTTCCTGTTTGAAGTGCGATCGTTCCGATTTAAAGCAACAAATTTCTGATTTGAAGTGCGATCGTTCCTGTTTGAAGTGCGATCGTTCCAGTTCCAAGTGCGATCGTTCTCATGTCAACCTGCAAATCCCGAATTCAAAGCGCGATCGCTCTATTCATACTTTCAAACGCGATAATGAGAGCAAGTAGAGGACTTTGCGATGATTGCCACACCTCAACCTCAAAAGATGTCGATCGAGGAATACCTTGAATGGGAACCTCGCCAAGAAATACGCTACGAATACGTTGACGGTGAAGTTCTCGCCATGACAGGTGGCACCCTCCCTCACAACGACATTGCGATTAATTTTCTGACACTCGTGCGATCACAGGTTCGGGCTAGAGGCTGTCGGATCAACATGGCAGATGTCAAAGTTCAAGTTAACGCATCCGGTCTTTATTACTACCCAGATCTGATCGTCAGTTGCGACCCTCGTGACCTCACTGCCCACAAATTAATCCAGTACCCCAAGCTAATTGTCGAAATTCTCACGCCCAGCACAGAGTCCAAAGATCGGGGCGACAAGTTCACAGCCTATCGCAACCTATCGACATTACAGGAATATGTGCTAGTAGACTCCGAAAAAGTCAGCGTTGAATGTTATCGTCGCGGTGAAGGTCGGATGTGGCTCTATACGCCCTATACAAAGGGTGACATCCTGAGCTTAGAAAGCATTGCCTGGAAAGGTCAAACAGAATTGCTTTATGAAGACGTACAGTTCTTCTCACAATAAATTAAGTTACTCACTTCAGTGGCTCACTCAAGTCCTACACCCTGGAGAGAGTTACCGTGACTTCCCAAAATCTACAGTTTGGATCAGGAGAACACAGCCGCTTTCCAGACTCATCACTGCAATGGGTAGACTAGCGGCACGAGTACATTAGGAAAGATTGGATGATAATCGAGGCGATCGCTCCAGGCAGCCCCCTAAATCCCCCACGAGTGAGGGACTTTGAGCAAGAAATCCTCTCCGAAAGTCCCCCAGATTTGGGGGTTGGGGGGCAGAAGCGTTAAATAATGAAGCGAAAAAACTCTATCGAATTCACGTTACATCAGGAAAGATTGGATGATAATCGAGGCGATCGCCACCCTTTTATTAGGCGCACTCTGTTTTCGGTGGGGAATGAAAGTCGGGCGAGTGCTGCTGCGTCAAGGCTCCACGGCGAATGATTTATTTCGTGGCAAGAATACGAACCCTATGGGAAGCGAAGCTACCGCCCTGCTCTTTCTGGGTCTCTACGTCGGCTTGATTTTGCTGGCGCTAAACATTCCTCAGATGCAAGTCTTTCCCCTCACCTGGCGCGTCTATGGAATGCAAGTCACCTGGACAGCGAT
Organism: Phormidesmis sp. 146-20; assembly: GCF_052939475.1. Lineage (NCBI taxonomy): Bacteria > Bacillati > Cyanobacteriota > Cyanophyceae > Leptolyngbyales > Leptolyngbyaceae > Phormidesmis > Phormidesmis sp. 146-20. The sequence continues at coordinate 2,007 of NZ_JBJPHT010000037.1, forward strand.
GCGCGTGATTTTATTAGGATTTTGTGGAGTTGCCTTTGCGATCGTCTGGTCAAGCGCCCGAAAGCAAGTATTCGCCATTCTGTTACTCGGTCTAATCGGTATCACCGGATTTACCGCCACCGAAGCTTACTTTCTCGCCCCCATCTACACTGACCTGTCCAACAACTTGCAGCCCAACGGAGTCTTTCGACAAACCTCCATGAGTAGCTGTGCCCCCGCCGCTCTCGCTACCATTCTGCATCGGTGGGGCATTCCAGAAGCGACCGAAGTCAGTGTGGCTCAACAAGCCAGAACCAGCCAAATGGGAACAACCATGCCGCAGTTAATCGTGGCTGCTCGTCACTTTAGAATGGATGGCGTTGAGCTTGCCCCAACCTGGGAGCAGATGCGTCAAATCAACCGTCCCGGTGTCCTGGGCGTGTGGTTAATCGACGGCAAAAGAAAGCTCCCCCATGCGATCGCGCTTCTCTCAATGAACCAAAACCAGGCAGCGATCGGTGACCCAGCCAGCGGCAAGATTTTCATTCTCAATCAAGCTGAGTTTGCCAAAATATGGCGAGAGCAATACGTCCCGATTTTTCGCAGAAACGAAGATTTGTCTATCACGACGACTCAAGCGATCGACTATCTAAAGCGACTCGGTTACTCAACGCAAACGTTCAAATCAGCCCTACAAGACTTTCAGAAAACAATGGGCATTGAGCCAACAGGCAACCTCGACACTCAAACCAAACTACTGCTAACGGGATCTTTTCTTAAAGGAGTCCCTACGCTCAAAGATTTGGATCTAAGCAATCCAACATAAAGACTCTCAATTAACGCGAATTCGACGAAATTCATCGTTTTAGTTGTAGGTTTGATCCCCCTTAAATCTCCTACAAGTAAGGGACTTTGAACTAAAACTTTTGTCTAAAAGTCTCCCAAAATTGGCAGCTTGGGGGGCAGAAGCCGTGAACAACGAAGCGAAAAACTCTCATCGAATTGACGTTTAACTAACCAATTAAATCAACCAAGTCGTTATCGCCGCTTTGTTGCTTCATATAAATAGAACTTGCCAAACAAGCCTACTGTCTCAAACTGATAAGCGGGCAGCGGCAGTATCGACAGTTGGGGGACAAGCGATCGCACCGATAGATTCGTCTCGTAGTAGCTAAATATTCCAAAGTCTCGCCGCTCTGTGTTTTGGGTGATGATTTTTTTGAGTTCAGCCCGATTGTCATCCACAAACTTGGGACACTGCTTATCTAATCCCAACGACAGTTCTTTGCAGGCATCCTCTCGAATTCGCTCCAAAGCAAACTCTTCAAACGCTTCTTGTTTGGGATTGGTCATCGCCAACGCCACCCCTGCCCCCAAGACAGCTACTCCCAAAACTCCTGCTATCAGCCTGGACATTTTCATCCGTTGCTACCTTACTACTGACGATCGTTTAACGAGTCGGCACTTCCCCAGCAATTCTCAAAGGCTCCTCAACCGCATCTTAGGCGCGATCGCTCCCCACGTACCAATTTGTAAAAAGTAAAAAAATCTGGATCATTCATTCCTGAGAATGCTATATTAGTTATCGCAATGGCGAGCGTAGCCAAGTGGTTAAGGCAGTGGATTGTGATTCCACCATTCGTGGGTTCGAGCCCCATCGTTCGCCCTTCTAAAGTCAATGCGTGAGTTAATGCGTGAAGTTGCCATTTTTGGGTGACGATGTAGACCTGCATTTTTGTTCCCTCAAGGTTGAACGCTGCCGTCGGGCATGATCGTTCCCTTAAGAATGGCTCTGTTGAGATTGACTGCTTTCAAATTTACCTCCAACAGATTTGCAGAGGTCAGGTTAGCTCGACTCAAGTTGGCTCCTCGCATGTAAGCGCCCGTGAGATTTGCGCCTGTGAGATTTGCGCCTGTGAGATTGGTGCCTCTCAAGTTTGCGCCTGTGAGATTGGCGTTTGTCAGGTCTACCTTACTCAGATTGGCCCAGCCAAAATCGCCCCTCGTCAGATTGGCTTCTCTCAAATTTGCGCCAAACAGATACCCACCTCTGAGATGAATTTGCATCAAGTTGGCTTTTTGCAGGTCAGCCTGGTAGAAATGCGCCTCGATCGCCTCTGCCTCAAACAACGTTGCGCTGCTCAGATTAGCCTGTGAAAAATTGGCTTTGAGCAAAATTGCCTGACTCAAGTGGGCGTGTCGCAAGTCTGCCTGACTCAAATCCGCTTCTCGAAACCTGGCGCTTCTTAACTCCGTTCCAATCAGATTTGCGGCAACCAGATCGGCTCGATCGAAGTTAGCTCCCTTCAGATCCGACCCGATCAGATTTGCGTGGCTTAAATCGGCTCCTCTCAAATCGGCTGCGATCAGACAAGCATCGACCAGTTCCGCTTGTTGCAAAATCGCATCAATGAGTTGAGCTTTGTAGAGATTGGCTTGATTGAGAATTGCTCCCGTTAGCTGGGCAGAAATTAGTTTTGCCTCAGACAGGTCAGCTTTTCTCAAGTTGGTGTGACTGAGCGCTGCGCCGCGTAAATTTGCGCCCGTCAGATCGGCTGCACTCAGGTCAGGTTCTGTAGATGGATGGTGCGATCGCCACTCAACCCAATTCACGGCACCCTGCTGCAACCGCCTCAGATGCTGAATGTTTGCCATTACCTATTCCTTTCGCAAATTGAGGGGGTAGTCGCGTCCGGGGAGGTTCTCGATCGCCGCCAAAACGCCTTGCTGGGCTGCCAAAATGTCTCGCTCTGCACCACCCAAATAGAGCCGCCCAAAGCTACCCACGGCCGAGATTTGCAGAATGTTGATCAGGGCTGCTTTTTCGGCTTCGTTGGCGGCGAGGGCGGCGTAGGCGGCGGGTTCAACTTCAAAGACATAAAGGGTCTGTCCCGCGAGAATCATATTGCCGCGACGAGTGCGATTGATCAATTGAGTATGGTGAGCGTCAATGTTGCGAATCACTTGACTAGAAATGATTCGAGGTTTGAGACAATCGCGCTGCTGAACGCCCAAAACATCTAGAATGGCCCGTCCTGCTGCTTTGACTTCTCCCTGATTGCTGGCATGAATTTCTAACAGTCCGTACAGCCGCTCGACCACTTGCACACCAGGACGAACCACTGCGGACTTCATCGCCACATCCATAATGCGATTGATTTCGATGCCTGGAGAAATCTCAATCCAGAGAGAAGCGTCTCCTGGCAAGGGCAAAAACCCCAGTGATTCGGTGCCCAGATAGGCGGCGTGTTGAGGCTGTAAGCTGTCGAGATAGACGTAGCTGCGAAGGTCGATACCCAAAGGAAACCCAGGAGTGAAAGGCTAGATCAGTATACGGTTTCTTTCTAACCTGTCGCTACTGTATTGCTTGACGACCCTACTTGAGCGCGATCGTCTCTTTAGCAGCAAACGTGGATTGAACCGACGGATGTGCAGGCTTACGCTTGGGAAACCAGATTCTGAAAAAGTATTGCCAATTTTTGAGGCGAATCAAGTAGTGAGCCAAAACGCCCAAGCAGCGAAGGCGCTGAGTGTAGGTCAATTCAGCTTGCAGCACCGCCATCAGACAGCAGACCGACTGCCGCTCTTGTAACCGAGTTTTTTTCTGAATTCCATTTAGCCATTGTTCGCGTTCTTTTGCCGACTGCATGGCGGTAGACTGCTTGAGATGAAAACGTCTGAAGATCAGCGCTGTCGGAATTTCTGCAAAGCGACCCTGTAATGTGAGGGCAGCGAGAATGGCACGATCGGAGCCATAGTGACTCCCCATCGGCGCGACTTTTCTCAACGCACTTGTCCGCATCAGCCCAAACACTTCATAACACCAGAAGGTTTGCAACAGGATGCCGCGAAATCGCCGTGAAGGTTGATCTGCATCTAAGGCGCGATCGCTGGGGTCACATTTTGCTTCGATGACATTGCCTTGCCAGTTGATACAGCCCACTTGAGAGGCACAAAGAACGGTAGAAGCGTCGCGATCGAGGAGTTCGACACACTTTTCTAGAGCGGTTGGAGCCAACAAATCGTCATGGGTTGCCCATTTAAAGTATTGCCCTTGAGCAAGTTGAAAAACGCGATTAAAGTTCCAGGCGGCTCCTAAGTTTTGGGTGTTGCGGTAATAGTGGATGCGATCGTCTTGAGCGGCGTAAGTGCGGCAGATTTCTTCGGTGCGATCGGTCGAGGCGTTGTCTGAAATAATTAGCTCAAAGTTTGTAAAGGTCTGTGCCAAAATTGCGTCTAAAGCGGCGGTGAGAAAGGCTTCTCCGTTATAGACTGGCATTCCAATCGAAACAGCGGGAGGATGACTATTCATTTTTCTTAAGGTTGGGTCAAAAAATTGTGATGTGAAGCGATGTGGTGCCTTAACCTTCCAGGCATTAGAAGTGAGAGCTACCTGGAGGTTAAAGGTATTGGTGATGCATACACTCAAATGAGTGCAATTTACGAGAATTCAAAGCGTTTGGTTGAAGCGGTATTAAGCTGTTGAAAACCTGATAAAAAAATACTAGAGGTAATCACCCAAACTTTGATTAAAGCTATCTTTAAGTCTTGATAAATCTTCCGTGTATTTCCCTAGAGAAGCTTCCTGCACGAAAGAGCTTTGTGAGTTTTGTCGAGAATCTCTTGACCCGCATCCGCAACCCCCCGATCGCTTCTCAGAGATTTTGCGGAATACTCAAGGTGTCGCCCCCACGTCTCTGCTGTAATGGACGGTTTAACCCGCAAGATTCACAAATCCGTCGATCTCCGTGCGCCTTATCGATTTGCCTCCCGAAAACTGAGTTGGGATTGGCAGAAAATTTTTGTACTGCTGATTAGCGATGTGGCGGGGTTGGCGATCGCTTGGCGGTTGGCGGCGTTCCTCAATAAGTTTTATTCTCCGTTGCCGCCGCAGCTTAATTGGGGGGTTTGGGTGGGGTTGCCGGGGCTGTTTTGGCTGTTTGCATTGGTGACGCTGGGCGTGTTTGCGAGAGGTGGGCTGTATATTTCTCCGACTCAGTGGAAGAATTATGGGCGATCGGGGCAGTTGGTTAGCGTGGTTTATCTACTGTCTCTGGTGGTGCAGTATTTCTATGACCCAAAACTTGATCCGCCGCGATCGCTCGTAATCACTGCCTGGTTGAGTAGCATTGGGCTGATTGTCGGATTTCGGCTGATGGCGACGCTGTTGATCTGGCAGTTTGAGCAAACGCGCAGTCAGGTTTCGGTGTTTTTGATTGCCCCGGCGCATCGGTTGTCTAAGTTGGCAAAGATTCTCCAGCGTCAACCTCATTACAAAATTGTGGGAGCGGCCTTGTCTTCGACGGCGAGCAGTGCGGCAACTTTGCGATCGATTCTCAACTCCAACGCCCAAGAAGTTCTCGCTGAAAATTTGCCCCAAACAGAATTGGCATCGGCACTCTACTGGCAACTTCGGCGGGCGGGCATTGCGCTGCGGTTGATTCCCTCTAGTGTCGAAACCCTTCATCGGCGGGGCGTTCCAGAGATTTTTGCGGGGGTGCCCACGGTGCGCGTCGAACCGCCCTTCTTGAGTGGCTGGGACTACCGAATCAAGCGCTGTCTCGATTTTGCGGGTGCCTTTTTTGGCATTATTCTGCTGGCTCCGCTATTTGTGGGAGTGGCGATCGCGCTCAAACTTTCGTCTCCTGGCCCGGTTTTCTTTCGTCAAGAACGCATGGGACTGCACGGCAAAGTCTTTCAGGTCTGGAAATTTCGCACGATGTCGATCGAGGCTCCCCAGCTTCAAACTTCTCTAGAGCAACACAATCAAACCGACGGCGTAATGTTCAAAATCAAAGACGATCCGAGAATTACGGCGATCGGACACTTTCTCAGGCGCACCAGTCTGGATGAATTGCCGCAGTTGTTCAATGTTCTCTTAGGACAAATGAGTCTGGTTGGGCCGCGTCCGCTACCGTTACGCGATGTGGCTCGATTTGATGACTGGCACCACATTCGCCATCAAGTCTTACCGGGCATTACGGGACTGTGGCAAATTTCAGGACGATCGACGATCGAAAACTTCAATGACGCTGCTCGACTGGATCTTTACTACATCGATAACTGGTCACTCAATCTCGACTTGGACATTCTGTTAGAAACGATTCGCATTGTCGTCTTTGGCAAAGGAGCTTATTGAAGGGAGGAGAGAGGAGGCAGGAGGGAGGAGGCAGGAAAGAAGTTTCTGGAGGGGGCGATCGAAGGTTAATCAACAGTGAGCGATTTTCTCACAATTACTAAATTGCTCATCTTTCAACACTTCGGACAGAATTAAGCAGCGATAACGCCGTAGGAGCGCAGACTTTCGTAGTTGGGATGGGATTTGATCACCGTCGGGGACAGCGCTAACTTTGAAATAAATCGCTCAAGTAGATGGTCGTTGAGTGCCCGTCGCTTAATGCTTGCCATTGAGAAGACTAAGGGCTGCCCACCCGCGCTGGCTTGAGCCGCCTCCAACTTAGCGAGATTGAGGGCCGTAAAACTGGCATTAAAGTGGAAGTCCAGTTTTCTGACATTGCGCGCCTGGCCATCACACAGACCCGTGAATTGTTTGGCATCGCGAAAGAGGAATTCGATCTGAAAGCGTAGCTTGTAGAACTGATAGATTTGGTCAACAGCTTGCTGCACATCGGTTGAGAACAGCACGACGTAGCCCGGCTTGCTGGGCTTGCGGATGTCTTGTAGGTAAGCGAGTCGAATTTGTCGCTTGAGCGAGACATGCCAGACGACTTGCGTAAATACCCCTCTTTCATCACTCTAGGCAGATGAAAAGTAGTGGTTATCCAAGTTGCTACGCTGAGATTGCCAACCCCTAAACTGATTTAGAATCGCAATGAGATGAGCGAAACCCTGCTCTAAGAATGGAATCTCAAACACGAATAACCAAGATTTAAGCAAGTAGAAGCAGATGAACGGCTCAATGATCAGCCGCAAGTTGTGCAATCGACTAGTCCAACTCTTCGATGATTGCCAACACGGATGCTCCTGAAACTTCTCTAACAACGGGTCGGGATTTGAACACTCATTCCCGTCCAATCCATCAAACTGTAAGCTCACCATCAGGTAGGCACTACTCACAATCTCCCACCATCGTTCAATCTGCTCGTAGTGCGTCACCCGATAATCTGCCCATCCTAGCTTGTCTTTACATTGCTTGAAGCCATGCTCCACCCAGGTTCTCAAGCCATATAGATTGCCAATCTGGTCAAAGTGATCTCGCTGCTCATCTAGGTGACTCATCACTGACCAGGTACTATTGTCCGGTAAAGTCTCTGGGTCATTGGTTAACAACCAGTAGCGCCATGTCAACCGATGACCAAAGAGGGTTTCTTGAATGTAGCGTTGCTCAGTTGTGCCATCCGCAAACACCCGCTCAAAGCACTGCCAATCGCTGTCAATCATCTCAGCCTCTTCAGGCATCTATACCTCATGATTCGAGCGGATTGCGACAATCCAAGGAAGGTTCAACTGGTCAAGGCTTCGCACAAACGGATGACTTTCGCCATACAAGCTATCCGCAAGGACTAGCTCAATCTTGAAGCCAAACTCAACTAGCTCCTCAACGATGCTTTGCGCCAACTGTAACTTGGTTTGGTAGACATCTTCAGGCTTGAGCCGATGCTTGGGTTTGAAGACCTTGAACAATAACGGGAAAGTTAACTGTCCCACAATGCCATAGGCATTCACAGAGACAATGCCACTCTCAATCTTGCCTAAGTTACCAATGTACTGTCGCGCCACGTAGTCAGTGGTATTGCCTTTTTTACGGTCGCCCGTTTCATCTATCACAAGTGTCATTGCTTTCCCTTTCAACTGCTGCAAAATTAGTTCTAAGCGCCGTTTTTGCAGGGCTGCAACAGACCAAGGTGACTCACTCAAGAATGATGAAGGACTTGATCATTCGATAGTCCAACCGCACGAGCGATTGCCGGTAATGATTTGCGTGGAAGGTCACTCATCATGCCCAGATGCAAGTATTTGAATGCTTCAAAACTTCGCACATCGACAGACAGATCGCGGTAGACCGCGCAGTAGTGATCGATAAAGGTAACGGTTTCGACGGCTTCGCGTGGCTCAACCATTTCGATGACAAGCATCTCAGGAACTTGCTCTTTAGCGCAGCTAGAGTGATGAAAGAGGGGTATTGCTAGTTCACCTAATTATTACTCTTGATCAGCACTAAATTCATATCCTACTCATCGCAGATGTCCCGATCGTAAGATACTCACGATCAACCACAGTCCCAAAAAGCTCGCCGCCGCAAACAGTACATCGCTCAACCAATAGACCTGACTCGACTGAGTATTCGCCGAAATTGTGGCTGCTCCAATAATCAGTGACCCGACCACCACGCTAAACGAAAGCCGATTGGCAGAAGAATCAACCGTCCGGCGCATTGGCTCCAGTTCTCGTACCGAAAAATTCCACTGCAAAGTCTCTGACGTGACGCGATCGAGCAGCATTTCGACCTGACGCGGCGACTGCAACGAGAGATTTTTCACATCCAAAACCGTCCGCAACAACGCAGCCAGCGGAGCCTCTCCTACGATTTGTCGCTGAAACACTTCCGTCATCATCGGACGAATCTTATTCGGAATGTTGAAGTTCGGGTCAAGGGTGCGGGCAATGCCTTCCAGGTTGGCGATCGCTTTAGCACAAAGCCCTAGATTGCCAGGAATGCGAATCTTATTGCTTCGAGCCACTTGCAGCACTTCGTAAACAAGCTTGCTAAAGTTGACCTGCGAAATGTTGAGACTATAGTAGCGGCGCAGAAGTTGGTCAAATTCTGTTTCAAGTTTAATGCGATTGATCGGCTGAGTCGGAGGCGCTAGTTGCAAAATTAGCTGAGTACAGCGTTGAGCATCCAGATTGACGATCGACAAGATCAATTCCAGCAAGATCTGCTGAGTGCGCGGATCGAGTCGTCCGACCATACCACAGTCAAACAGAGCCACCCGGCCATCGCGCAGGTAAAACAAGTTGCCCGGATGCGGATCAGCATGAAAGAATCCATCCAGACAAATCTGCTGAAAAAACGCCCTTAGCAGCATAGTGGAAATTTCTTCCCGTTCGCGATCGGCATCCCCTTCAAATTGCGGATTGTCGAAGCTGGCAGCCAACAGCGGGACACCATCCAACCACTCCATCACCAGCAGTTTGTCAGTCGTCAGTTGCCAATTAATCTGCGGCACCGTAATGCGATCGACATCAATCCAACGAGAAGCCGCGAGATTGCGTTTAAGCTGATCCGTATTGTGAGCCTCTTGAGTAAAGTCAAGTTCTGCCCGCAGCGCCTGCGTAAATTCTTCAGCGATCGATACAATGTCGTAGTACTGTCCAAAGTCGGTTTGTGCAACCAGTTTAGCGATCAGGCGAATCAGTGAAATGTCCTGTTCGATCACGACTTCTAACCCAGGACGCTGCACCTTTAAAGCAACTTCTTGACCATCCTTGAGGGTTGCCCGATGCGTTTGAGCGATCGACCCTGCCGCCACAGGCTGATAATTAATCGCGGCAAAGGTTTCTTCGAGAGGCGCTCTTAGCTGTTTGCGAATCACCACTTCAACTTCTGACCAGTCCACCGGGGGCACTTCGGCTTGCAGCGTTGAGAGCGCTTCGATATATTCGGCGGGCAGCAGGTCAGGGCGAGTACTCAGCAGTTGTCCCAATTTGACATAGACCGGCCCAAGGTCTACCAAAATATTGCGTAAAACCGCAGGGGGCGGAAGTTTTGGCTCATCAACTTTGCCCCCAGTCAACAATCGTCTCATGTAATCCCAGCCGTTTCTCAAGACGACTTCAACGATTTCTCCCTGGCGAGAACTGGTCTGGACGATGCGTGAAAACATAAAGGCGATGGGGATAGCGGGTTTGAGTCAGATCAGCAAGGCAACCTCTCAAACCTATCGCAAGAAGGAAGTTTCGGCTATCTAACTTTCGGTAAGAATTTTGGGCTAAGACAGGACGGTTAACCCCCAAGCTCCCGCACCCCCGAACGGAAAAAAACAAGCTACTCTGAAAGGACAGACTTGGAGCTAAGACAGTGCGATGAATCGAATCTGGAGCGTAGCCGGAAAGGTAGTCGGTGGGCTGCTGTTATGTGGCGGAGGAGCGGTTTCGATCGGTCTTCTCTTAGGCATCACATTGGGCAATCCTCCAGGTTGGGCGTTGGCGCTGTTGTGGTTGCTGTTAGTATTTTTTGGATTGGCACCTGCATCCATTGGCGGACTGCTAATTTACGCTGGCTCAAAAGCCTCTCGTCACGCCATTCGCGATCGCTTCTTTCAGCTATTACAAATCAACCAGGGAAGAGTGTCGCTATTAGATTTTGCAACAGCAACGCGATTAGAACCTGCGATCGCGCGTCGTCACCTAGATGATTGGGCAAAAGAATGCTCGGCTACATTTGAAGTGACTGATGGTGGCGATGTCTATTACATCTTCTCCACCGAACCTCTCGCCCTCCCTACCGATCAAAACATCTTTCGACAAGCAGTTAAAGAATTTGTACGATCGCTGTAAGATTCTCACGTAATACAAGCAAGCGATCAAAGAACTTATCATCGCAGAAGATCACCTTAGACGTGTCAGAAAATTGCTGCGATCATTGATACAGCATTGGTTCGATAGAAATCTTTCGCTACGGTGATTAATCCGGGCAGCCCCCTAGATACCCCACGAGTGAGAGACTTTGAACTAGGAATCTGATTTAAAAGTTCCCCAAAGTTGGGGGGTTGGGGGGCAGAAGCGCTAAACAACGCAGCGAAAAAATTATCGAATTAACGTTAACACAACATCTGTTTGATAAACGTCTTTGCCCTGCAATTCCTGTCTGAAAGTTCCCCAAAATTGGCAGCTTGGGAGACAGAAATACTCGACATCAAAGCGAAAAACTCCATCGAATTTACGTCACATTAGCTTTTAACAAAACGCTGACGAATCCGACCTACAAATAAATCGATTTCTGGAAGTTTCAACTGAGTGGCGAAAAGGGCAAACAGAGACAGTCCGACGAGACCCGATAAGCAAAGTTGAATCAGTAGAATTGGCAGCCCTTCATTACCTAGCACGTTTCGCAATCCCAAAAGAGTGCCCCAACTGGACAGACCCGCGATCGCACTTCCCACCGTTAGCCCCACCACAGGCAAAATCCATTCTCGCAACGGCAAGCCATCCAGTTTACGATTCAAAAACCACAGAAGCGCGATCGTAGAGATGACGTTTACAGAAACAGTCGCTAATACCAATCCCGGTAAACCAAGTGGCTTAATTAATAGAAAGTCAAACAACGCATTCAAGAAAATATTGACAATGCTAATGCGAAACGGCGTATCTCCATCGCCCAACGCATAAAAGACGCGAACTAAAACATCTCGGCTCAAATAAACAAACATCCCGATCGCATAGGCCATCAATACCATCGCCACCAGTCCAGAATCGCCCAGCTTAAACGCCCCCCGTTCATAAACCACTCGTACGATCGGTTTTGCTAACGCAATCATCAACGCACTTAAGGGCAGCATCGCGATCGCAGTCATCAACAATCCCTGACGAATTCGCATCTTTAACTCGCCCCAATCTTTAGGATCAGACAGCCGAGAAAACACAGGCAAAAAGGGCACCAAAATCATATTCGACAAAATACCCAAAGGCGTTTGTACCAAAAGATTGGCATAGTCTAACGCAGACACCGCCGCCCCCGGATTGGGCAAAAAAGACGTAAAAAACATATCCGTGTAGACATTGATTTGCAGCATTCCCGACGCAAACAGAGCCGGCCCCATCACCTTCATCACGTCTTGCACACCCGGATTCTGAAAGTCAAACCCCCATCGAAATCGGCTCAATCCTGCCTTTTGTTGGGCCCAAACCTGCGCCAGCCATTGCAAGATTGTCCCCGCCAAAGCCGCCCACGCCAAAACAATTCCCCCGATCGCCGCATACTGAGGCTCGACAATATTCCGTCCCAGATAAAACGCCAGCGCACCGACCCCAATCACGATCGTCACACTCGACAACAGCGGACTCACCGACGGCAACCAGTACAAATCCGCCGCATTCAACGTGCCAAACCCGATGCCAATCATGCCAGCAAACCAGGCGATCGGAGCCATAATTCGCAATTGTTGAATCGCGATCGCTCTCACTTCCATCCCGTGGGCAGTCTGATGCAAACCGGGCGCAATCAGATCGATAAACTGAGGCGCAAACGCAATTAACCCTAGCGCGACCAGAAATAGAACGCCGCCCACCAGTGTAGAGACCGTTTCGACCAGAGGAGCCGCTTCTTCTTTATCGCGCTTGGCAAGCGCACTGACCATCGCACTGTGAAACGGGCCGTTAATGCCACCCAGCAAAATCAGAAAAAACCCTGGAATGATCGCTGAATATTGGTAAGCACCGTAGGCCGCTCCCAGCCCAAAGGCCGCCGCGATCGCAACCTGACGCACCAACCCAAACACTTTGCTGATCAGCGTGGCGATCGCAACAATTCCGGCAATTCCGGCGAGCGATCGAGTGGGCTTTGAGGATTCTGGCACAGGCTTTTTGTAAAATGGCTTCACTTATTTAATCATTTTTGGTCAAAGGTGACGGGAAGACTCCGCAGCGATGCAGATCTTCTATAGTTGGGTTTTAGGTCTGGTGTTTAAGAAATTTATGACTCCTTTTTGTTCCGCACTTCTCAAGCGATCGGGGCTGTGGGCGATCGTTCTTTTATCAACTCTGCTGACCGCTTGCAGTTTGCCCCAGGTGAGTGCAGAAGATCGGCTGTTTTTACCCATTTCCGTCGAGTTTTTAGAGGCTTATACGCTGCCCAAAACAACGTTTCAAGACACGCCTGTGGGGGGATTGTCCGCCCTCACTTACGATCGTCCCCAAAATCTTTTCTATGCGGTGTCAGACGATCGCAGCGACCGCACACCCGCCCGATTTTATACAATGGCGCTGGCGTTAAATCCAGACAAATCAAAAATTGAGACTGTCAGCATCAAAGCTGTGACAACGCTCAAAACAGAAACAGGACAGCCCTTTGAGAAAGGCACGATCGACGCAGAAGGAATTGCCCTCTCACCGATCGACTCACTCTTTATCTCCAGTGAAGGGGTAGTTCGCGATGGCGTTGCACCCTTCATTGGCGAATTTGATCTCAAAACCGGACAGCTAAAGCGCAAACTCCCTATTCCAGAGGCATTTTTACCAGACGATTCCAATCAATTACTGCAAAAACGCGGCATTCAAGACAACGCAGGATTTGAGCCACTCACACTCAACGCCGGAGCCGCCAGCATGGGAGCAATGGAACCCTATCGCCTATTCACTGCCACCGAGTCTTCGCTCATCCAGGATTTAGAACCCGCCAACGCCAACCAGGGAGCCAAAAATCGCCTGCTGCATTATCTAGTCGAAGACGATCGCTTTACGCTAATCTCTCAACACCTTTACCCATTAGAACCAAAACCCGTCGGAGCCTTTGACCAGGGATTGAGTGAACTGTTGGCAATCGACCAGGCAGGTCATTTTCTCAGTTTAGAGCGATCGTTTGGACTCCAAGGCTTCCAGGTCAAGCTGTTTCAAATCGCCACAGGCAGCGCGACTGACATTTCGACAATCGCCAGTCTCAAAGGCACCCTCAAAGGCACTCAGCCCATTCGCAAGCGGCTTTTACTAGATTTCAATCAACTCGACATTCCGATCGATAATCTAGAAGGAATGGCGATCGGCCCTCGGTTATCAGACGGCTCCCAAAGTCTAATTCTCGTCAGCGATGACAATTTTAATTCTCTCAACCAAGTTACCCAATTTCTCCTACTCCGCCTCAAAGGAAAAGTGTGAGAGATGCGCCCTTTAGTTTGATAAATCGGCAGGTTTGCGTCTGCAAATTGATCGAACTAACCAGCCTATATTTTCAAGTACAATTTCTCCCGTACCAAGGAACGATCGAGTATTCCTAACGACAACTTCTCCTGCATCAAGGAACGATCGACCATCTCTAACGACAACTTCTCCTGCATCAAGGAACGATCGAGTATTTCTAACGACAGTTTCTCCCGTACCAAGGAACAATCGAGCCTCATCAACTGATAGGTCACACGCCAGAGACTCAGAGACATTGTTTCCAGGCACCTCCCCAAGCCCCTAAAATGTTCTTCAAAGTAGACCGCAATTTTAGTTAACTTTCATGACTCATTCCACCGATATTCAAGCCCTAGCCCGTTTGATGGCCGCCGACTTTAGCAATCAAGAACAAGCCTTTGAAAATCCACCTTTCTATGCTCACATTCGAGTTTGTATGCGTCCGTTGCCGATCAACCTGCTTACAGGTGTAAGTTTTTACATTGAGCAAGCCTACGATTACATGCTCAACGACCCCTATCGAGTGCGGGTGTTAAAACTGCTCGAAAACAACGGACGCATCGAGATCGAAAACTATATTGTTCACGATGAAAAGACTCTCTACGGCGCTTCTCGTGATACCCAACGCCTGCAAGATCTCAAGCTCGATCGCTTAGAAAAACTACCCGGCTGCAACATGCACGTAGAGTGGACAGGCACCAGCTTCAAAGGACAAGTCGAGCCAGGAAAAGCCTGCATGGTAACCCGCAAAGGACAACTCACCTACCTCGATAGCGAATTTGAAATCGACAATCAGAAATTTATGAGTCTCGATCGCGGTCGAGATCCCGCCACCGATGAAATGGTCTGGGGTTCTGCGGCCGGCCCGTTTCACTTTGTCCGCTGGGCCAGCTTCGCCAACGAAGTAAAGAGTTAGCCACCCACTCAAGCGGTTTGCCAAAAATCACACCCTAAAAAACCTCTTTAACCTGCGACGGCAGGTTTTGTTCTATTAGCCGCGAATTCATTCGCCCGATCGCCCACCAGGTTAACGTGAATTCGATAGAGTTTTTTCGCTTCATTATTTAACGCTTCTGCCCCCCAACCCCCCAAATCTGGGGGACTTTCGGACAGGATTTCTTGCTCAAAGTCCCTCACTCGTAGGGGATTTAGGGGGCTGCCTGGAGTGATCGCTACAGCGAGGAATTTCATCGAATTCACGTCAGGTTAGCCAGCCACACGATTCTAAAGACTGGGTTAACGTCAGATTATGCCTTTTGGTAGTTGTTCCTCACCGTCGATCGACCCCAAACTCAAAAGCTAAAAGCCAGAAGTGAAAAGCAAACCGCCAATCCCAAGAGCCTTATCAACAAATCCAAAACTCTTAATCCACAAAGTCCCCAAACCTGATAGATTTGGCAAAGTATTCGCGAACAAGATGTAGCAAGATGAAAGTCCTAGTTATTGGTGGTGATGGATATTGCGGTTGGGCGACCGCGCTTTACTTGTCCAACCGAGGGCATGAAGTCGCGATTTTAGACAGTCTGGTCAGGCGACACTGGGATATGGAGTTGTGTATCGAAACACTCACCCCGATCGCGCCCATTCAACAACGCCTCAAACGCTGGCACGACATTACAGGCAAAGCGATTCAGCTATTCATCGGCGACATCACCAACTACGAATTTCTCAGCAAAGCACTGCATCAATTTGAACCAGACTCGATCATTCACTTTGGCGAACAGCGATCGGCTCCCTTCTCCATGATCGATCGAGAACACGCCGTTTTGACTCAGGTTAACAACGTCGTCGGCACGCTCAACCTGCTCTACATCATCAAAGAAAGCTTCCCCGACTGTCACCTCGTCAAACTGGGCACGATGGGCGAATACGGTACGCCAAATATCGATATCGAGGAAGGCTACATCACGATCGAACACAACGGCCGCAAAGACACCCTGCCCTACCCCAAACAGCCCGGCAGCATGTACCACCTCAGCAAAGTGCATGACTCCCACAACATCCATTTCGCCTGCAAAATGTGGGGACTGCGCGCAACAGATCTCAATCAGGGCGTGGTCTATGGCGTTCTCACCGAAGAGACGGGCATGGATGAGTTGTTGATCAATCGTCTCGATTACGATGGCGTGTTTGGCACCGCATTAAACCGATTCTGCATCCAGGCAGCAGTCGGGCACCCCCTCACCGTCTATGGCAAAGGCGGACAAACGCGAGGATTTTTGGATATTCGCGATACCGTGCGCTGTGTAGAACTGGCGATCGCCACCCCCGCCAATCCCGGCGAATTCCGCGTCTTCAACCAATTTACCGAACTGTTTAGCATCGGCGATCTAGCCACAATGGTGGCAAAAGCAGGGACGGCGATCGGTCTCAACGTCGAAGTCAAAAACTACGAAAATCCCCGCATCGAAAAAGAAGAACACTACTTCAACGCCAAAAACACCAACCTGCTCAACCTGGGACTTCAGCCCCACTACCTGTCTGACTCGCTGTTAGATTCACTGTTAAACTTTGCCGTCAAATACAAAACCCGCATTGATGAAGATCAAATCCTCCCCAAAGTAACCTGGAAGCGCTAACCTATGAACCTTCGAGTTTCGGTCTTGCTGCTGACGATCGTCTTACCTGGGCTAGGAGCGATGGCACTCAGTGCGTTTTATCTGTTTCCAGAGTGGGCGGCCTTAGATAAAAGCTATCGAAACTACGAAAAACTCGCGGCGACGGGGGCGGGGGTTCGAGAACTTTCAATCGCGCAGTCCGCAGAAATGAGACACCGCCTCAACTGTTTTGCAGAAGGAGTAGGCGTTTTGTTAGGAGGGGTGATCGTGGCAATTGGCATACATGGATGCACCCTCCCCAGGCAGCAATAACCGTTTTATGTCATCTCTTCTTTTATGCGAGTTGCCCTGTTTACCGAAACGTTTTTGCCCAAAGTCGATGGCATCGTCACTCGGCTGCGTCACACTGTCGATCATTTACAACGTCTGGGCGATCAAGTTCTAATTTTTGCCCCAGAAGGCGGCTTGACCGAACACAAAGGAGCCAAAATCTTTGGAGTGTCCGGTTTTCCATTGCCGCTTTATCCTGAGTTAAAACTGGCGCTTCCTCGTCCAGCGATCGGCGAAGCCCTCACCCAGTTTCGGCCTGACATTATTCACGTCGTCAATCCCGCCGTATTGGGACTCGCCGGACTCTACTACAGCAAAACGCTAAACATTCCCCTGATCGCCTCCTACCACACCCACCTGCCCGAATACCTTCAGCACTACGGACTGGGCGCACTCGAAGGGCTACTGTGGGAACTGCTCAAAGCGGGACACAATCAGGCACAACTCAATCTCTGTACCTCCACAGCCATGATGCAAGCCTTGACAGAGCATGGAATTGAGCGAGTCGATCTGTGGCAGCGCGGCGTGGATACCGAAACTTTTCAGCCTCATCTAGCCAGTGCAGACATGCGAAATCGGCTCAGTCAAGGCCACCCCGAAGCGCCATTGTTGCTCTATGTCGGTCGCCTATCTGCCGAAAAAGAAATCGATCGCATCAAGCCTGTTCTAGAATCAATTCCCAATGCTCGTCTCGCGCTCGTGGGCGGCGGCCCCAATCAGCAAGCGTTAGAAAAATATTTTGAAGGGACTCCGACACACTTTGTCGGCTACCTGGCAGGCCAAGAACTCGCTGCTGCCTTTGCTTCTGCCGATGCCTTTGTCTTTCCGTCGCGCACCGAAACCCTGGGATTAGTCCTACTCGAAGCGATGGCGGCCGGGTGTCCTGTTGTAGCGGCTCGATCGGGCGGCATTCCCGATATCGTCGAAGACGGCGTAAATGGCTATTTGTTCAATCCAAATGATGACCAGGGGGCGATCGTTGCCACTCAGCGACTCATCTTTGAGCAAGAAGCACGAGAAACCCTCCGCCGCAATGCTCGACGCGAAGCAGAACGCTGGAACTGGTCATCGGCAACTCGGCAACTCCAAAGCTACTACCGAGAAGTCGCCGGACAGTCTCTCTCATCGGCTGCCTGAAGCGATCGAGCAGTTTTCTCTATCCCAAATCAGCGCGACTCGATAAAACCCTTCGCTGCCATCACCCATACGGGAATGCTCCCTCAACTTCTCACCCGTAGAAGACTATTCTAACGTCAGTCTCCAAGGAAGGGGTGTAAGGCTTGTTGTTGCAGTTCTACTTTGGTTCCGAGTGTGAGCATCCATAGGGTGGCGACCGACATGGCTAACCCCATCCGCTCTGCGCGTTTTGGGTCGGTGATGCGTGAGGACTGCCCATGCCAGCCATCACTTTTGAAATCGCGATAGCCATCTTCAATCCACAGGCGGTAGCTGTACCACAAGCCCTCGGCTTGGTCAGTCGGCAGGTCAGTGACCACGAACCACGGGTCAGTATCGCCTTCGTCCCAGCGTGCGACCAGGGGACAATCGAGCGGATTGGTGCGAAAGCACCGCACTGCACCGCTCCAAGCTTGACCGAGCCGAATCCAGTCTTTGAGCAATTGCCAGTCGCCATTGGGGAGAACTTGGATTGTCTGATTCGGGTGTTGATTGATCCGCAAGAACGGATGCCACCCGACTGCCCTGGTCGCGGCAAACAGCCAGTCGGCATACAAGCCTC
This sequence comes from Phormidesmis sp. 146-20, assembly GCF_052939475.1. Taxonomy (NCBI): domain Bacteria; kingdom Bacillati; phylum Cyanobacteriota; class Cyanophyceae; order Leptolyngbyales; family Leptolyngbyaceae; genus Phormidesmis; species Phormidesmis sp. 146-20. The sequence goes on from NZ_JBJPHT010000037.1 coordinate 20,466, forward strand.
GGTCAGCACAAACCACCACCCGCCAGTCCGGTGGAACCCCGCCAGCCAGTTGAGCGAACAACGGCTCCCAGTAGGGTTGCCAGCGATCCGGTTGATTCCCAGGCACAATTAATTTTCCATGCCACCGGAATCGCGCTACCGCGATACTGCACCGAAACCGACAGGACACTCAATCGGTCTTTCTGCGTCGTCACATCCATGGCCAGAAAGAGTTCTCGACAACGGTGCGGCAACAGCGACAGCACCCAAGTCAACAGCGGCGCAAAGCAAGGTTCGACCTGCCAATCCCAGCGATGCTTGCCGCTTTTTGCTGCCGCATCTTGATACCATTCCTGGAGGCGTTGGCGCACCGTGTCCGGTCGCTCCCCGTTTAATCCAGCCATGGTTTCGGCAACGCGACTGAGGCTACTCGATTGGGTCAATGCGATCCCAAAACTCCACACCCTTAATCCCGTCACGTGCGATAGGCTGAGGTTGCCAAATCGTTCGCTGACAATCCGGTTCCAAGCTTTGAGCGAAGGGTCTTGTAGCATCTCTACTGCCTCCATACTGCTCTTCTTCTCATTATCGAATCGTTGGGGTCACTGCTCGCACCTTCACCACAAACCTACATCTGTAAGGGGGTGGGGGGCAGAAGCGTTAAATACCGAAGCGAAAAAACTCTATCGAATTCACGTTAATCTGATTGACTGACAAATCTTTTCAGGTAGGTTGGGTTTCACCAGGTTCGACCCAACGTTAGCAACGGTAGAAAGGCTGCTGTTGGGTTTCGCGTCGCTCAACACCAACCTACGAAGAATCGAGGGTTTCAGGAGTTTTGTCAGTCAACCAGGGTATTAATTTCTCAAAACTGATTTAGGAGTCACTCCCAGTACCCTTTTAAAGTGACGATTGAGATGGCTTTGATCTACAAATCCTACAGTTCTGGCAATCTCTGCGATCGTCAGTTCTCCTTGTAGCAGTAATTCCTTGGCGCGTTTTACCCGGCACTGAATCACATACTGATGCGGTGTAAACCCGGTAGATTGCTTAAATTGCTCAGAGAAATAATGGCTGCTCAGTCGCGAAACCGTCGCCAACTCTACGAGACTCAGATCTCGATCGAGATGGTCATGAATGTAATCGACCACTTGCCGCAATCGAGTGTTAGACAACTTTCCGAGATTGCTGCTCAAAACGGGTTGCTGGGTTGCGTAGCGCTGAAGTAAATGCACTATTAAGGCGTTCGCCATCGTTTCGGCGTAGAGGCGACTCCCCGCATGAGGATTTTCTAGAATCGCTTTGAACACTAATCCAATTTGGTGAACTAAAGGATCAGGCGTGGCAAAATGGGGCACCAGTTCTACTCGGTCTGGGTCAAATGATTCGTGCATTGCTTGGGCAAAGATGCTCGGCTCAAAACTTAGAAAAATAACTCCGCCAGAGATGTTCCATTGCGATCGCGCACTCACAGTCGCCGGGACAATCAGCATATCGCCCTGCATGACTTGTTCCTGACGAAAGCATCCACCTAACGTTCGCTCTACCGAGGCGGGCGATGAGAGTTCTGTAAAGATGGCCACACAATGCTGTTTTGAGGACACTTCAGGTGTGGCTCCGGGCATCAGATAATCGTAGGCGCAATCTACCCCCTGCCACTTGTCTGCCAAGCTAGTTAGCAGCGGCAATTGAGCAAACACCCGCTCATATCCTGCTTCTTTTTCTTGAGCAAAATCGATCGTTAAGGAAGTCGCTTCTGACATCTGCTGATTGCCTCCGCGCCATTTCATCACTTTTTATCGCATCACTTTTGACAGTACCCGATCAGAAACCGGACGAATCTGCAAAAAATCGGACGAATCTACAAGACCTTGAATCACAGACTTTCTACACTCGCTAATAAAAGACTCAACTTTAAAGCGTTTGGAGGTCGTCTGCTCATGCCACTGATCGAAACTAAAACCGAACCGATGCTGCTCAATATGGGGCCGCACCACCCCTCCATGCACGGGTGTTTTCATCTCATCGTGACCTTAGATGGCGAAAACGTCATTGACTGTGAGCCTGTGATTGGCTACCTGCATCGAGGCATGGAAAAGATTGCCGAAAACCGTACCAATCTGATGTACGTTCCCTATGTGAGCCGTTGGGACTATGCAGCCGGGATGTTTAACGAAGCCGTGGCCGTCAATGCCCCTGAAAAACTAGCCAATATTGCCGTACCCAAACGGGCCAGCTACATTCGCGTCATCATGCTAGAACTCAATCGCATTGCCAGTCACCTCCTTTGGCTGGGCCCCTTCATGCTCGACATGGGTGCCGGAACTCCGCTCTTCTATATCTTTCGAGAACGAGAACTGATCTACGATCTTTGGGAAGCGGCCACAGGCTACCGCATGGTCAATAACAATTACTTTCGCATTGGAGGGGTAGCGGCAGATTTGCCTGATGGCTGGCTCAATAAATGCGAAGACTTTTGCAACTATTTTATGCCCAAGGTCGATGAATATGAGCGATTGATTACTGACAATCCGATTTTTCGGCGGCGTGTGGAAGGCATTGGCACGATCGCTCGCGAGACCGCGATCAATTGGGGGCTTTCAGGCCCGATGTTGCGAGCTTCTGGTGTTCAATGGGACTTGCGAAAAGTAGACCATTACGAATGCTACGACGACTTTGATTGGCAGGTGCCGTGGGAAACGTCGGGCGATTGTTTGGCCCGCTATCAGGTACGAATTCGGGAGATGCGAGAGTCGTTAAAGATTCTTCGACAAGCGATCGCTCAGATTCCGGGGGGTTCTCACGAAAATCTGGAAGCCAAGCGCTTGGAGGCGGGCCCTAAATCACACTGGCAGGACTTTGATTATCAATACATCGGCAAGAAAATTGCACCCACCTTCAAAATTCCCCAAGGTGAACACTACGTGCGAGTAGAAAGCGGTAAGGGAGAACTGGGAATTTACTTGCTGGGAGATGATAGCCCATTTCCTTGGCGCTGGAAAATTCGAGCCGCCGATTTTAACAATCTGCAAATTTTGCCTCATCTGCTGAAAGGCATGAAGGTAGCCGATATTGTCGTGATTCTCGGTAGCATTGACATCATTATGGGATCGGTCGATCGCTAATTTCATCGCTCCTGATCAAAGCGGTTCAAACCTTCCCGGACAAAGCCTAAGCACTCGGTGAAGGTCACCCACCTAGGGAGGGATTAATTTGCAGTCTCAACGGCTAGTCCACCAGATGATGATCCATTGCAAACCGTACTAGCTCGGCTCGATTGCTGGTGTCTGTTTTTCTGAGTAGGCTGCTAACGTGTTTCTCAACCGTGCGGGGACTCAGATGTAGCTTGTCGCCAATTTGCACATTCGACAGCCCACCACTCAAGAGGTGTAAAACGTCTCGCTCGCGATCGGTCATTCCGGTGCCCATCAGCGGGGACTGCGTGAGAATTTTTGGAGACACTTCCGGTTGAACGGCCTGAACGCGCGATCGCCATTCTGACTCGATCATCTGCGATCGCTCCATCAAGTTTCGCACGACTGCACCCAACTCCGTCAACTCAAACGGTTTTGCAAGATAGGCATCACAGCCAAGCTGGTAGCCCAAAACGCGCTCTTTTGTATCCGTTCTACCCGTCAAAAAAACAACGGGCAATAGGCGCAGTGATGGGCGACGACGAACTTGGCGGATCAGTTCATAGCCATCCATTTGAGGCATCGTAATATCGGTCACAATCAAATGAGGCTGGTAAACCTCAACCATTCCAAATGCTTCTTTGCCATTCTCAGCAGACACGACTGAGTAGCCAGAGGATTCGAGGTAATCGCTAATCGATAAACGGGTGCCTGTGTCGTCATCAGCAACCAGGATTGTCAATGGCATGGAGAGAAGACAATCGCATTCCCAATCCTAAGATCGGGTCGAGCGTACAAGGTGAAAATAATCTTTTACTATGCGGTTTTGGGCGGGGTCAAGTTCTCAAGGAGTCTCGCACCCTATCCTACTATCCCTATCCTAAAGGATGGTCTGCCGGAATGAACGATCGTCTTTTTGACATGTGCGGACATACTTTAACACTTTGTTCACCAGCGCGCGGTTTTTGTCCTCAACTTGATGGCTTCTGCAAAACGCTACTCACCTGATTTAACGGCTTATTTTCAACCTTTTGGCTCAAAACTCTCTGGCTGTCCCCTTGACTGAATCGCCTTAGTACATTAATACTATAAATAGTATCATTGTACTACGCTAACAGTGAAGTCCGCCAGCCCCCAGGAGACGATGATGAGAGAACTGAAAACCGAAAGCCAGTCCAATCGGACGACACAGACGCAGCCTGGTTTGAAGAAATCGACTCCTCGGACTGTGGAGGATTGTATCGAGCAGCATGAAACGATCGAACTTCAATCAGCCCTCAATTCAGAAATCGACCCCTCTGCCGAAGAAACGCCCGCCAAACGAGGACGCAAACCCCCCGCAAAACAAACCGCAGGTAAGGCCAAGCGATCGACCACCCCAAAAGCCAAACAGATCACCTCGACTCAAGTCAAACTCACCTGGGAGGCTCCCGAATCTTCAGAGCGAACGCCCTTTGGTATTGCAGTGCGCTTTCAGCAATTAGAGCACGAGTTGACTCAACTTAAAAGTCAAGCAAACCAGATTAACCAGCAGTCGGTCGAGATTCAAACTGAGATGGAGGCACTGCGGACAATTGCCCAGCAAAGCGCCTTATCCCCTGTTCCAGAAACCCCTCAGCCGCGCAAACCTTCTGGGCCGTCTATGCCTTCATTCATGCAGTCTCCGGCTCGACCTGCCCGATCGACCGCTTCCCCAGACCAAGCTTCCCTAGAGCAGACCACCCCGCCGCCTGTCGAATCTCTTCCATCTGTCAGCCCAGGCGCTTCCTCAGATCGATTGCGAGCAACCCGCCAGGAGTTTCCCCGGACAGTTCCTCAAAAGCCAATGGCCGCCGCCACGCGAGCAACCCTCAAAAGCTTGAAAAACCCTGCCCCGCCTTCTCGTCGCCGTCGATCGCTGCGCCATTCTCTAAACCGTTTTGCGCCCTCACTGGGATTGCCCAAACCACCGATCGCGCGTCTTTTGGATGCGCTGCTCTGGACGCTGGCAGCCGCCGGGTTGCGGATTGGACTGAGCTTTTTGGTGGAAATCATTCCCGTTTTGGCAATGCCGATCGGGGCGCTGATGTTTGTCCCGGCGATCGTGGCGGCTTATTTAGCCTTTTTTGTACCGCGATCGAGTCCTGTCTTGCTTTACCGTCTGCTGCTCGTCACGCTTGGTTTATTTATTGGAGGAAAGCTATAATGCCCCGTCAGAGTCGCAGATTTAACCTCAAACAGCTTCTAGCCGGAGGAGCCGCACTGCTGGCAATAGGACTGTTTTTTGACTTGGGCAGCTTGCCTTCTTTTGGAAGCAAAAAATTAGTTGAGGCTTGTCAAGAGACGGTGCAATCTCAAGCAAAGCTGTCGAGACAACAGTTGGCCAGGCTGTTAACGGTGCCCGAAGGCGAAAGTCGAAGCAAAATTCGTGAGATTGCCAAAGAGCCTTACTGTAAGTTGTCGAGCTTGCAAATCAGGGCGGGAGCCACCGCAGACCGAGAAGCTTACCCACTGGCGTTTGACCCACAGACTCAGCTTGTCGTGCTTTATGAAGGGGATCAGTATGCGGGATATCGGTTTTTGGTGCGTTAGGGCGGCGTTGCTGCTCAGTCCAGTTCTCACGCTGTTGGGAGGATGTGGTGCCCCACAATCGAATGAGCCGCCGATCGACGTAACCCTCTACCAAAAATGGGAACTGCAACCTGGAGACACGATCGCTACCTATAAAGTTACGGGCGGATTGGGGGATATCTCGATCGACCTCAACCACAATCGCGTATACGCCCCATTCGATGGCAGAGCGCAAATCGATAAGCGAGGCTGCGTGATTTTCTCAACGCCCAACGTTCCTGCTTATTTGTTTCGCCTCTGTGGAATCAGCTCGCCCAAACTGGGGTTGCTGCGTCAGGGGGAGGCGATCGGCAATGGCGACATTCTGCAATTTGCGGCTTTGAGAAAACAGCCCGATGGCAAATGGGCGATCGTCGAACCTGCTAAAGACATTTTAAAACGGACGCTGGAGGCCCGGTGAGCAGGGGGCTTTGACCTGAGAACTTGGACATTACTTGAACATTAGACGTTGGACATTAGACGTTGGACTTTAGATCTGAGACAGAATAGAGAACGCCATGAAGCATATTCTTTTGGTTGCGCTGAGTGCGATCGCAGTAGTCATGCCTGCTGCCAAAATCGCCAAAGCGGGTGGAACCTTGGATTTTTCTCAAGCGACGGCCCGTAGAGAAGTGATGGAGCCAAGTCGAGAACAGTCCTCGTCGGGGATACTCGATTTTGCCTTGCCTGCTGGGTCTCGTCCAGAAAAAAGTCAGCCTGCCACGATCGCCGCTGCCCGCCCCAAAGAAGCTGATTTGGAGGCGATCGCTGCCACCGATCTGTTTGAGGGTGGTTCCGATTCGCTCGTGGCCAAGGCGGTTGGTAGTGCAGAAGGAACCCGCACCCCAGACGGCGGTCGAACTCGCGCCTATTACGGCCACGTCGATCCTGGCAATGGCCGCTGGAATCAAGGCAGTTTTTCTTATCAGCATGGAGCCAACTCACCCGAAGCGGCCGATTACCAACAGTTGCGTCGGTTGCAGTCTCAGGCTGACTTAATTCGTCAAAAGGCGGGCACCAATCGACTAATGCTCTCTCTCGAAGCAGAACTCAACGGCATCGATTTGGCCAATCAGGCTCCTCTAGCGGCCTTGGACAACGGCGGCTACGTGGATCGGCTCAAACAAGCCTACGATCGCGGCTTCACAGGCTCAGATGCGGTTTTGCAGGCGAGAGTTTACTCGTTTATCAACCCCAGAACCAATCAGTGGGATGCGCCTGGTTTGGGCAACACCGAAGCCAGCATTACCCACGATCAAGGGCGCAGATTAGACGCGATCGCTCAGGCACTCTCCGCCCACCGACTTGCAGAAAAGCAGGCTAAACCGGACACGATCGCCGCCAAAAATTTCTCAAAAAAAGAAGCTAAAAAGTCGGGATCTGGTTCAAATTCCGTTGAGATTAGCAAAGCGCTGGTGGGTCATTCTTCTACCTCAAATTAACGTGAATTCGATGAAATCCCTCGCTGTGGCGATCACTCCAGGCAGCCCCCTAAATCCCCCAAGTTTGGGGGACTTTGAGCAAGAAATCCTGTCCGAAAGTCCCCCAGATTTGGGGGGTTGGGGGGCAGAGGCGTTAAATACCGAAGCGAAAAAACTCTATCGAATTCACGTCAAATTAAACGCGACTCTTTTGGCATGATCTGATAGGGTAAAGGACGGAAATCTTTTGTAAATGGGCACCTTCGATGTAGGGGATTTGCCGGATTTGCGATCGACTTCTCTGAAGGGTGCTTGAGTTCAACAACGTGTCCTGATCCGAAACCTGTGAGGAGGTTTTAGCCATCTATGCGATTTTTGCAACCCTTAACAAAAAAGGGGCAACGCCGTTTGACTTCGTGCCTGATGAGTGCGATCGTTGCCACAGGTTTGGTCGCTCAGGGTCGGTGGGCAAGTCCTGCTCAGGCTGGGTATTTGCCTTATTGTCAGCAGACAGCCGAGGGCATCGCCAAAAAAGAAACCGCCCGCCGTGCTGCGCTCAAAGGTGACAAAGGCGCTCAAAAGCGGTACAAATCTCTCCTGGCGGATCAAGCCGAGCAGCTTCGCAAATGTCGCACTCAAAACTGGCTCAAAAACCAGGCCCTCTGGATTCGCCTTTACCCTTGTGATATTCAGCCCGGTGTGCTCGAAGAAGTGCTAGATCGGATTGTCGATCGCGGCTACAACGAGATTTATGTCGAGTCATTTTACAACGGTCAGGTGCTCCTCCCGGCGGCAGACAATCCCACGAGTTGGGGTTCGGTGGTGAGAACGTCAGGCGCAGAAAAAGTCGATTTGCTAGCAGACGCGATTCGTAAGGGACGCGAACGCGGGTTAAAAGTTTACTCGTGGCTGTTTAGCATGAATTTTGGCTATCCCTACGCGGTGCGACCTGATAAGCAGAGCACGATCGCCAAAAATGGTAACGGATTGACCAGTCTCAACGCCAATACGATCGCTGGACTCAGCACTGATCTGGGACTGTTTAACCCCAATGAGGCGTTTATCGACCCCTACAGTCTGCAAGCCAAGCAGGATTATTATCAAATGGTGCAGGCGATCGCTCAACGCCGTCCTGATGGCGTGCTATTTGACTACATTCGCTATCCACGCGGTCGGGGAAGTGCGTCGGTTGCCAGTAGAGTTCAAGATTTGTGGATTTACGGCGACTCTTCTCAGCAAGCCATTTTGCAACGGGCTTTGAATAATAAGGGGCGAGAGTTAATCAAGCGCTATCTGACGCGAGGCAGCATTTCGCCAGGTGATGTGGCCGCTGTCGATCAACTCTTTCCGGGTGAAATCGATCCTCCACTGTGGCAGGGGCGCACTCCGGCTCCCAACGAAAATCAGGCTTCTCTCGGTCAGCGTCACGCCTTGTTGTCGATCGAGCTTTGGCGGTTTAGTGTGGCCCACGCAATGCAGGGAGTCGTCGATTTTCTCAACGTGGCGAATGCACCTGTGCAAAAGGCCGGACTTCCCGCAGGAGCCGTTTTCTTTCCGGAGGGCAATCAGACGGCTGGGGGACGAGGCTTTGACTCTCGATTGCAGCCGTGGGATCGCTTTCCTGCCTCTCTAGAGTGGCATCCCATGTCCTATGGGGTCTGCGGAAACGCGGGTTGTATTGTCAGTCAGATTCAGCGAGTTCTCAGTCAGGCTCCCGCAGGAACGCAGGTAAAACCTGTTTTGGCAGGCATTTGGCAGCAGTCTGTGAGCAACCGTCCGCCGCTAGAAGTCCAAATGGAAGCGATTCGTCAAAGATCTCCGCAGATTAAGTCGATCAGTCACTTCGCCTACTCGTGGCAAGAACCGCAGTCTGATCGCGATCGTAAATCCTGCCGGATGCGAAAGTGACATTGTTGATCCCTGTGGACTCTAATCCGTGCAGCCTCTCGATCCCGATTTTGAATCGCTTGTCTTAAAGTCCCCCAGAATTGGCAGCTTGGGGGGCAGAGGCTCTGAGCAACAAAGCGAAAAAACTTCACGAAATGGACGTAGACTCCAAGAAGGCTCAACAAAAAAGGGCGGACAATCCACCCCAAAACGATCGAATAGCTTGAAGATTATGAGCTTGAGGTGGCTTCGTCCTTGGGCGTTTCTGAAGAGGCGGCTTCGCTGGCGGCAATCTTTGCTTGGGCACGTTCTTCTCGCTTTTTGCGATCGGCTTTGATCAAGTCTTCCATCACCAGTTGAGCCTGGGCCATTTTTTCCAGGTTGCTCTGATAAAGCTCCAGGTCTTTTTGTACCTTGTCTTCGGGCAAATTTAGCGTTGAGCAAACCTGTTTGAGGGCGGCAATCCGACTGGTTTCGTCTTTGAGCAGAGCGGGATCAGCGGTGCCAACCAGCGTAAGAACGCCGATCGCAAACAGCCGACTATATTTGAACTTGGGATTGTGAGCGATCGCCTGAATGTTTTCGCGCAAATAGGTGTCAGGAACGTCAGCCGACGTGGACAGCAACTGATCCCAGGAATGGTTAGCCGCTAGAGACAGCAAATGCTCAGAATCTTGGCGAAACTTTTGGGGATCGTAGCCCAACGCCTGACAGATGGCATTAAAGATCGGCTCTTTGTCTTGTTCGGGACGGTAGCCCTGCATAAAGCGATCGAAGGACGTAACCACACCCAATGCGTAGAGCGGGTCGTAGCGGAAGTCCACATTGACGGAGAGCAGGTGCATTTCGACCATCAACTCTTCGACGACTCGACGGTAGATGGAGTTTACCGGACGAGTGTGAGTGTTGTAGAAGGCACGCTTGGTATCGGATACGGTGCGGACGTTGTTCACTGGATCAGCCTTGTGGGTTACATTGATCTATTCTCTCGCTTGATTGAACGTTTGCCAAGTTTTCTTAAATCAGGGGATCGCCAAAGAAGGGTTGTCTTCGCTTCTCACTCAACTAAACTTCTCACTCAACTAAACTTCTCACTCAACTAAATGGAATTCTTTGAACGCGGGGAGAAAGTTACGATTTTCGTGGCTCGATCGGCTGAGTTTGATCAAGGCGAATCTTTGGAGTGGCGTTAGAGAAGCCCATTGATCAGGAGTGAGAGAAAGGTTGAGCGATCGCGCTTGACTCAGAACACTTTTAGGAAGATCGGGCGCAAGCCACTCTGGATGGGGATCGATCGCCAGGTTGGTAGCAGTTTCACCTGTTCGCTCCAAAATTAGAGTGTGAAGGCGCGATCGATACTCAGCAATTTCAGCACTGGTTTTACAGGGAGAATCTACTAGAAGTTGGCGATCGTGGGAATTAAATTTACTCCACTGAGCCAGTTTTAGCTTAACTCCACAAGTATCTAGCTTTAACCGAACCTGCATCGGAACGCAGCGCAGAGAGTCTACAAAATCAGCTTCAAACTGAAAGAAATCACCCATTTTTATATCCTTTTTACAAACATTTTGTGGCTGTACTTCACCGTCTGTTTGATCAAGTTTTTCCCCCGGTTGCGAATCTCAGAGAGCCAGCTAAATTTCTCATGACTAAGGGATTTTGAGCGGCAAAACTTCTCACAAAGTTCTCAGAATTGGGAGGTTGAGGCAGAAGCGATCGACAACACAGCGAGGGGACTCATTAAGTTCATTAATTAAATTCATTAGTTAGGATGTTTAGAATTAACTCGCCGAATCACCCAATAGCTGATCGACAGTGAGAGAATCGCAACGCCCAACCCAATGATGTCTACACCTGTCGTTTTGCTCAAGTCTAAAATGATAATTTTACGCGCAACTGCAATCAGAGAAGTCACAATCACTAGCTCAACTTGAATGACATGCTTTTTGAGGTAAGCCGTAATATTTTCAAGAATTTCTAACGCAATCAAGACATTGAGAAACAGCCCAAATATCTTAAATAAAATCTCACTAAATCGAGCCGAATTCGGGGAAAAGATTTCGCTGGCTAATTCTTGAAAAAGGAAAATCCCTAAGTCATAAACGGCAACGATCGTCACCAACACCATCAAGATCGACAGCACTTTTGAGATTAGACTTTCAATCTCTTCTACCAGATGGAGAAATTTTTCATCTTCTCCAAAACTCATCAAACGCTTCAAGATTCGTCCAAGTCGTCGCATCACACCTGACCAACACTGCACAGATGAGGTGAGGATACTCGCCAACGGGGACAGGTATCAACCGATTCGTACCTTTCGCAACATGACGCTTTTTAGCTTAAAACATTCGGAGAACTCTATTGATCGAAACTAGCTGCGAACTGGGAGAGGGGTCGCGATCGCTTCAGCAGAATTACCCCGCACACCAGCAGCATCATTTTCGGCGATCGGGGAGCTCAGTCGAACAGGCACAATCTGTACAGCGCAGGCTTTTAGTTCTGGTTGCCTTGAGTCAGGACAGGATGCGGGATGCGTCAGAGCGTTGGCTTCGGCATGGTCTGCCCACAAAGCGCCCCAATGCATCGGCACAAAAACAGTTCCGGGAGCGATCGCTTTGGTCACTCGCACTGGAAACTGGGCAAATCCTCGGCGCGATCGCACTTCGACTAATTCTCCATCCTCTACCGCCAATCTCTCGGCATCGCGAGGATGAATCTCAATAAAGGGGTGAGGGTGCATTTGCTGAAGTTTGGCAACTCGTCCGGTGCGGCTTTGGGTGTGCCAGTGACCATACAATCTGCCCGTCGTTAACACAAAGGGATAGGTGGGATCGGCAGGTTCTGCCAGACCTTTTGAATGATAGGGAACAAATTGAGCGCGGCGATCGGGTGTGTGAAACTGGTGATCGGTGTAGAGACGATCCGATCGATGGCCGTCTGAAACTTGGGCGGGGCAGGGCCATTGGAGCGGGCCATCTTGAGCAAGGCGATCGTGGCTCATCCCAGACTGATCGCAGGGGCGGCCTTGAGTGAGTCGAGCAAATTCGGCATAGACTTCGGCGGCGTGATTAAAGGCAAACGTAGTCCCAAACCCCAGACGACGACCAACTTCGGCAAAAATTACCCAATCGGGGCGGGCTTCTCCAGGCGGCGTTCTAAACTGGGTGCAAAGGGTGACTCGCCGTTCAGAATTGGTCATCGTGCCGGGGGCTTCGCTCCATTGGGCGGCAGGCAGTAAGACGTGGGCAAACTCCGTCATCTCAGTCGGCGAGTAGCAGTCCTGATAAACCGTGAAGGGCGATCGCTTCAAAGCCGCTTTCGTTCGCTCTAGGTCAGGCATACTGACGGCGGGATTGGTCGCAGCCACCCACAACAATCCGACTTCTCCAGTTTCGAGTCCGGTAATCATGTCCCAAGCGGTGCGGCCGGGTGTGGGAGCAATGCTGCCGGGAGGAAGGTGCCAAAACCGTTCGACTTCGGCGCGGTGTCGGGGGTTGGCGACTGATCGATACCCTGGCAACAGCCCACATAATCCGCCAGCTTCTCGGCCGCCCATCGCGTTGGGTTGGCCAGTGAGTGAGAATGGGCCGGCTCCCGGTTTGCCGATTTGTCCTGTCATCAGATGTAGATTGACGATCGAGCAGACTTTTGCCGTTCCTTCTGAAGATTGGTTGACTCCCATCGACCACATGGATAGGACTTGCTTTGAGTTGCCCCAATACCGAGCGGCGGTTTCTAAGTCTTTGACCGAGATTTCGCAGCGATCGGCGACCCATTCTGGCGTGTAGGTGTGCAGTAGATCTGAGAACTGGTCAAATCCGTTGGTGTGTTGCTCAATAAACTCGTGGTCTAGCTGATTCCACTTCAACAGCAGATGAGCGATGCCGTTCAACAGATCGATGTCGGTGCCTGGTTTGATGGCTAAATGCAGGTCAGCGACTTCGGCAGTTTGGGTGCGACGCGGATCGACGACGATTAGCTTGACGTGAGAATTTTTTTTGTGGTGCTTTTTGAGGCGATTGAACACGATCGGGTGACATTCGGCTGTATTTGTCCCGATCAAAAAGGCACAATCGGTCAGATCGATATCTTCATAGCAGCAGGGCGGGCCGTCGGCTCCCAGGGTGCGAATGTAGCCTGACACAGCAGAAGACATGCAGAGCCGCGAATTAGCGTCAAAGTTATTGGTGCCCAGACAGCCCTTAAATAGTTTTTGAGCAACGTAGTAATCTTCGGTCTGAAACTGCCCAGACCCATACATACACAGCCCATCCACGCCCTGAGTGTCACGCACGGTTTGAATGCGGCTGACGATGCGATCGAGCGCTTCATCCCAACTGACTCGTCGAAATGGCTGATCCAACGACTCGCGCACCATCGGAAACAGCAAGCGATCTTTGTGGAGCGGCTCACTCACGGTCGCCCCCTTGACGCAAACCATCCCTTGGCTGGAGGGATGAGATCGATCGCCTCGCACTTGCCAAATGGGAGTCCCTTCACTATCCCGATGGGTCACTTTGCCGGGTTGTGCAGGAGGCAAGACTTCTAGCCCACAGCCAACACCGCAATAAGGACAAAGAGTCTTCGCGGGAGGGGTCATAGGAATGCTCAACAGGTGTTTTTAAGTGTGAAAATTCTAAGAAGCTCTGATTATAGGGCATTGCTTCAAGGAATCTGACATAGACGAAAGACACTGGACGCTGGACGTTAGACAAACTGAGTCCATTCGTTTCGTGCTTACATTCTTTTTAGTGTATCGTCTATGGTCAAATGTCTGAACTTCACTTTAAAAACAAATACATTCTGAGCAATGCGATTTGTGATGCTAATATGATTGCAATCATCTCACGGGTGCGTTGTGAGATCTATCCCCAGTGATGGTAATGCGATCGCTCTATTCAAAAATTCTTTTAAATCAGCGCTGTATTCATTCCTCTGTCAAACTCGTCTCCTCGGCGCGATAAGTCATGTTTTGCTGACCGTTCTCTGCTGCGTTGCGATTAACCTGTAGCCGAAAGCAAGAAATTCGTTCGGTGGGTGTTGAGTTGGTGGTTGTCTGAGTGGTTGTCTGAGTGTAAATCTCCAGCATTGCTTCTGGGATTGCTTCAAACAATAATCGCTGTTTTGGAAAAATCAACCGCTCAAACCGAAAGCCAGGGATGTTCTTGATCTGAGCAATCTGAAGCCGATTGGTCACATTGACGTAGTAACAAAGGATGCGCTCAGTTAGTCCGTCAGGCAGCGAGGCAGAGGTGAGTACCATGAGTTTTGGATGTCGCGTGTTTAACGTGTCAACGTAATCGGACAAGGGAGGCACACGGGAATGGAGGAGGGAGAACTTTGTTCCGCTTTGCGAGGAGGGATGAAGAGGGACTAGTTGGTTTCGGGGATTGGGGGGAATTGGGTGTCTTCGATCGCCATTGCAACGCCTTCTAGGCTGGAGACAAAGAAATGAATGGTGAAGCCGTTGATGTCGATCAGGTCGCCGTGGTGGATGGGGTGTTTGTCCAGAATGGGGAGGCGACGACGGTTGACGAGGGTGCCATTTCTGCTGCCCAAATCGACCAGATAAAAGCCTCGACCAGGATGATAGCCGATCGCAAAGTGACAGCGAGAAATTGACGGTTGGGCCAGGGCGATCGCACAGTAAGAACTACGACCAACCAGCCAGCTTGTCGAAACTTCGGTGAGATAGACCTCGCGATTAGGGGACAAATTAGTAGCCAGAAAAGCAGTCCGACCTGTGCTGATTGCCTGAATATAACGACTGCCCTGGGCGTGATCGCGAGTTGCCAAAATGGGGTCGATGATCGTGGCAACTTGTTTGGGGTTGGGGCCGATTTCTGCAAATAGCGATCGAGAAACTGCGGGATACTGTTCTAAAAACCTCAGAGCGGGTTGATCGGAGGCAGCGGAATTGAGAGTCAACATAGCCGGAGCGTAGGGTAAAGAGAAGCTAGAAGGAAGCGTCTAAAACTTTGGCCTTTCAATCAAACCAAAGACCCACTAGGCATCGTCGTCGTGGGCATATCGGCTAAACAGGAAGTCAAGCGCCTCGTTGCGGAGGGTGTAGTAGTGCGGGTCTTCCATGATTTGGGCGCGATCGCGGGGACGGTCAAACGGGATGGTCATAATTTCGCCAATTTTGGCAGCAGGCCCGTTGGTCATCATCACAATGCGATCGGACAAAAATAGTGCTTCGTCGATGTCGTGGGTGATCATCAAAACGGTGACGCGGTTTTTACTCCAGATTTGCAGCAGTTCTTCTTGCAGTTCTTCTTTGGTGATGGCATCAAGTGCGCCAAACGGCTCGTCAAGAATCAGCACCTGGGGACAGATGGCCAGGGCGCGGGCGATCGAAACCCGTTGTTTCATGCCGCCTGAGAGTTGACCGGGCTTTTTGTGCATCGCTTCATCTAGTCCCACCATAGCCAGATGTTCGCGGGTGATCTCTAATTTGTCTTTTCTGGACTTGTCGGAATAAACCGAATCGACAGCCAAAAACACATTCTCAAAAGCCGTCTTCCAGGGCAAAAGGGCGTAGTTTTGAAAAACCACCATGCGATCGGGGCCGGGGCTGGTAATTCGTTGTCCCTGAAGGGTGACTTGTCCCGTGGTGGGCGTGTTGAAGCCAGAAATCATGTTGAGCAAGGTGGTTTTGCCACAGCCAGAGTGGCCGATGACGCAGACAAACTCGCCCTCGTTAACAGCCAGATTGACTCCATCCAAAACGGTGTAGGGGCCGCTGGGAGTCGGGTAAATTTTGGAAACGTTGTCTACAGATAAAAAGGGCATTTCTGCTTTGGTTTGTGGAGCCGAATCCAGCGTGTTCAAGGTTTGCATAGGTGAGGAGGGTAGGGGGTTGAGCGAGATAGCGTCGGATACACCGTGAATTGGGTTGCCGTGAATTTGAGCCAGGTTTCCTGCTTGGTTGGTTAGAAGCTCCTGCCCCCCAACTGCCAATTTGGGAGACTTTCAGGTAAGCGTTTCGGGTAGGGGGGGATTCAGGGACGCTCTAAAGTTGTCATGGGAGCAGAGTTTGTCGAATTCACGTCAGGCAGTTGACCGAAATTTTCCTCAGAGTCTCAGGCGGCCAGCGATACGGCGGGGTCGAGACTGATCTCTTTGATGGTGAATTCGCGACGAATTTTGAGACTGTTGAGATAAGCGAGTGGGTCATCGGGGTTAAAGATCACGCCGTCAAATAAGCCAAAGGAATCGCGATCGGGTTCGCTGTCGGGCAGTCCTAGCTGGCGGGCGGCTTCGCCATAGAGGTCAATCCGGCGGCTGCGTTCTGAAATCTCGATCCAGTTGCGCGGAAAGGGGGTGATGTTCCAGCGGGCTAGCTGAGTCATCGTCCAGATTGCTTCGGTGCGACGGGGGCAGTTGGCTTGATCGACGTTGAAGTAGAGGTATCGCAACATGGCTTCTGGCTCGGCACCCTGACTCCGCACGTAAGGATCAGTAAATCCAGGACGCATGTAGGCAGGAGACACGCCCACGTATTCGGGACGGCTGAGAATTTCGAGAATTTCTTCGCGGTTGCGTCGATCGCCACAGTATTCACAAGCGACCAGCAAGGCTTTGATTAGCGCAATGTGGGTTTCGGGATACTGCTGCGCCCAGTCTTCTCGCACGCCCAGCACTTTTTCGGGATGTCCTGACCAGATCTCTAAGTCGGTGGCAATCACAAATCCGTGGTCTTCTTGAATGGCGCGGTTGTTCCAGGGTTCACCGACGCAGAAGCCATCAATGTTTCCAGCGGCGAGGTTGGCGACCATTTGAGCCGGGGGAATCACTGCAAGGCTAACATCGCGATCGGGGTCAATGCCGCCGGCCGCCAACCAGTAGCGCATCATCAGATTGTGCATCGAAGCGGGATGCACCATTCCCAAGGTGTGAGTTTTGGTGGGGGACTGGTCGATCGCTTGCTTAAAGTCCTGAATCGATCGCACGCCCTGATTGTAAAGCTCTTTGCTGAGGGTGATGGAGTTGCCGTTGCGAGAAGTGACTAGCGCCGTTACGACGGGAATCGGAGTATTGCCTCCCACGCCCATTGTCATCGCCAAAGGCATTCCTGCAACCATTTGGGCCGCGTCTAAGCGTTTGGTGGCGACTCCTTCGGCGATCGCTTTCCAGTTGGGTTCGCGAGACAGATTGATGTCTTCTAAGCCAAATTCTTTAAAGAATCCTTTCTCTTTGGCAATGATCAGCGGCGCACAGTCGGTCAGCGGAATAAAGCCGATATCCAGGTTGACTTTTTCTAGACCGTTGCGGGCGATCGCCACTTTGGGAGCCTGCTTGGCCCTGCGTTTTTTGTCGCGTTTTTGCTGGTTGAGGAAGTAGATCACTTCGTTGCGTAAGCCGTAGTAACTGGGGTGGTTGACGACTTCCATCCGTTTGCGAGGGCGAGGAATCGGCACGTCGAGAATTTGTCCGATGTGGGCTTCGGGGCCGTTGGTCAACATGACGATGCGATCGGATAGCAGCAGCGCCTCATCGACATCGTGGGTCACCATCAGACAGGTCACCTGACTTTCTTCGCAGATCCGCATCAGTTGTTCTTGCAGATTGCCTCGTGTCAGCGCGTCTAATGCGCCAAACGGCTCGTCGAGCAGCAGCATCTTGGGACGAATTGAGAGGGCACGCGCGATCGCGACCCGTTGTTTCATGCCGCCAGACAGTTCTTTGGGCTTGCGGTGAGCGGCAGGCTTTAGCCCTACCATCTCGATGTTGTGTTCGACAATTTCTCGGCGTTCGGCGGGTGACAGCGTTTTGAGAACTTTGTCTACGGCGAGTTCGATGTTTTGTTGAACGGTGAGCCAGGGCAAGAGTGAGTAATTTTGAAAGACCATCATGCGATCGGGCCCTGGGCTGGTGACTTCTCGCCCTTCTAGCACCACACCGCCCACTGACGGGCTTTCTAGTCCAGCGACAATGCTCAACAGCGTAGACTTACCGCAGCCAGAGTGTCCGATTAGCGTGACAAACTCACCTTCGCGGATGTTTAGGTCAATATTCTTGAGTGCAACATAGGTGCCGCCATTGGACAGCGGAAACACCTTATCAACGTGGTCAATTCCGAGAAAAACAGACATGGCAGCAATGGGTGTAAGGGGTGGAGTGGCTTGCGACTAATTCCCTGACCTGATTGACGTGAGTTCGATGAGGTTGCTTTGCTTTGTTATTGAGCGCTTCTGCCTCCCAACCCCCCAATTCTGAGGAACTTAAGATAAGACTTCCGGTTCAAAGTCCCTCACGGGTGGGGGATATAGGGGGCTGCCTGAATTAACAACCGCAGCAAAGATTTGATCGCACTGACGTTGATTAGTTTTCGGAGACGATGCGAGAGCCGAGCCAACCGACGAGGCGATCGAGCGCTAGACCGACCAAGCCGACGTAGAGAACGGCGATGATAATTTGGCTCATGCTGTCTTCGTTGCCTGCGTTGTAAGCGTCCCAGATAAAGAAGCCGATGCCCCCTTCTGCTTTGAGCATTTCGGCAGCGACGATCGCCAGCCATGCCAGTCCGATGCCGATTCTCAAACCACCAAACACGTAAGGCACCGTTGAGGGCACCAGGATATTGAAGAAGTACTCTTTGCCTGACAGACGCAGAACTTTAGCCACGTTGTTGTAGTCTTGAGGAATTTGTTGAACGCCTACCGCAGTATTAATGACGATGGGCCAAATTGCGGTCACAAAAATTACAAACAGCGCCGCCGGGTTACTATCTTGAAAAATTCCTAACGACAACGGCAGCCAGGCCAACGGCGGAACCGTTCGCAGCACTTGAATCATCGGGTCAAGTCCACGTCGCATGAATTCGCTCGTGCCGATCAACACGCCCAGCGCAATCCCGACCACGGCCGCCAAACTGTAACCAATCATTACCCGTTGCAAACTAATCCAAATCTGCCAGCCGAGTCCTTTTGAGGTGCCCCCATCATCAAAAAACGGGTTGAGAATCCACAAAATCGTTTGAGTAACCACCTTAATCGGGCCAGGCATCTTGGATTCTGGACTCAGACACAGTAACTGCCACAGCACCAAAACCACCAGCGTACAAATAAACGGCGGCAGCAATTGTTTTAACTGCTTACTAACATTTTCAGAAAACTGTGAAGGCTGACGGAGAGAAGGATTAGCTGTCATGGTGAAGAAGTTCCTGAGAGCGAGTTGAGCAGAAGAAGAAAAATGAATCAGGGCTGAATGTTTGAGCGTCGGTGCTGATGTCTAGAGGTGCACCGTTGATACTCAGACCAGCAAGCGTGATGTCTAGAGGTGCATCGCTGATACTCAAACCAGCAAGCGTGATGTCTGGAGGTGCATCGTTGATACTCAGACCAGCAAGCGTGATGTCTGGAGGTGCATCGTTGATACTCAAACTAGCAAGCGTGATGTCTAGAGGTGCATCGTTGATGATTGAACCAGCAAGCACGAAGCGTTGAAGTTCATCGCTGACGTTTTGCCCATCACGCCTGATGGTTTAAGCTTTATTGCTGAACTAGGCTTTTTTGATCTTCAAACCGCTCAGATAAGCGCTGGTGTTGGCGGGATCAAACTTGACTCCATCAAAGAAGGTTTCAACGCCGCGAGAAGCATCGGTCGGAATGGCGGACGTTTGACCGATCGCTTTCGCCGCTTCTTTCCACAAATCTTCACGGTTGACCTTATCGACGAGTGCCTTCACATCGGTATCGGCTGCAAATCTGCCCCAGCGCATGTTCTCGGTGACAAACCAGGTGTCGTGGCTCTTATAGGGATAAGACGCATTCTCACGCCAAAATTTCATCATCAAGTCGCTATTTGCCAGCGTGCGACCGTTACCAAAGTCAAAGTTGCCCTTGGCTCGTTCCACGATGTCTTTTGCAGGAGCTTTCACATACTTATCAGCCGAGATGATTTCGCACATCTCTTGTTTGTTTTCGTCTTTGTCGCACCAGACCTGAGCTTCTTGAATCGCCATCAAAATTGCTTTGGCTGCTTTGGGATTTTTATCAACCCAGTCCGCCCGCATTGTGAAGGCTTTTTCGGGGTGTGCTTTCCACAGTTCGCCTGTCGTGACGGCGGTGTAGCCGAGCTTTTTGTTGACTAGACGACCGTTCCAGGGTTCACCCACACAGAAGGCATCCATTGTTTTGGTTTCCATGTTGGCTACCATTTGGGGCGGCGGTACGACGACGAGATCCACATCGTTTTCAGGATCGATGCCGCCTGCTGCCAACCAGTAGCGCATCCACAAGTCGTGAGTGCCCGCCGGGAAGGTAACAGCCGCCTTGAATTTCTTACCCGCCGCTTTTGCAGCTTCAACTTTGGCTTTCAACGGAGCGCTATCGGCAGCTAGTTTCAAATCTAAGTAATCGTTAGCAACGGAGATCCCCTGTCCATCAGTATTCAATCGCGCCAAAATGTACATCGGCAGCGGCGTATTGCCTTTGGTGATCTTGCCAGAAGCCATCATGTAGGGCATCGGAGTCAGAATGTGCGCCCCATCAATGCCGCCTCTGTCAGACCCTAGCTCAATGTTGTCGCGTGTCACAGCCCACGAGGTTTGTTTAGAAACGGTGACATCCGTCATGCCGTACTTCTTAAACAGTCCTTTCTCCAACGCAATCACGAGCGGCGCACAGTCCGTCAGCGCGATAAAGCCCAGTTTTGCAGTCGGCGTTTCTGGCGTTTCGACACTCCCCGAATTGACAGCAGGAATCGCACTGGGTGAACTGTCAGCACTCGCGGCCGTCTTGGTCTTATTCGGAGAACTACAGCCATTGACAAGAATCGTTCCGGCTGCGGCTGCACCTGCGGTGATGATAAATTTCCGTCTTGAGAGGTCACTCATGAATCGTCTTCCAAAATTAAGTTTGCTGGGAAAGGAAAGGAGGGATGAGGGATGAAAGGAATCTTCAGGTTTGAGTTCTAAGTTCTGAGTTCCGAGTTCCGAGTTCTGAGTTCCGAGTTCTGAGTTCTGAGTTCCGAATTCTAAAATGCTGAATCCTTTACCGCTCCCTCATCCCTCATCCCTCATCCCTCATCCCTTGTTTTTGCGCCAAACTGCTGCGTGAGAATCTCTTGCAGAATGGGCTTGAGATCTTCACAGGGAATGCCTTTACGAACACAGGTGCCCAGGTGAGCATCTTTGCCGACTTTGCCACCCATATAGAGATCGACTCCTTCGACGGTGCGCCCGTCTTTGCGGACTTTGGTGCCCATCAGACCGATATCAGCAACCTGGGGCTGACCACAGGAGTTAGGGCAACCTGTCCAATGGATTCTCACCGGGTGCGGGCACTCGATTTCGGCTTCCAGTTCTTTGATCATTGCCACGGCTCGATTTTTGGTTTCGATCAGGGCAAAGTTGCAAAACTGGGAGCCAGTGCAAGACACCAATGCACGAGAAAGGTTTTCTGGCTGAGTCGAAAATCGCTGAACGATCGCTTCCTCTAACAGTGCCGTCAGTCGCGAATCGGGCACATTGGGAATGATGATGTTTTGCTCAACGGTAAGGCGAATCTCTCCACTGCCATAGACTTCAGCTAGACGAGCAATGTCAAACATGTCTGGAGCAAACAACCGACCCACAGGAACGTGTAAGCCGACATAGTTGAGTCCGGGTTGCTTTTGGGCGTAGACTCCAATGTGATCGCGCTTGTCCCAGAGAATCTCGTCTTTGGCGGCGGCGGGTTGCAATATGTGGCCGATTTGAGTCTCAACTTGCGATCGAAACTTCTCAATCCCCCACTCGTCAATCAGCCACATCAAGCGAGATTTTTGACGATTGGCGCGCAGACCGTGATTGCGGTAGACAATCAAAATCGCTTCACACAAAGCCACCACATCACTCGGCGGCACCCAGACATTCATCGAAATCGCCGCCTCACACCGCTTGGCAGAGAAGAATCCTCCTACCAACACGTTGAAGCCAAGCTCATCACCCTGATAGGCAGGCACAAAGGCAATGTCGTTGATCTCCGCATGGACGGAGTTATCGCGGCACCCGGCGATCGCAATGTTGAATTTACGCGGCAGATTCGTAAACGCAGGATTGCCAACCCCGTTGCTCGTGATCATGTCCTGGACTTGTATCGCCAATTCACGAGTATCAATCAGTTCATCAGCATCAATGCCAGCGACAGGCGACCCGGTAATATTGCGGACATTATCCATCCCGGATTGCACGCTGGTCAGCCCTGACTGTTCAAACTTGTTGAAAATATCGGGCAAATCTTCGATCCGCACCCCTCTAAGCTGAATGTTTTGGCGGGTTGTAATGTCTCCATTGCCATCTTCGCCATAGCGCTGTACGATTTCAGCCAGCGTCCGCATCTGTCCACTGGTGAGAATTCCAGTCGGAAACCGCATTCTCATCATGAACTTGCCGGGAGTCACCGGGCGAAAAAACACCCCTAGCCATTTGAGTCGGTGGTCACGATCGGTCTCATCCATTGCTTCCCAGCCAACTTGAGCAAAATGCGTCAGGTCAGACTTGACTGCAAGACCATCTTTCTCGGCTTTTAACTTCTCGAACTTATTGAGGGTCGCGGCTGCTGAAATAGTGTCTGTCATGGAGGGTGCCTAGAAATAAAAAGTGTCCCAACCGAAACACGGGCAGACGATCGACGCACCTGAATAGAAGAACCTGCGGAAGGTCGGATGTGGGGTGCGAGAATCGGGGTTGCGATTGCTCTTGAAGGTTAAGTTAGGCGAGATTACAGAGGAAATTCGTATACGTAGTTACAAAATATTTCCATGTATGAATTTTCTGCATAACTGTAATGCGGAAGATGCATTTTTATTTTTTTGGATGCATTTCCCTCGTAGACTAGCGATGGCGCTGTCGATCGCTTTGGGTTATTGTGCACTCGTTCTAGTTCTGCTCCCGGCACATCAAGTAAACTGTCCGGTTTGTCTACAAGCAGAAGGGATTTAGGGAACAGCAGCTAGACTTGAACCCGATCGAAAACTTTATCGCTTTCTGGAGAACACATCATGGATCGTCGAACTTTTTTATCTTGGGTGAGTTTGGGCTGGGTGGCGAGTAGTTTGCCTGTGGCGATCGTGGCCTGTTCGTCTAATTCTCAAACCGAAGCAAAACCTGCGGCGAGTCCGGGAGCGGATGGCTTTGTGAAGGTGGGGGCGGCGACCGATCTGGATAAGTCTGGGCAGATTTTGAATGAGCAATTTGCGGCGGGCCCGTTGCTAGTCGTTCGCAATCCATCTGACCCCAAGGCAGTTGTGGCCGTCAATCCGACCTGTCCTCATCAGGGCTGTTTGGTGACCTGGAAGACAGAGCGTAAGTCGTTTGCTTGTCCCTGTCATGCGTCTCAATTTGCGGCGGATGGCAAAGTATTACAGGGGCCGGCTGTCAAGGGATTGGCAATGTATGAGGCCAAGGTTGAAGGAGATTCTATTTTGGTGAAGGGAAAATAGGAAGTTGAGTGGTTGTTTTGTAGGTCAACAAAAGCGCGTCTTCCACATTTGGTCTTCCACTTTTGGTAGATGAACGATCGCGCCTCTCAAACCATTCTTAAGGGATACCGATTTGGGAGATTTGACTATGACAACGACTACCGACAGCGCTCGTGCTCTTAGCAACCTCGAATACGATTTGCTTACGGTTCTTCAAAACAAAGCTGAAGCGGTCAAGGCATACGATACCTACATTCAAGATGCTCAAAGCATGAACTCTCAGCCCTGTGTTGAACTCTTTCAAAAATTGAAGGAAGAGGACATGCAAAAGGCTCAAGAAATTCGGCATCATCTGCAACAAGTCATGCAAAATGGCAAAATGTAAGCCAAGGGATCGGCTGATGAATGTGTTCTGAAAAACTGCATCTTTTAATTTTGCTCTGATTGACTGGACACAGCTTTTTGACCCCCAATTTCTATAGGAGACTGGGGGTTTTATGGTGTTTGAATCAGCTTTATTTAGGAGTCAAAGGCTGTTCAAACATCCTCTAAAGCTGTGACTTGCTGCAAACTCCCTCTGCTCTCCAAAGGTCACAGCTTTTATCTGTGTAGTTCTTATCAAAAAAGTTCAAAGCTTCGCCAGCAGACCTAAAGTACTCAACTTTAATAGGCGACTTGTTGGGATAGTCGGGCGATCGCCACACTTTCAAGGTGTATTTACTGTTGTTGTCATTTGCCCAGAGTTCAAATTCATAGCTGTGGGATCTTCCTGTTTGGCGATCGTAGTAACCCCCACTCCCATTGTTTGCGAGAAATTTGGCAGATGCAATTTGAGGCGTTGTAAACATCAATCCTAAAGCTAATATCGGCAATGCGACTTTTGCAAAACTCACCATAATTGACTGACCGATCCATCAAGTTTACCTCTCAGATATAGACAGGTTTTGCTACTTTCATCTCAGAGATTCTGCGTGGTTCTTCGTAAATTTATGAGCGATCGACTTCGCTTCACACGCAGGATCAAAATCCGTAGAATCTGTCTAGAGGGGAACAGACAAGCTCGATCGAAATACGTTATCTTTCAGCCAAATGATAGTTAGGGAAAAAGTCCAGTGTTTCCTCTTAGCGATGACAATCCAACGCGGATCACGCCATATGTCACTTATGGTTTGATTGCAGCAAACATACTTGTTTTTCTATACGAATTGAGCCTGACTCCTCAGCAGTTAGAATCTTTCTTCTACACCTGGGCGGTTGTTCCTCGGCAGTTGACGGCGAACTTTTCGGGGGCACCCATCGATGCGAGTGGGTTTCCAGAATGGGTGACGCTAATCACATCACAGTTTTTGCACGGCGGCTTTTTGCACATCATCGGCAATATGCTGTTTCTCTGGATTTTTGGCAACAACGTCGAAGATCAGTTAGGGCATGTCAAATATTTAATCTTTTACCTTGGCTGTGGCGTTTTGGCAGCGCTGTCACAGTGGTTTTTCTCATCAGGGTCGGCCGTGCCGTCATTAGGAGCCAGTGGGGCGATCGCTGGCGTAATGGGTGCCTACATTCTGCGCTTTCCCAAAGCCTCGATTCTCACACTGATTCCGCTAGGCTTCTTCTTCTGGACTTTTCGGATTCCAGCGGTCGCTTATTTAGGC
This sequence comes from Phormidesmis sp. 146-20, assembly GCF_052939475.1. Taxonomy (NCBI): domain Bacteria; kingdom Bacillati; phylum Cyanobacteriota; class Cyanophyceae; order Leptolyngbyales; family Leptolyngbyaceae; genus Phormidesmis; species Phormidesmis sp. 146-20. The sequence continues at coordinate 45,537 of NZ_JBJPHT010000037.1, forward strand.
ATCTGGTTCTTTCAACAAGCATTGTATGGAATCGCCAGCCTGCAAGCAAAAACAAATATTGGTATGGAAAGCGGTGGAGTCGCCTACTGGGCCCACGCAGGCGGATTTGTGTTTGGGGCAATTTTGGGGCCGTTACTGGGACTGTTTTCTAACGATTCGAGGGCGCGATCGTACTAGGGATGAGGGATGAAGGATGAGGGATGAATAGAGGTGGTTCTGTCCTTTATTCTGGGATGGTTTGTATCTGAGTCGTTTGATTTTGCGAAGCCCCTTAAGCTGAGACTTCTTTGCGTGAGCAAAAGTCCTTTTTAGGGGTTTTTGGCTTGAAGGGAGAGTGACTACTTCGTATCGTACTCTACAGAAAGTTATGGTTTGGGGTTGCAAGTGTTCATCGCTGCATCTGATAATCAGACTATAGGAATGCTTATGTTCTGAGTTTTGGCTTGGGTGTGCTTCAGAAAAATGGATCAGTCAAAGGACGATCATTTCGCTAATTTTTAGACAAGACTGCGCCGATTTTGACCCTGTTTAACTGTTCAGCAGAATTTATCAAAAGTGGGAGAAAGCTCGATCGACACGCTATATGATCAGCAAGGCTAGACGATCGTCAAACTTGACCAACTTGTTTGCCACCCAGTTTTTCATCAGTCCAGATTCCTATAATCTCAGCCTCAGCAACATCCTAGGAGCAGTATCACATGAGCGGTCTAATCAACCTCATCAAAAGCATTTTCGGCGGAATTCTTTCTTTTATCGGCGGACTGCTTGGCAGCAAAAAACCTGCCCTTGCTTCGGATAATGCTCCCAAAACTCGCAAGAGCGCCGGGTACTTTTTGGAGCTAGACGAAGCGGCCTCCGCCCCGATCACCCGCCTGCCCGACACTCAAAAAAACTCTGAGTCACCAAAGGCTTCTGAAACTCAAAAAGCTGCTGCCTCTGTTGCTGTAGCCGAAAAGCCCGAAGCCGCCCCGACTTCCACCAAACCTGCTGAAGAGGCTTCTAAAAAGAAAGCTTCTACAAAGGCATCAAATAACGGCACCTCAGCGACCGCTACAGCCGTCCAAACTGCCCCTGTTGCAGTCGCCCCCAAAGAGCCACAGTCAGCCGAGTTTGCTACAAAGTATCTCGTTCCTACTAGCAATGGAGGCCGTCGTCGTCCCGGTGCCAACATGAATTCTTATCTAGACATGGCACGAAATATGAAAGCTGGAAACAACTAATTGATTAGTCAGTTTTTAGTACGTTCAACTTGATTTTTCTCATTAAAAAACATCCCAACCAGTCATCGATCGGGATGTTTTTTTGTGGTCGTTTTTCTTAGTAGGCTGCGTTCTGTCTTTCGTCAGCCTTTTGCAGGAACCACAGCGCATGAATCACACCCGGCACCCAACCCAACAGCGTCAGCAGAATATTGATAAACAGAGCGGAGCTAACCCCTGCTGTCAGAAAAACACCGATCGGAGGAACCAAAATAGCCAAAAGAATGCGAATGAATTTCATAGGATTTCTCTAACCAACTCAGCTTAATTTGTTCACTATTATTGTCTTGAATCTGTTAGGTCAGTCACCTCTCTCTAAGGGACGAAAAGGGGACGAGAAGAGTTAAAGGAGTCTGGATTTGGGAGTCTGGACTTGGGATTCTAGACTTTGAATGCTGTGCTGTTAGCCTTGCGTCTTTGGTCTAATGCCCGATCCCTAAGCCGACTCTCTGAGAAAAGCTAATCCACTGTAAAGGTGAAACGCTGGATTCCAGGGGCTAGAGTCTTGACCAAAAAGGTGAACGTGGGAGTTGAGCCGTTTGAGTAGAAGCGTGTGGTCGATCGCCGTCTCTCCAAATGTCTGAAACTCTAACCAGGCGGGCTGTTGAGGAAGCTGATATTTGAGAAAGGCGATTAAATTATTCCAGTGAATGCGGTTGGTAGCCTGGTCGATCGCCACGGAATCTTTGGGAGGCGCAGAAAAGGCGATCCCCTGGTGAAATTGATAGTTCAAATCGCACAGCCGGAGAATGCAGCGACGCTTGGGAAGGTGTAGATCGCAGAGGTGTGCGTAGTCTTGAGTGGTCTGTTTTCGCTGCCGTTCGATCGTGCCTTTGCGAAGATCAGTATCGACGACTTGTTCAAAAATCGGTAGCATCCCTTCGACACGCCGACTGACTTCTGACCAATCAAATTTGAGTGAGCCGATTTGCCCCTGTTCGTTTTGGCAGACGACGATCGCTTGAGGTTGGTATTCCTGAATATAGTGAACTTGAAAAACGGGCAGTTTTTGTAGCGCATTCACAGAAGCCCAAAATGCAGGAATTTCGGCGTTTCTCAGTTGTTGTCCATAATGTTGCAGTTCGCCGATCGCCCCGACTCGATACAGCCGCCAGCCGCGATTGGGAATCTGCATTCGGGCGGTGTAAGCGTCTAGTTTCATGATGCGTGCTAGATTTTGAGCCGCAGAGGATCTGGCATCGCTGGGCATGGATTCCAAAACGAGAATTCCTGGTTCAGCGTTTTCGGGGTCGGCGGTGGCTTGGGCAATGGCTTGTTTGTGTTCTGTCTGGGCAATCTCATCAAGTCGTTGAATTCCCTGTCGCGCCTGTGTCACCAGTTTGGGATTTGTCCCGTCGCGCAACAGATGACGATAAATTTCGCCTGCCGCTTCTCGTTTGCCAGAGATTTCATAGAGTCTTGCTTTGTAAAACTGCCCCCAGACATTTTGAGGCGACTCCTGCAAGAATTCTTTGAGCAGTTTGGCGGCGGCGCGGTAATCTTGGCGATCGATGGCGGCGGCGATTTGTTCGAGCAGCATGATGGAGGGGGGATGAGGGATGAGGGATGAGGGATGAAACAGGAACTGATTTGCAACACTACTTTGAATTCTAATGCGCTAGTTTAGTCTTCATTCGTTCTTTCGAGTGATCCTGAGATGAGGGAAAGGGCGACGATCGGAGCGGTGACGGCTCGCAGAATGCGACGGCCGAGGGAGATGGGCTGGTAGTTTGCGGCGATCGCTTGCTCGATTTCCAGGTCTGTCCAACCGCCTTCGGGGCCGATCGCTAGCGTGATTGCGGAAAACTTTTGTTCTAGCAAGACATCCAGTAGATGGGGAGAGGAGCCTCTGGCTAGACAGATAAAGCGGCGATCGGCGGATTTTTCGGACAGGCGATTAGTTAAGGAGACGGGTTCTAAGATCGTGGGGACGACTTGCCGTTCGGATTGTTCTGCGGCTTCTTGAGCAATGCGTCGCCAGCGGTCTAGCTTGTTGGGGCTGGGGTTGAGAAGTGTCCGATCGCTGATCACAGGTGCGATGCAGGTTACGCCCAATTCGGTGGCTTGCCGAACAACATCGTCAAATCCATTGCCTTTAGGAAGTGCCAGAACCAATGTGACAGAAATGGAAAGCTCTGATTTTGTAACGATCGCTTCCAAAATTTTTGCTTGGTCGGATTCCAGTTCAGCCAGCCAGCCGTTTCCTTGTCCGTCCATTGCGATGAATTGATCGCCCGATCGTAATCGCAATACTCGACTCAAATAATGCTGTTGGTCGGCATTCAACAAAATCTGAGGCGGATTGAATTGATCGGAGGCAATGACCAGCCGTTGTAGTTGAGCCAATTTACTTCTCTACTCGCGATCGTTCCTCAAAAAAGTCTCGAATTCTTCTAAAGTTTGACTGACTCCAACTATTTTGGCGCGCTTGACGAATTGAGGAATGATTTGTGAAATTGCAATGTTTGAAAAGGTTGGACTCCCTTCAGACTCGATATATTCGCCTGCTTGAAACACATTAATTTTGAGAATTCCCTTGGCAAAAATCCATAACTCCGGCACTTCTAGCGCTCTGTAGGCATCGATTTCGGTTTTTGAAGTGACATCTGTTTCGATCGCTAAATCAGGAGGCGGATCGACAGATAAATCTAATCGATCTTTACCAATCACGGCTCTGTAATTTTGAATATAAAAACAATCATCGGGTTCGATTCCGACCGCCATTCCTGCACGTTTAAAGGTGGAAGATCCCAGAGATTCCCACGGTCTTTTTTGGGTCTTCAAAATGGCTTTGACCAAATCAGCAATTAGCACTTTTGATCGCTCATGTTCTGGTAGGGGAGCCATAATCTCTAAGATTTGATTGGCATAGGCGACATGCGACGATCGATGCTCTCCAAGGTTCGCCAAAATTGCTTCAAACTCTTGCCACGAGACAGGCTGAAGCGTTACTTTTTGCCCTGGTTCTAGATAGAGATTGATTGGAGTAGCTAACATGTTTGCTCACCCAATGTTTAAAGCTGAAGGAATTTTGAAGGGCGATCGACCACCGATAAAATTGAAAATCAACTGGATTAACGTGAATTCGATGAAATCTTTCGCTGCGGTTGTGAATCCAGGCAGCCCCCTAAATCCCCCACGAGTGAGGGACTTTGAACCCAAGATCTTGTCTGAAAGTCCCCCAACCCCCAATTTTGGGAGACTTCCGGATAAGAGTTTCGGCTCAGAGTCTCTTACGTGTGGGGGATTTAGGGGGCTGCTAATTGATCGAGATCTAAGGCTCGATCGGCGGCAAATAAGCGTCTAACGCCTCAGCAACCAGTTGAGTAATCGGTTTGTTTTGCTGGACAGAGGTTTGCTGAAGACGGAGATAAACTTCGCGCTGGATGCTGACTCGTGGAATTCGATTGCGTTTGGGCTTGGCAAGAACTTCCTCAGACATCTCCTGGGCCACGACGGTATCTTCTACAGAATCTTCGGCGGCGGATTCTAGAGACGTTTCTGCCACAGCCGTATCTTCGAGTGAATTTTCAATCATGGGTTCTGAAAGTTGGTAACTGCTGACAAATTGACGAATCTGATCGAAACCGAGGCGATCGCAAAAATCACCAAAGCTTTCTCCCAAACTACGCGATTTCTTGAATAACACAAAAATGGGTTCTAGCTCAGTTTCTAGATTATCAATGTGCAGCTTTTCGATGTAGGTTTGTGACAGTCGCGTTTGGTTGGGCGCAGCGCCAAGCCAAATTTGATAAGTGTCTGGGCCGTTGCCAACAAATCCCAGTTCTGCAAGGTAGGGGCGGGCGCACCCATTGGGGCAACCTGTCATGCGAATGATGAAATGCTCATCGGGAAGCCCAACTTTGGTGAGGAGCGATCGAATCCGTCCCAAAATGCTGGGGATGACTCGTTCTGATTCCGCCGTCGCCAGTCCGCAAGTGGGCAAAGCAGGACAAGCCATCGAGTAGCGGACTAAAGGATCAATCTCTTCGACAGACTTGATGCCGCAGCGAGTCAGAATGGCTTGAATTTCGTCCTTTTGAGCGGGATCAATTTCGTAAAAAATCAGGTTTTGGCTGGGCGTGACCAACATTGGCAAATTGTATGTTTCAACAATCTCGCGCAGTGCTGTCTTGAGTTGAAATGATCCTTCGTTTTTGACGCGACCGTTTTCAACCGAAATGCCCACAAACAGCTTGCCGTCTCCCTGTTCTTGCCAGCCGAGAAAGTCGAGATACTCAAATTTGGGCAGAGGTTTGAATGGCTCCAGCTTTTTACCAAAGTATTCTTCGACCTTGGCGCGAAACTTTTCGACTCCCCAATCTTCGATCAGATACTTCATGCGGGCGTGACGACGATCGCTGCGATCGCCATAATCTCGTTGAGTCGCGACGATCGCTTTGACGGCATCATACACATCGTCTTTGGCGACATAGCCAATCTCATCCGCAATCCGAGGAAAGGTTTCTTCTTTGTTGTGGGTTTTTCCCAATCCGCCACCCGCAAAGATGTTGAAGCCTTCGAGTTCGCCCTGATCGTTGGTGATGACGACGAGACTGACATCTTGAGAATACAAATCGACCGAGTTATCACCAGGCACCGTCACCGCAATTTTGAATTTGCGAGGCATGTAATGTTTGCCATAAATCGGTTCGGGGTTGTCGTGAACGATCGTTCCAGTCCCATTTTTTTGACGAGCCGCGACGACTTCAGGATTCTCTTCGGCTGAAATGAATTTCTCACCATCTAGCCAAATTTCGTAATAAGCGCCTGTTTGAGGAGTCAACAAATCGGCAATTCGATGCGAATACTCGTAGGCAAACTGGTACTCAGGGCGATTTCTAAAGGGAGCCGGAGGAGCCATGACGTTACGATTGACATCGCCACAAGCGCCCAGTGTATTCCCCAAGTTGCGAACGATCGCGGCGATCGCCGCCTTCAAATTCTTCTTGAGAATGCCGTGAAGCTGGAACCCTTGGCGTGTCGTAGCCCGAATCGTCTGATTGCCGTACTCATTGGCAATATCATCCAACGCTAGATAAAGCTGAGGAGGAATAAAGCCACCCGGACTGCGGGTTCTGAGCATCATTTGATAGTCTTTTTCTTGCCCCTTCACCCGATTGTCGCGGTTGTCTTGCTGGTAGGAGCCGTGAAACTTGAGGATCTGGATGGCATCCTCGGTGAAATGGGTCGTGTCGAGGAGAAGTTCAGACGCGACGGGTTCCCGCAAAAAGTCACTGCGATCTTTGAGTCCTTCGACTTTAGAAAGCTTGCGGGCGGTGGAATTGGGTGTCGAAGATAGTACCATTGCGCTGCGATCGTGAGGAGGTAGGTTGAGACAGGAGTGGGCAACGAGTCCGCTGGCTTTCGCTCACTCATCACCCATGATTAGAAATTTTTGTTTCCCAGTATATCGGTCGGAATTCTGAGGAATCACTTTATCCTATCATCGCACTCTACTTTATCGGGTGATCGAGTCGAAATGGCGATCGCGCTAAATGATTTAAGACTAATTCTGGTTCTTTTAGTTGTAAATCGACCGCTGGGGGTATGACGGGAGCGATCGGGCTTCATCTAAATCGTTCTTGGTAGGAACCATCTCGTAGACAATTTCAAATTCGCCATCTGGGTCAAGGGTTTGAATTGCTTTCAAATATTCTTCCGCGTGGGGGCGACGACGAAATCTCTCAATCAATTGACGCTGAAAATTGGGCAGGCGACGATAAATTACCCACGGCTTGAGCGAGTCTTGATAACTCATATTTTGGAGGTCATGAAAAATAGTTGAACTCTCTGACAATAAAAAACCCCTGAGTTGGGGTCAAGAGTTTTGGATGAGAGTTTCCAGTAAAAACTTGGAGAATAGTGCAATAATAAATTTTATGAATCTTCTAGCTGTTGCAAGACGGCCTGAAAGATTTCGCGTTGACTCCTTCCGCCTTCCTCTAGCATTCGTTTGATAGTCATGGCATAGCCCAGAGTATTTTCGTATTGGTCAGGCATCCCAGGGAAATCGACTCCTGAACCCCAGCGCTCAACCGTGTCTTCTTCTAAGCCGATCACGCGGGAAAGGAGTTTTACGCATTGTGTACGGTAACCTCTGGCTTTCTCGTCTTCTTCACTGACGTTGAACCACAGGCGGCAAAATTGTCTCGGCTTCATCTTGTTCGGCAAATCATGCGGACTAAACGATGATCTACCTGTACCCTTTAACCTCAAGATTGGATACCTGCTTAGTGGAAGGATTAAGGCTAACTTATCACAAATCTTGAAGCAGTTTGATGGAAGTATTCCAGCATTAATATAAAATCTTTTGGTTCGCGTTATCGTAATATCAGTTGAAAAATCAGAGAGGCAAGCAGCATGTTTCAAGCTTCGCCAAAGTTCATGAGTTTTGAGGAGTTTGTAGCGTGGTATCCCGATGGAGAAGGGCGCTACGAGCTTTATAGAGGAGGCGTAATTGAGATGTTGCCAACAGGTGATCACGAAGAAGTGACCGCGTTTACCACAGGTGAGTTGTTTCTGGAAATTCGGCGACTGCAATTGCCCTACATCATTCCCAGAACCTACCTTGTGAAGCCTCCCGGTGAGGACACAGGCCATCAACCAGATATTCTTGTTTTGGACAAGGCAGCGCTTGAAGACGAGCCACGCTGGAGACAAGCCTCAACGATCGAGCAGGGTAAATCGATCAAACTCGCGGTAGAAGTGGTCAGCACCAACTGGGGCACCGACTATGGGCGTAAGGTGACCGACTACGAGCAAATGGGCATTCCTGAGTATTGGATTGTCGATTTCAAAGGACTGGGCGCAAAGCGATATATTGGCTCTCCCAAACAGCCGACCCTCTCGGTTTATCAGCTAGTTGAAAATGAGTATCAAGTGCAACAATTTCGAGGAAAAGACCGAATAATTTCCGATACCTTTCCAGAATTAACATTAACCGCAGCACAAATTTTCTCAATAGAAACTTAGACAAGATGTCGCTTTTCTAAATGCCTGCTTTTAAGATCTCTTCAGCCGTTAACTGCAAATTTTGAAGGATTTCAAGCTGAGATTGAACTCGATCGCTCCCTCGAAATTCCTTTATTTCATAAGCTCCATTCATTAGTTCACAGACCGACACCACCTGAGTTTCGGGATCAATAATCCAATATTCAGGAATGGCGATCGCCTCATATTGTCCAAGTTTTGCAATGTAATCACGGTCTCGCTGCAAGTCGCCAGGGCTAACCACTTCAACCACCAACAAAGGAGGAGCCATTGACAGACGAATGGTATTGCGCCGCTCCAGTTGTGCAATGTGTTCCTCACGAATAATGGTCAGGTCTGGAAATCGATTCCGAGGTTCACCCATCACTTCAACTTCTAAACCATGAGGTCTAACTCTCAGATATCCTACGATCGCAGCAAGTTGAATTGTCAGAAAAACTGCAATCCCAACATTAAATCCTGACTCTGGCGGCACTTCAATTAACTCCCCATTGAATAATTCATACACATTGTCCGTTCCATCGTCGTAGCCAAGATATTCCTCAAAACTTGAAAACCTTTGCTTAGTTTGAGTCATATTCGCTTTATCCAGGTGATGTTTGTGACTTACTAAATCCTACTCGTTAATAGGAGGTTTGTTTGCTGGCGATCGGCATTCTCCAACCTGTCCCAAAAGCACGATCGGTAATCTTAATTCCGGGAGGAGCCTGACGACGTTTGAATTCTGCAATGGTAACCAGTCTAACTACGCGATCGACCACCGTTGCATCATGTCCAGCAGCGATAATTTCTGTGGCAGATTGATGTTGATGAATGAAGCGATCGAGAATATCATCTAACACTTCATAAGGCGGTAAAGAATCCTGATCGACCTGTCCAGGTTTCAATTCGGCGCTGGGTGGTTTGGTCAAAATGTTGGTAGGAATTAGTTCCGATGAACTTCGACAATTGAGCCATTCACAAATTGAATACACTCGCGTTTTAGGGACATCAGCGATCGCCGCCAATCCCCCATTCATATCGCCATAAAGCGTGCAATAACCCACCGCCATCTCAGATTTGTTGCCTGTCGAAATCAATAGATACCCAAATTTATTCGCAATTGCCATTAACAAAGTGCCACGAATTCTGGATTGAATATTCTCTTCGGCAACACCAAACGACGTTCCAGCAAAGAGTTCTTCTAGCGTTTGATCGTAAGCATTCATCAACTGTTCAATCGGGAGTTTTTGAGTTTGAATTCCCAAATTTTTTGCTAACGCTAACGCATCTCCGACTGAGTGATCAGAACTATAAGGCGACGGCATCAAAATTCCCAACACATTTTCGGCACCGAGGGCAGAGGCCGCGATCGCCGCCACCAACGCAGAATCAATCCCACCACTCAAGCCCAACACTACTTTAGAAAAGCCACACTTTCGCGCATAGTCTCGCACACCCAACACCAACGCCGACCAGATTTCAGCCTCATCACATTCAGGCTCAAACGCGATCGAACTCGGCGAAAAATCTTGCTTTTCAAAATCGTAATCAACCGTCACAAAATCAGCCTCAAATCCAAGAGCGCGACAGATTAAATTGCCTTGGCGATCGACAACCACACTACTCCCATCAAAAATTAAATCATCATTTCCACCAACTTGATTAGCATAGATCATGGGCTGATTAAATCGAATTGCACCATGCTTCAGCATCGATTCGCGTAATTTTTGCTTGCCAACTGTATAAGGCGAGGCAGATAGATTGATCGTAAAATCAACGCCTCTTTGGGCAAGGTCAGCGATCGGATTCAAGTTATAAGTTCGTTTGCCCCAAAACTCTTCGTCATTCCAAAGATCTTCACAGATTGTCACGCCGATATGAATAGACGTTGATCCTAAATCTAATGTGAAATGATTTGCTTCATTGCCTGGCTCAAAGTAGCGATCTTCGTCAAATACGTCGTAGGTTGGCAGCAATCTTTTGTGAAAAATCTGCCGAATCTTTCCCTGTTCTAAAAGTGCCACACTGTTAAAAAGCGGCTTACCACCTGTCTGAAGCGATCGCGCATTCAAATCCACCGTTCCTACCAAAACTGCTAACTCAGACGGCAATTGTGTCGCCAATTTAAGCAGCGTTTTAGACATTTCTTCCACAAAGCTCGGATTGAGCAACAAATCACGAGGCGGATAGCCACAAAGAGAAAGTTCTGGCGTTAATAAAAGCCTTGCGTCTTCGTTAGATGCTCGATGTCCCGCTTCTAAAATTTGTTGGGCATTGCCTTTAAGATCACCGATCGTAGGATTCAGTTGAGCGATCGCAATTTTCATCATAATTCTTGACTCAATTCCTGCAAAACAGCTTCAACTTTCTGCTTCAAATCGGGTAAATCTATCTCAACGATCGCCCATACGATTTCGCTGTTGACCTGAAAATATTCATGAACTAAAACGTTACGTAAACCGACCGCTTGTATCCAGGGTAAGTTTGAATGTTTCACTTTAAACTCAGATGATGTAGCTCTAGCAGCTTCTCCAATCACTTGCAGATGATAAGAGATCCAGGTTTGAATCAATTCATCTTGCTCAAACGCTTCTTTCCCTTGTTTAGCATATCGTTCGATCCGAAGAATTGCTTCCAGAATATCGTGCAGCCTCTCACGGTCATTCCTCATAATGAGACAGCCTCACTTAAGACTCGCTCTCGAATTCGATCTTTTAATCCTTTTTCAGTTGCAACATCTACCTTCCTTCCTAGTAAATCTTCTAAATCTTGAATCAATCCAACTGGAAACCAAGAACTACGATCGGAACCAACTTCGACTAAGAAATCGACATCACTATCGTCTCTAGCTTCTCCTCTCGCAACCGACCCAAAAACACGAATGTTGTAAGCTCCATGTTGAGCAGCGATCGCTAAAATTTCCTCTCGTTTTCCCGCCAACAATTCTTCAATTCCCACGGTTTTTACTCCATTAAATAAACACTAATGGCTTGTCTTTTAAGGGCGCAAAGGCTTCGGCATCAAAGCGATATAAACTGGCTGGACGGCCTGCCCCTCGTGAAACTTTGATTCCGGTATCGCAAAGAAAACCTAGCTTGAGAAGGCGCGATCGAAAGTTTGAATAATCCGAGAAATTCTCACCCAAAACGGTTGTATAAAGTTGATAAAGATCGCTCAACGTAAACACTTCTGGCAACACATCAAACGCCACTGGACTGTACTCCAATTTATTTTTGAGGCGATGATGTCCATATTCCAAAATCGTGTTGTGATCAAACGCCAACTGCGGCAACTGATCCAACGGATACCAGGCAATCCCACTCACACCATCCGCAATCAGTTCAGCTTCGGCAAACCGGACTAATGCAAAGTAGCTCACCGACAAATAGCGCACTCCGTAACTGTCCTCAGCCTCACGCGGATCGCGATTTGGTCCACCAAAGGTATACAACTGCTCTAGATAAAGATTTCGAGCGCGAATCTTTTCCGACAAAATTCGATAAGCTGCTTTCTCCAGCGATTCTCCTCGACGCACCAGCGTTCCGGGCAAACTCCAGCGATCGAGAAACGGCTCCTCCTGACGCATTACCAACAAAACCAGCAGTCGATTTTGCGCCGTATCGACCGAAAAAATGGCGTTATCGACTCCAACCCTAAAATCTGCAAGCGCCTCACCTTTTAATGGATGGGCAGTTTTTCTCTGCGTGCGTGACATCCGTACAGTTGCTCCCGATCGATATAGTCTTGAATCGGCGGGGTGACGCTCTCAGTCTCTCCCTGCTCACGATAGGCGGTCGAGGAAACATCTGGGGCACTGAGATCAGCGATCGTCACATCGGCTCCCATCTGTCTCAAACGGTTTAGATCCTGGCTCACGAGAGAATATCCAGGTCGCGGCACCACCAATAGTTTCACCTGTTTCAGCAGATCTTCGACGCGAAACCACTGAGGTAATTGACTTACCAAATCGGCACCAATGACGAGCGTAAATTCTGCCCCGTTCCAGTGCTGTTGGGCACGTTCTACGGTGATCAGCGATCGCGGACTGCTCAATTCTGGATAAACCTGTACATTTTGCCTGGGCAAATCCAACTCATGAAGCCTGGGCAAATCCAACTCATGAAGCCTGGGCAAATCCAATTCATGAATCAACAACCGCAGCATCGCCGTCCGATGTTCCAATGCAGTCTGATGCGATTTAAACGGATTGTCAGAAGCCCAAACCGCCACTTCATCAAAGCGATGAGACAGCCACCTCAGAATGGTCAAATGCCCCGTGGTAGGTGGGTCGGCGCTAGTTCCAAAAAGAGCAATTTGCTGCATGGAGGGGAGGATGAGGGATGAGGGATGACAGGAAGTGCTAGGGATGCTTTCGGGTTGTTTCGATGAGATGGGACAGGGAGCCAGAAAGGGTTAGAGGAATAGAATTTGGTTGATTGATGTCACGGGTTTCAGGTGGCAAGCTGATCACAGAAGCGGCCGTACGGTGGGCGATCGTTCCCAAATTTTCCAACTCTTGCAAACGCTGTCCCTGTTTGACTACAAGCTGCATCAGCGGTTGTTCTGAGGCGATCGGTGATTCGTTAACTAAACCTAGACGATCGCTCACCACCCTTCCATTCTCAACCTGCCGAAAAATCTGCTTGCGTCCAGGATACGTGATTTTTCCGGGCGACTCCTTCATCACGGGAATATCATCAATTTCGACCAGTTTATAAACCCCATTCACGGGCGCACCTGTCACCAACTGAGTTCCCAACCCATAGCCATCAATACAGGCACCTGCGGCTTTGAATTCGGCAATCTTCCACTCATCCAGGTCGCCGCTGGCAAAGATCGGAACGCCGGGTAACAATTCGCGCACCTGCTGAGACAGAGAAACCAAATCGCCCGAATCGATACGAATGCCTGCCAAATCAAGTTCGCCCTTTCTAAAAGGTTCAGATAGCTGATGGGCGGCGGCGATCGTGTCATAGGTATCAATCAACAACGGCGCACCCGGAAAGTAGCGATGAAAGGCGGTAAACGCATCTGACTCACTGCCCGCAATGGCACTCAACGCCATCACCAGCGCGTGGGCCATCGTCCCCGTCGGATTACGCCCCAGTTTCACCGCAGCCAATACATTGGACGTTGCATCAAACCCCGCCGCCAAAGCTGCACGAGCCGCCCAGAGAGAAGCCTGCGGACTGAATGCCCGACGAGTGCCAAACTCTAAAAGGGTTGCTTGTGACCCGGCGATGTCTCGCGATCGCGCCGCACGAGTCGCAATCAATGTCTGATAATTCAGGGTATTCAATAAATAAGTTTCGACAAGTTGGGCTTGCCAAAGTGGGGCTTCAATTCGCAGCAAAGGTTCGTTTGCAAAGACAGCCGTTCCTTCAGAAACCGCCCACACGTCTCCCGTAAAACGAGCCGCTCTCAACAGCGTCCAAAACCGTTCTGGAACCTGATCAAACATGCCCGTAGCTCGCAGTGCATCAAGCTGTTGAGAGCTAAAGTGAAGTTTTTCTAAATAATCCAGCGCTTGAGCCAAACCCATCGCAATCAAGTAGCCAAACTTAGCAGGTAAACGCCTGACAGTCAGTTCAAAGCTGGCTCGGCGCTGATCGAGGTTTTCGCCCACGTAGCAAGCTGCCATTGTCAACTGATATAGGTCAGTCAAAAGGCTGTAGTCATGGGAGGCGATCGTTAATTCCGCGTCTTCCACCCGTTTCTCCTTAAATGAGGGTTGTTTTTGGGCTACGGAGGCTCATAGGGCACTAGAAAAACTCTGTTGAAGCCATTCCATAATTATAGTTAAAAAAACCAAAAATCAATAGGCGAAGGTGCAGAAAAATACAAAATGGTTGAGTAAAAAACCTGGAGAGGGCGAAATATACAGCGACTTAACTCTTCTAGGCGACTCTGTTTATAGTACTTTCTATCAAAACCTCTGGCGATCGCACCAAAAAGGAATCGTAGGAGAAGTATAGAGAAATCACGTTAGAAACTGATAGAAATCTAGGCACAAACTTATTATCTTTAAAGAACGGCCCTTGCAGGTAACGTGAAGAAATCACTCCTCTCAAATCAGGTTTAAAGCAGCAATTTTTTTGATTGAAATATTAAGAACTAGTTGCAAAGCTCGACTCAAACGAGCGTATTTGTTTTATTTCAGAAACAAAACCCAGCCAAAAATATCGAAATATAAACAACTCTCTGAGACGAGTCGATAAACGTAAATAAATAATGTATTTACGTCTAAATTGAACCGAAATTCATCATAATCAATCACATAGGATCAAGACCACTCAGGATACACAACTCGCTTCAAGCTCACATCCAATCAACCTGTTCAGAGGTGAATTTTATGAGCCTTCCTAAAGTGATTGATGACGTTGTTTCGTACATTTCTGGTGCCATGTCTCGCATTTTTGGCCCCACCGATGACTCTTATCCCGAAACCGGAGTACAACCCTATCAAGGAGATTACAAACACCCCAAAAAGCATCGCTCAGACTGATGAACGTTGAATCTCGTTTGCTCCTAGTTTGTGTCATTCAATTCGGTAGGGAAGAATCAGACTTCTCTGCCGATTTTTTTGCCTTCATAACCTGCTCTTTCCAGGCCCATATCGATTTGACTAAGGGGTCATACCCCTCACTTGGGTGTCCGCTAGCCCTCTAACAAAACTGCCTCACAAATCGTTTGAACGCCAGATGAGATGGTATAAGGTCTACAGTCCGTCGTCTTTAGGTTTGGGGTCAACGATGACTGAACTCGACTTTGTGCTTCTTACGGTCTATCTGCTATGCGTCACTTATGTTCTGTACCAAATTGTAGACTCGTTTAACGATGAGTTTCATATCGCCCTAAACGACGACGAACTCAAACAGCACCTTGCCGCTCACAATCTCTCAGAGATCCTTGGCGTTAGCTTCAAATTTGACTCGCACTACGAATTTCACACGCTAAAACAACTCGCCATCAGCATCAACAACAAATCCCAGGATCACCCCATCTACATCGATTGGGACTACTGCTCAATGACGGATCTTGATGGTCGATCGCGCCGTGTCACCCGCCTGCCCCCTGGCACCACCCTCGATCTTTCACAAACCCAAGTGTTTAGTGTCATCGCCCCCGGTAGAACGCTCAAAGAAGCGATCGTCGCTGAAGACATGCTCACCCGCAAAGGCGACGATGGCGCAATGGACATCGCCAAAACCATCATTAATCTGGAGAAGCCAGACCCCAAAAAATCTACAGAAGCCCAGCGAAAACGCTACAAAAACTTCATGGAGATGAAGGAACCTGTAAAATTTTCCCTTTATCTGACCATGCGTCTGACTGGCCCCAACACTATCTCCCCCACGGGCGATCGCACCCAGGTCATCTGCACCTTTACCCTCACCAAACTCGACTGGACAGCCGGCCTCCCCTGGAACCCTCGCAAAAAGTAATCGTTCACCAACTCCGACTAAACTGGAAAATGGAGAAGAGTCAGGGTAGGCAGTTGCGGACGCGGTAAAAGTTTTTTACCCGTCTGAGGAAAGTCCGGACTCCCCAAAGACCAGACCTGCTGGGTAATTCCCAGTGCGAGCGATCGTGAGGACAGTGCCACAGAAAAATACCGCCAGTTGTCAGGCTGAAGGTCAAAGGTAGACGGAAGAACTACAAATTCATCCCTCATCCCTCATCCCTCATCCTTCTCATTGGTAAGGGTGCAAAGGTGCGGTAAGAGCGTACCAGCAGTATCGAGAGGTGCTGGCTCGGTAAACCCCGGTTGGGAGCAAGGTCGAAGGAACAATGGTTGGTCTTTTTCCAGTTCCGAGCTGTCAGAAGGAAACTTTTGGGAGCGCATCCGCTTGAGGCATTTGGCAACAGATGTCCCAGATAGATAACTGCCCTCTGAGTGTTTTGCATTCGTGTTTTGCATTCGTGCTTGCATTCAAAGAACAGAACCCGGCTTATGACTGGCTCTTCTCCACTTCGTCGCGACAGTCCGACTTGAGACCATTGCGTTGATCACTTGGGAGCTTTCTATCAAAGAAGTCGCACATTGCGTAAATTTCCCAAATTTAGCCCTATAGCGTCTCGTCGATGTCTGTAATGCCCACCCGACCTTGGGTTAACTTCTTTTGTGGAAATAGCCTTAGAGCCTTTTTTGATTGAATTCACCCCACCCTTTCTCGACCTTTCCATCAACTGCCGCGAAAACTGCTACAAAGCAATCGCCCAAACTTTTTCACCAATCCGCAATTTTCAAGCAGAAATTTAATTTATGTAGATTCCGCAAAGTGGCTGTCGCGATTCGACAAGATGCCTGGAACTTGACTTACGATGAAATCATCAGGAAGTCTACCTTATTCCAGAGGATCGCTGTGCCTACAGATCTGTAGGATAAGCCCGTGAACAGTCAGATTACTACCCTCATCCCCTCCCAACGGTCGGAAGTTGCCCTCACTTCTGAACCCCTCCTAGCGATCAGCGAACAAAAAAAGAGTGGACTGATTCTCTGCAAAGAGTTTCATGCTGAGTTTGCCGGCCCCGGCGCGGCCGTCAGCAGTTTGGCGGAGCAGTGTTACCAAGCTGTGATCGCGATCGGCTCCCCAGAACTGTTGCCCCTCCACACCCTTGAAGGTCGTCGCAGAGCCTATGGGCGGCGCATTCAATGGGGACGCTGGCTCCACAAAATTGTCGAACATCCCGATCCAGCGATGAGAGCCGAAAGACTGCTGGCCGGGTTTGAAGAATTCTTTGGGCGGCAGGTTGTTATTAGCTTACCGAGTGAGGTCTTGGCGCTTTTGGCGGGGGTGTTTCCGGGGACGATCGAGCAAGTTCGTCTTCAGCATTGGCATCTGGGCAAGCTAGAATCGACGGCTTTTTTACCCACCTCTGATCAGCTAAAAGTGACTACGATTACGCTGGATGCAGCGACGCGAGAAACCTGTGAAGTTCCCCTGTTGACAACGGCGACGATCGGCGAGATTTGCCGTACCTATGAGTTTCTCCGCTCTGCTTGAAAGTAAAAAATGGGCGATTGGGATGAGGCGTAAGGAGTAGGGTAGAAGAAGACTGTTCTCTCTACACTTGATTGAAGGATGACCTTACACTATCCGCGCCGTCAGCAACAGTTACAAACCCTATTACAACGATTGGGCGTGCTTGAGCAGGCTGCGATTCGCTGGGAGCTGCTAGACCTGGCCCTAACGCACTCGACTGTTTCTGCTGAGGCCAACTATGAGCAGCTTGAATTCGTCGGGGATGCCGTGGTTAAACTGGCGGCGGCTGAGTTTTTACTTGAAACCTATCCCAATCTTAAGGTTGGCGAATTTACCGCGATGCGATCGGTTCTGGTCAGCGATCGTGTTCTCGCTTTGATTGCTGATGAATATGGGTTCGATCGCTATTTGCTGGTTTCTGCGAGTGCGATGGCGGATCAGGCCGGCAAAGAATCTCGTCTCGCAGACTCTCTAGAAGCCGTTCTTGCAGCCCTTTATCTGAGTACTCATACGCTACAGCTAGTTCGCCCGTGGCTCGATCGTCATTTTGAACCCTTATCTGCTGAGATTTTGGCAGACCCGGCGCGGCAAAACTACAAAGCTGCCCTACAAAGTTGGACTCAAGGGCGTCAAAAAGTCTTACCTGAATATCGCACCCAGGAATCTGGGAAAACTCACAACGATCCCGAACGATTTACTTCAGAAGTTTGGCTTCAGGGAAAATGTCTGGGCAGAGGGATGGGGCGATCGCGTAAAGCCGCAGAACAGGCAGCCGCCCAGGTCGCTTTTGTGTCCCTGAGTCAAGAAACGGAGTCCGTTTGAGGGCTGAATGGGAACCGCTCAAAACTCAGAACGTTAGGAAAATCAATGTCACATCAAACGAGAATTGCAGTCTTTGGCGTGGGTCGGTGGGGTGTGCATCTGTTGCGAAATTTTTTGCAGAATCCTCGATCGCAGGTAGTGGCAGTGGTCGATCCTCAAGCTGAGAGTCTGGCTGCGGCGACCCAAAAGTTTGATCTAGACAAGCGAACTTTGCTGACAACTGACTGGCGAGAGGTGATGGACTTGGACAGCGTGGAAGGGGTGGCGATCGCAACTCCGGCCGTCACCCACTACCCGATGATTACAGCCGCTCTCAAGCAGGGCTTTCACGTTTTAGCAGAAAAGCCTTTGACCCTGAAGGTCGAGGAATCGTTAGAGCTTTGTCGTCTAGCCGCCCAACAGCAACGGCAACTGGTGATCGATCACACCTATCTGTTTCATCCCGCAGTGCTAACTGGAAAGGACGCGATCCAAAGGTTGGGCAATTTGCGCTACGGGTATGCGGCTCGGACTCATCTCAGCCCGGTGCGACAAGATGTAGACGCTTTGTGGGATCTGGCGATTCACGATATTGCGATTCTCAACTATTGGCTAGGAGAACTGCCCTGTGAAGTGCAGGCAAAGGGTCAGGTTTGGCTTCAGCCTCAGTTGGGGCTGCCTGATTTTTCTCAAGGGTTGGCGGATGTGGTTTGGGCGACGCTCACTTACCCCAGTGGTTTTCGCGCAACGCTTCATCTCAGTTGGCTCAATCCTGACAAACAGCGGCGCATCAGTCTGGTCGGGAGTCAGGGGGCGTTAATTTTTGATGAACTGGTAGCCGATCCCCTATGTCTGCATTGTGGACAGTTTGAGAAAAAGGGGCCGCACTTTATCCCAGTTGACCAACGCCGTGAACGTTTGAATCTGCCGCCTGGTGAGCCACTCCAGCAAGTCTGTGACCATTTTTTGACCTGTGTCCAACAAAATCAGCCTTCTCAAATTTCTTCGGGGTGGTTAGGGGCAGAACTGGTGCAAATTTTGAGCGCTTTATCGGAGTCGATGCGGCAAGAAGGAGCGGCGATCGTCCTCCAGCCCTTCAGTCGGCAGTAAAGCCTAATGTGACGTGAATTCGATGAGAGTTTTTTCGCTTCGTTGTTCACAGCTTCTGCCCCCACCCCCCAACTCTGGGGTACAGGGTGGTTTCGTACACCAAAAGGAAAACCCAGAAGCCTGATTTTTCAGTCTCTGCGAACACTTTGTGGCGCGTAGCGTTCGTAACTTTGAGCGAATCTCAACGAAGGAATCAAAAATCCTCACTATTTTTTTCTTGTATGAAACCACCCTGCTCGCTATCCCCCTCGCCATGCCTGGTGCCGAGAATGATGAACCGCAGAAACACCCATCAGGAAAGACGCTGACCCGCCCCTCGCCCAGGGTCAGGAATACTTTGTAGAGCGGCAATCAAATTCATAAATGCAGGAATATATTGAGAATGGCGTTCGATTGGGTTGGTTGCTCGATCCGCAAACACCGCAAGCTAAAATCTACCGTCCGGGGCAGGCTGTAGAAACAATTCCTTCTCCGATCGTCCTATCCGGTGAAGGTGTGTTGCCGGAATTTGTTTGGGATGTGAATCGAGTGTTTCGTTAAGTAGGTGGGTAGAATTAATTGTAAGATAAGGAGGCTGCTCAATTCCTCAA
>NZ_JBJPHT010000038.1:0-64294 GCF_052939475.1 Phormidesmis sp. 146-20
CGTCTCATGGTGAGACGATTAGCTGCTTAAGATTTACTTTATAAATTAGCTCTAAAGCGTCTCTAAGTCAATTCCTAACTCGCGCAATTTCTCGGCAAGTCGTTCTTTCTGAAGGCGTTCGTTCTCGATTTGGGACTGTGCTGCTTCTAATTGCTGTTGTGTTGTTTCTAGTTGCTGTTGCGCTGCTTCTAGTTGCTGTTGCGCTGCTTCTGCCTGTCGCTCTGCTGCTTCCGCCTGTCGCTCTGCTGCTTCTGCCTGTCGCTCTGCTGCTTCCGCTAGCCGCTGTGCCGCTTCCGCCCATTCGTCAGGCGTGGGAAGGAGTTGTCCTTGACGGCTAAAGAATCGAAGCTGACGCTGATGGATGCCCAGATAAAGTTCGAGCTGTTGGCTCCAGAGCCAGCCTTGAGAATCGGGCTGTAGCGCTTGATATTCGCCAGCCATCAGCCGAAATCCCTGAAATTCCAGCGTATTAGGGTCAAACCAAAAGTATTCAGGCGTGCGGAAGGTGTCTTGATAAATTTGCTTTTTGAGACCGCGATCGACCTTCGCCGTACTGTCTGACAGCAACTCGATAATCACGTTGGGATATTTGCCGTCTTCTTCCCAGACAACCCAACTTTTGCGGGTTTTCCGCTCAGTGCCCAACACGACGAAGACATCCGGGCCGCGAAAAAATTCAGACTTGAGTTGGCGAGGGCTGTAGTAGATGGTCAGATTGCCAAAGACGTAGAAATCCTGGCGATCGTCCCACCACAGTTCCAAACATCGAATTAAAAGCAGCAGTTGCCGCAGGTGGAGTTCGCTTTCCAAGGGGGGTTCGTCGCTGTAGATGTCACCAGGCGGAAAAACGATGTCTTGAGACAGGGACATCACTTTAGGCTCGTAAAGGTACTTTTAGTTTAAGACTTAGCCTACAAAAATGGGTCGCTGGCTGTAACCAATGACCCAAAAAGTTTCTTCGCTTCGATGCTGTCCCGCCCTGCACTGGAAGTACGGGCTAGCTGAGGAAAGTCCACTGAAGGGACTCCGGAGCCATTTCAGCGTCTTGAGTCCGTTTCAACGGAGTTCGCACGGGTAGCCCGGATTTCAATCCAGGGCGGGTGAATGCCATGAACAACACCTGTTCAAACATCCTCTTAACCAGATTGAGACTCGCTCAAGAGGCGGGGGTTAGTATCTTTTCAGTCGTCACTTCGGGATTGGCTTCGGGGGTGTCTTTCTCAGATGGAGGTACGACTTGCCAGAATTTGAGCAAATAGGTTGACCAGTCCGCCAAGATCGCTTTGGCTTTGGGGCTGCCTGTACGATCGCGATGCGCTTCGATCAATTCCTTCAACTGCTGCTCACCTGCTGGAGAAATCACCCGCTGGACTTTGACAATCTCTGGGTTGACCTTTGCTTGAAAGCTGCCGTCTTCGTCCAAAAAGTACGCTAAACCGCCTGTCATGCCTGCGCCCACGTTGCGACCGTTGCGACCGAGAACGACGATCGTTCCCCCGGTCATGTATTCGCAGCAGTGATCGCCGACTCCTTCAACCACGGCTTGAGCTTTCGAGTTGCGGACTGCAAACCGTTCTCCCGCTTGACCATTGGCGAATAGACTGCCGCCTGTGGCTCCATACAAGCAGGTGTTGCCGATGATCACATTCAACGACGGATCGTAGGCTGCGTCAGCGGTAGGCTTGATGATCAGTTCGCCGCCGTGTAAACCTTTGCCGACATAATCATTGGCTTCACCTTCTAAAATCAGCGTCATCCCAGGCAGATTGAATGCACCAAAACTCTGACCGACACTGCCCTGGAAGATGAGCGAAATTTGACCACCAAAGCCCGTGTTGCCATACTGTTTGGCGATCGTTCCCGCAATCCGACTGCCGACGGTGCGATCGGTATTCACCACTCGAACGGTTTTTGTCACACTGCCCTGATCCCGAATCGCGGTCTGAATGTCAACATCCCTGAGCAAGTCATCATCCAAAACTGGCCCATTGCTGTGAACAGATTCATGCGTCAGCCAAGTGCGATCGTTTCGGGTATCCGGTAGCTGAGTCAGACAATCTAGATTCAGGCTTGTGGTTTTAGTCAGGTTAACTTCACGAGGTTTCAGCAAATCGGCACGACCAATGATCTCATTCAAAGAGCGGTAGCCCAGACGCGCCAAGAGCGATCGCACTTCTTCCGCAACAAAGTAGAAGAAGTTGACCACATGCTCAGGCGTACCGGGAAAGCGTTTCCGCAGTTCTTCTTTTTGGCTGGCCACGCCGACCGGACAGTTGTTGGTGTGGCAGATCCGCGCCATAATGCAGCCTTCAGCGATCATCGCGATCGACCCAAAGCCATATTCTTCACCGCCCATCAGCGCTGCCATGACCACATCCCAGCCCGTTTTGATGCCGCCATCGACTCGCAGGGTGACGCGATCGCGCAGTTGGTTTTGCATGAGAACGCGGTGAACTTCGGTCAAGCCTAATTCCCACGGACTTCCCGCATGTTTGATCGAGCTTAGAGGAGAGGCACCCGTTCCGCCGTCGTGACCAGAGATTTGAATGATATCCGCGTTGGCTTTGGCGACCCCAGCGGCGATCGTGCCGATTCCCACTTCGGCGACCAGTTTGACGGACACCTGAGCCAATGGGTTGATTTGGTGCAGGTCAAAGATTAGTTGGGAGAGGTCTTCGATCGAGTAAATGTCGTGGTGAGGCGGCGGAGAAATTAGAGTGACACCGGGTTTCGATCGGCGCAGCATCGCAATATAAGGGCTGACTTTGGGGCCAGGAAGCTGTCCACCTTCGCCCGGTTTTGCGCCCTGAGCCATCTTGATTTCGATCTGCTTGGCGCTCATCAGATATTCAGGAGTTACACCAAATCGACCAGATGCTACCTGTTTGATTGACGAATTAGCGGTGTCACCATTCTGCAAGCCTTTCAGATGAGGCAATAGGGGAGACAAGCCTTCGTTAACATCATTGAGAACATTAAACCGAACCGGATCTTCGCCGCCTTCACCCGAATTGGATTTGCCACCGATGCGATTCATGGCGATCGCTAACACTTCGTGCGCTTCGCGAGACAGGGCACCCAGCGACATCCCACCCGTACAGAACCGTTTGACAATCTCAGCCGCAGATTCGACTTCTGAAATGGGCAGAGAAGGACGATCGCTCTTAAAGTCCAATAAGTCGCGTAGCGCCGTCAGCGGACGGCCTTGCAGATGTTTTTGATACAGGTCGTAATGGTCGAAACTCTTGGTGGCGACGGCTTTATGCAAATGTTTCGCCAATTCGGGACTGTTCATGTGATACTCGCCACCGGGACGATATTGCACAAATCCGAAGTTTTCTAGCTTTTTGGCATTCAGTTCAGGAAAAGCGCGAGAGTGGAAAGACAGCACTTCTTGAGCCAGATCCGTCACGCTCAAACCGCCCAACCGAGAAGCCGTTCCGGTAAATCCCAGGTTGAGCAAATCAGAACCAATGCCGATCGCTTCAAAAATCTGCGCCCCGTGGTAGCTCGACAGTAGCGAAATCCCCATCTTAGAAAGAATCTTGAGCAGACCGTCTTCGATCGCTTTTCTAAAGTTTGCCTGCACTGCTGACAGACTGGCCGCTTTGATTTTGCCTCGTTCCATCAAGGCTTTGGTACGCGAATCAGACCACCACTGACGCACCGTTTCGAGCGCCAAATAAGGACAAACCGCACTCGCACCGTAGCCAATTAGACAAGCAAAATGGTGAGTACTCCAGGCTTGAGCGGTGTCCGAAACGATCGAAGCCTTCATCCGCAAGCCCTGACGAATCAAGTGATGGTGAACGGCTCCCACAGCCAGCATCGGCGGAATGTAGCTGTAATCTGTGTTGAGATGAGTGAATTGGCCAGAGGGCGTGAGGCGATCGCTCAACACCAAAATTTTCTGACCCGCCCGAACAGCCTCCGTTGCTTTCTGACAAAGTTCCGTCACAGCACGTCTCAAACCTTCAGGGCCATTGGCGATCGCAAACAACGTCGATAAGTTAGCCGTTTCTAGACCAGACTGCCGCACCTGCTTCAGATCGCTGTCATCCAAAATCGGTGACTCCAGCATCAGCAAATTGGCATATTCGGGCCTGGCTTCTAGCAGGTTGCCGCGTTCTCCAAGCTGCATGATTAGAGACATTACGAGCTTTTCACGCAGGGGGTCGATCGGCGGATTGGTCACCTGAGCAAAGCGTTGCTTAAAGTAGTCGTAGAGCAAGTGAGGTTTTGTAGACAGTACGGCCAGTGGAATGTCATCGCCCATACAAAAGGTCGGTTCTTTGCCTTGAGCCGCCATTTCGTGAATGATCATTTCCACATCTTCAGACGTGTAGCCAAAGGCGGTTTGATGACCCAGCAGGGTTCGACCATCCATCAGCGTCGTTTCGGTTGGCGGTTGAGCGGGAATGTTGCGGCGCTGCTTTAACCAGTCGCCATAGGGATTTTCGGACGCGACTCGCTGCTTGAGTTCCCAGTTTTTGAGAACTTCATGAGAATCGAGATCAAAGGCAATCATCTGTCCCGGACCTAGTCGGCCTTTCTCAATCACGTCTGACTCTGGAATGTCCACTACGCCAGCTTCGGAAGCGACCACAATATATTGATCGGTCAGACAATAGCGAGCCGGACGCAGACCATTGCGATCGAGCGTTGCCCCCACCCGTTTTCCATCGCTAAACACCAGCAGGGCGGGCCCATCCCAGGGTTCTTGAATGCCACTGTAGTATTCGTAAAAATTGGTGATTTCGGGATGATCCGTCAGGTCGGGCTGATTTTTGTAAGCTTCTGGCACCAGAATCATCAAGGCTTCCATCGGACTGCGCCCCGATCGCACCAGCAGTTCCAGCACGTTATCCAGATTAGACGAATCGCTGTTTTCAGGATTGACGGTCGGCTTGAGCAACTCGACGCGATCGCCCCAGTGAGCATGAGCAATATCCGCCTGCCGCGCCACCATCCAGTTCACATTGCCCAACAGCGTGTTGATTTCGCCATTGTGACCGACCAATCGCATCGGTTGCGCTAGATGCCATTTGGGTAACGTATTGGTGCTAAAGCGACGGTGATAAACCGCAAAAGCGCTCTTGTAAGCAGGATTCTGCAAATCTTCGTAAAAAGTGCCCAAAACCGCCGATCGCACCATGCCTTTGTAGACGATCGTTCGGCTTGAAAACGAGCAAAAATAGCACTCTGACACACCCGCCTTGTTGGTTGAGGTCGGATTGAGAATGCCATGAATCCGTTTGCGAACCAGATAAAGCTGCCGTTCTAGCGCGTCTCCTTGAAGCTCAGACTGCACGACCAGTTGCTCAATTTGCGGTTGATTTTCTCTCGCCTGAATGCCCAGCAGATTTGACTTGACAGGCACCACACGCCAGCCCAAAAGCGTCAGCCCTTCTTCGGTGAGAACCTTTTCGATCTCCTGTTTTGCTGCCGCCACATCTTCTGACTTTTGGGGCAAAAAGACCATACCGACTCCTACCTGAGCCGTTTTCAAGGCTGGAATCTCCTGAGACGCTGCCCACTGCTGCAAAAGCTCCCACGGAATCGCCGTCATCACCCCGGCCCCATCTCCAGAGTCTTGATCGGCGCTGCATCCTCCCCGATGTTCGAGACAAGCCAGTGCAGACAACGCTTTAGTGATTAGATCATGAGTGGCACTTCCCTGACGATCGGCAATCAAGCCCACCCCACAGGCATCCCGCTCTTCTATTAGCCACCGCTGCCCCGCATACCCTGCGTCTGATACTGAGTTGGGCTTCTCAAAATTTGCACTTGCTTTGATCATGGGATGGTTCATTCCGTTCATTTCAATGAGAATTTTGTTCCTTCTAAGAAGAAATCGGGACGACGCTGGGATGCCTCAAGCGATCGAGGCATTCATGGCTAAAAAACTAAAAATTTAAGTCGCTAGAAGCTTTTGTGAAAAAATCGAGAAACGCATGACATAGATCACACAATCAATCAAAAAACAATGCTAGTCAAGTCTACTGACCAACATAAGTGAGAAGTCCATTTTGATCACAGACAAGACTACTCCAGACTCAGCACTGGTCGTACATCACACGTTCAGCAGGTTTGCAGACCTAAACGCTTGACGCTCTCACTAGCCTGTTTAGATGGTTACTCAGTAACTCGAAAACCACTTGATTTGAGAAGGGATGAAGTAAAAATATTATAAAAAATCCCTTCTGCTGGCAATCCCTGTGGTAAGAAGCCTTTTGGAAATCTAAATTCATCTGGGAGCAATGTACGAAGGCAAATTGTCTCAAAAGATGAAGAACAATCGACTGGGGAGATTTACTATGCTAATTCATATTTACTTCATACCATGCAGGGCTGGAGAAAAGGCCAGTCTGAAAGTCAGTGTTTCTTGATGAGACGATCGACTAGCCCAAAAGACTGTCGTTTTAGTTTGGACAAGTCACTCAAAAAACTTCACAGAAATAAATCTCTCCCCTTAAAACCAGACGAGTCGAGTAAAATGCGCCTCAACCGTCATCCAAACGTCACTTTTCAAGAAGCGCAGAACGATAAGGAAGCCTGTGGTTAGGATCAAAACTAGTTATCTTCAAATTGAGAAGCCATCTCTTCGAGTTACCCGCAAGGGATCGCTTCAGCGTACAAGACTCTTCAACTTAAGATCGGTAGCCTGGCTTACGATCGCCCTCTTCCTAACTGCCCAAAAGCCTGGAGCTGCTGATGCTCCGATCACTCGTCCATTAGACTTTGCGCCACCTGGACAGAGCCAACGATCGCCCACTCCCCAACCGCTCAACTTCAACCCGCCCACTCCTCAAAAGCTAGCGCAGGCTCAGGGCAGCCAAATCTCGCTCAATGGGCGCACCTTCAATCTGCCCTGGACTCAGTGGCAAACGGGCACAACTACCCGAATTGGTCTAAGTGACGCAGCCTTAAACCAGTTATTTGGAGCAAATTTGTTGAGTACCTCGGATGTCATGAGACAGCCGATCGAGTGGTTTCCCACTGCTCAAGGGTCAATTCTCTCGACTCGCCTGGCCGCGCCGCTTCGCTACTTAGATATCACCACTCTAGCGCAGCAGTACGGGTGGCAAATGCAGGCATCGGGTCAAAGTCTACGCATCAATACCCCGACTGCAAAACTGGTTGGAATTCGTCAGGGACAGCAGCCATTTGGCGATCGCATTGTGATTGATCTCGATCGTCCCGTTCCCTGGCAGGTCGATCAGCAAAGTCAAGAATTTATCCTGACCTTGGATGCCCAAACTGATCCCGCGTTCGTTCAAGCGTTCAAGCCCAAGGTGACAACTCAGGTCAAGTCGCTCAAAGTGGAGGCGGGGTCAAATCAAACAACGATTCGCTTAGGGATTCCGATTACGCAGCGATCGCAGATTTCAACTTTGTCGAATCCAAGTCGTATTGTGATTGACCTGCGATCGGACTACTTGCCCAACCTAAATATTCTCTGGTCAAGCGGACTGCGCTGGCGACAGCAAACCTTAACCGTGGGATCGTCGCGATTCCCTGTCATCTGGCTTGAAGTCAATCCACGTCAGCCAGGCATGAAAATCCGCCCCATTCTCCCCAATCCAACTGTTGTAGGAACTGCGCCCCTAATCCAGACGGCTCGACAGTCTCAAGCGAGCGCTGCCATTAATGGAGGCTTCTTTAATCGTAATAACCAGCTACCGCTTGGTGCAATTCGTCTTGATGGGCAGTGGCTATCTGGGCCGATTCTCAATCGTGGCGTTTTTGCCTGGAATGAAACGGGTGAAACAAGGTTCGATCGCCTGACGCTGCAAG
Organism: Phormidesmis sp. 146-20; assembly: GCF_052939475.1. Classification (NCBI taxonomy): domain Bacteria; kingdom Bacillati; phylum Cyanobacteriota; class Cyanophyceae; order Leptolyngbyales; family Leptolyngbyaceae; genus Phormidesmis; species Phormidesmis sp. 146-20. Next base: position 7,798 of record NZ_JBJPHT010000038.1, read on the forward strand.
AAACGATCGTCGCTTCCAATCAGCGCATTCCCCTTGCTACGCTCAACAGTGCTTATCCCCAAGCTGGAATTTCTCGCTATACAGCGGTTTGGGGTGCCAGCTACACCACGCTGGGTGACAACGAAATCTTGATCACGGTTCAAAACAATCAGGTCACGAATCAACAGCCTGGAGGCAAGGCAGGGAGTGCTTTTGCAATTCCGACGAATGGCTATCTGCTGGTGGCTCGATCGAGTGCAAATGCGGCGGCTTTGTTAACGATCGGCACGTCGCTCCAGCTAGAGAATATCTCCCTCCCTTCTGACCTCAGTTCCTACCAAAACATTGTGGGAGCGGGGCCGTTGCTGATTCAAAATCGTCAAATTGTATTGGATGGCAGACTTGAGAAATTTAGTGAGGCGTTCATTCAAGAAACTGCTGCCCGAAGCGCGATCGGACAGACTTCAGACGGCACCCTGCTCATCGTTTCGGTTCACAATCGAGTCGGCGGCAGAGGCGCAACCTTAAGTGAAACTGCTCAGATGATGTCTCAATTAGGAGCCGTAAATGCACTGAATCTGGATGGAGGAAGTTCGACCACGCTTTACTTAGGAGGTCAAATCCTCGATCGTCCCCCTCGCTCATCAGCCCGTGTCCATAACGCTATCGGCGTTTTTCTTCCTGCAACTCCCTAGAAAAACTCCGTGAAGAATTTGTAAACTTCTTCTAAATGGTTCGATTCGCGGTGGTATCCCTCAAAAGCGTTTGTTAGTCTGATTGGTTGGCAAAGGTTCTGGATTTCTAACGACAGTTAAACAAACTAAATTCAGTGTAAAGGAGAGGAACGGTGGCTCAACCTCAAGAGATTATGCAGACTCCCACGCTCACATTATCGACATCGACAACTCCTCTCAAAGGAGCCGCAGCAACAGAACTTCGTCCTTGGGGTTCTTTTACGATCCTGGAAGAAGGACGCGGCTACAAAATCAAGCGCATTGAGGTAAAGCCAGGTCATCGCCTGAGCCTGCAAATGCATCATCACCGCAGCGAACATTGGATCGTTGTTTCAGGAACGGCAAGAGTCACCTGTGGCGAAGCAGACTTGACCCTCAGCAGCAATCAATCCACTTACGTTCCTCAATGCACCGCGCATCGTCTAGAAAACCCTGGGGTGATTCCCCTGATTCTCATCGAAGTTCAAAACGGCGAATACTTGGGCGAAGATGATATTGTGCGTTTTCAAGACGATTACTCGCGCGCTCAGTAGAGGTCTCAAAGCAATCTTCAAGATATTAGTTTCAAGACATTAATTCCAAGACGATAAATAAAACGGGGCTATCAGAACGGGTCGCCTCGTTTATTTTTTGTCGAAAAGTCTTCTCCGTCACGGTACGATCGCCCCTACAGTTTCGTTAGCGATTCGTATGATTCATCTCAGTCAATCCGCCGCCGATGAGGTGATGCGACTTAAGTCACGTCAAAAAAGTCCGCAGGTTTACTTTCGAGTGGGTGTGGCGGCGATCGGATGCTCTGGTTTGTCCTACATCACAAAATTTGAGGAAGTCGCGCAGGTCGATGACCAGATTTATGATTGTCAAGGAATTCGAGTCGCGATCGACCCACAGAGCCTCCCCTATGTCAATGGTTTAACGCTAGACTATTCAGAGGATCTCATGGGAGGAAGTTTCCGCTTTCATAATCCCAATGCGTCCCAACACTGCGGCTGCGGAACGTCTTTCTCTGTTGTAGAACGGTGAGATCTCCTGAACTGTAGACCGATCATCTGTGGTCATCCATAAAATGTGTTTGACAGTGACGCAGACAGATTGGTATGCTCAATATTTGTTGAAAGTTGGAACAGTCAAAGCTGCCTACGCCAAAAAATGCCCACAATCCAGCAACTCATTCGTACTGAGCGCAACAGAGCGCAAAAGAAAACTAAATCTCCGGCGCTCAAGAGTTGCCCTCAGCGTCGTGGTGTCTGTACACGGGTCTACACGACGACCCCCAAAAAGCCTAACTCCGCCTTGCGTAAAGTGGCGCGGGTTCGCTTGACCTCTGGTTTTGAAGTCACAGCTTACATCCCAGGTATTGGTCACAACCTCCAAGAACACTCTGTTGTGATGATTCGTGGCGGACGGGTGAAAGACTTACCCGGTGTTCGCTACCATATTATCCGTGGCACCCTCGACACCGCAGGCGTTAAAGACCGCAAGCAAGGTCGTTCCAAATACGGTGCCAAACGTCCCAAGGCAGCCGCAGGTAAGTAGCCTGAGAACCTCATTTTTTGAGCCTCTCGCTTCCTCCTCCAGCTAGCCAAACCTGCTGGTTGAAATAGTTGAAAACAGCTTTGAAGGAAGATGAATCTTTCTCAGAGCCGTTTGTGCGCTGTAGTTCCTGCCGTATGTTCAGCTCAAAAAGTTGAATTTTCACAAGCAATCCTGATTTCTTTCTAAAAGGCTTACTATGTCCCGTCGCGTTGTCATTAAAAAGCGTCCCGTTCCGCCAGATCCGGTTTACAACTCTCGTCTCGTCAGCATGACGATGCGAAGAATTATGAAGAGTGGCAAAAAGTCATTGGCTTCCCGCATCATCTACGATGCCTTTGAAACCATCAAAGAGCGGACAGGCACAGAACCTCTCGAAGTGTTTGAACGGGCTGTTCGCAACGCAACGCCTCTGGTGGAAGTCAAAGCCCGTCGAGTCGGGGGTGCTACCTACCAGGTGCCGATGGAAGTCCGCCCCGATCGCGGTATTGCTCTTGCCCTACGCTGGTTGATTCAGTTTTCTCGTCAACGCCCTGGTCGCACAATGGCAGCCAGACTAGCGAGTGAACTGATGGATGCTGCTAACGAAACTGGCAACGCGATCCGCAAACGGGAAGAAACCCACCGGATGGCCGAAGCCAACAAAGCTTTCGCCCACTATCGTTACTAAAAAGTTAAAATACTTAATAGAAGCAGTAGTGTAATTTATCGACTCATGCGGCAGAGACTAAGGAGGTAGCTGTGGCTCGTACAACCCCACTCGAACGAGTACGCAATATCGGAATTGCAGCCCACATTGATGCGGGCAAAACAACGACGACTGAGCGAATTTTGTTCTACTCAGGGGTCGTTCACAAAATTGGTGAAGTTCATGAGGGGACTGCCACTACGGATTGGATGGAGCAGGAGCGTGAGCGCGGCATTACCATTACGGCTGCCGCTATCAGCACTAGTTGGAAAGACCATCAAATCAATATCATTGACACGCCTGGGCACGTTGACTTCACGATCGAAGTCGAGCGCTCTATGCGAGTACTAGATGGAGTAATTGCGGTGTTCTGCTCGGTGGGTGGTGTGCAGCCTCAGTCTGAAACCGTGTGGAAGCAAGCCAATCGTTACAACGTTCCCCGCATTGTGTTCGTGAACAAAATGGATCGGACAGGTGCAAACTTCTACAAGGTCTACGAACAGGTGCGCGATCGCCTTCGGGCAAACGCAGTGCCGATTCAAATTCCAATTGGTGCAGAAGACAAGCTGAGAGGTATTGTGGATTTGGTGCGGATGCGCGCCTACGTCTACAACAACGACTTGGGAACGGATATAGAGGAAACTGATATTCCTGAAGACGTTTTGGCACTAGCCCAAGAATACCGGACTAAGCTGATTGAGTCCGTCGCAGAAACCAGCGATGCTTTGATGGAGAAATACTTCGCAGGGGAAGACCTGACCGAAGCTGAAATTAAAGCAGCACTGCGAAAAGGGACGATTCAAGGCGTAGATGGTGAGTTTCTGGTACCCATGCTCTGCGGTTCTGCATTCAAGAACAAGGGCGTTCAGTTGATGTTGGACGCGGTGCTAGACTATCTGCCTGCTCCGATCGATGTGCCTCCGATTCAAGGCTTGCTTTCTGATGGCACCACGGTTGAGCGAAAAGCAGACGACGCTGCCCCCATGTCTGCGTTAGCATTCAAAGTCATGGCAGACAAATTTGTGGGTCGTTTGACTTTTGTGCGCGTCTACTCTGGCGTGTTGAAGAAGGGTAGCTATGTGATGAACTCTTCCAAAGGCAAAAAAGAGCGCGTGTCTCGGCTGATTGTTCTGAAAGCAGACGATCGAATTGATGTAGATGAGCTTCGGGCAGGTGATTTAGGCGCAATTCCAGGACTGTCAGACACATTGACTGGAGACACCCTTTGTGACGAAAACGCGCCTGTGATTCTGGAGTCCTTGTTTATTCCTGAGCCTGTAATTTCCGTCGCGGTCGAACCCAAAACTAAGCAGGACATGGAAAAGCTCTCCAAAGCCCTCAAAGCTCTGTCAGAAGAAGACCCAACCTTCCGTGTCAATATTGATCAAGAAACCAATCAGACCATCATCGCTGGAATGGGCGAACTTCATCTGGAAATTTTGGTCGATCGAATGCTTCGCGAGTTCAAGGTAGAAGCAAACGTGGGTGCTCCGCAGGTCGCGTACCGCGAAACTATTCGTAAGGCTGTGAAATCTGAAGGGAAATTCATTCGTCAGAGTGGCGGCAAAGGGCAATATGGTCATGTTGTCATCACGGTCGAGCCAGGTGAACCAGGGAGTGGCTTTGAATTTATCTCTAAGATCGTCGGTGGTACCGTTCCCAAAGAATATGTTGGCCCCGCCGAGCAGGGCATGAAGGAGGCCTGTGAATCTGGTATCCTCGCTGGATATCCGCTCATCGACGTGAAAGCCACTCTAATCGATGGGTCGTACCACGAAGTTGACTCCAACGAAATGGCATTTAAGATCGCAGGCTCAATGGCGATCAAGGATGGAGTCATGAAAGCTTCACCTGTCCTTCTAGAACCTGTCATGAAGGTCGAAGTTGAAGCTCCTGAAGATTTCCTGGGCACCGTTATGGGCAACCTGATTTCTCGCCGAGGTCAGATTGAAGCTCAGGGCGTTGAACGGGGAATTGCCAAGGTCTCAACCAAAGTTCCATTGGCGGAGATGTTTGGCTATGCCACCGACATCCGGTCTATGACGCAAGGACGAGGTACGTTTACAATGGAGTTTAGCCATTACGAAGAAGTGCCTCGTAACGTGGCTGAAGCCATCATCGCAAAGAACAAAGGGAACGCATAATTCAGTCAAGAGGAACAATAATACATGGCACGCGCAAAGTTTGAACGGACAAAGCCCCACGTTAATATCGGTACGATTGGTCACGTTGACCACGGTAAAACTACCTTGACTGCCGCAATTACAATGACACTGGCTGCATTGGGTCAGGCGACAGGTAAGAAGTATGCTGATATCGACGCGGCACCTGAAGAAAAGGCGAGAGGAATTACGATTAACACTGCTCACGTCGAGTATGAGACAGCCGAGCGTCACTATGCTCACGTAGACTGTCCAGGTCACGCTGATTATGTGAAAAATATGATCACAGGCGCGGCTCAGATGGATGGTGCAATCTTAGTTGTATCGGCGGCAGATGGCCCAATGCCCCAAACTCGTGAGCACATTCTGTTAGCGAGACAGGTTGGCGTTCCTCGTCTAGTAGTTTTTCTGAACAAGAAAGACATGGTGGATGACGAAGAGCTGCTAGAACTTGTGGAACTGGAAGTTCGTGAGCTTCTTAGCTCCTATGACTTTCCTGGTGACGAAATTCCTATCACTGCTGGCTCTGCCTTGCAAGCTCTAGAAACGATGACTGCCAATCCCAAAGCGGGTCGTGGCACTAATGAGTGGGTTGACGCTATCTACACCTTGATGGATACAGTTGACGAATACATCCCAACTCCTGAGCGCGAAGTCGATAAGCCCTTTTTGATGGCGGTTGAGGACGTTTTCTCGATTACGGGTCGGGGAACTGTCGCAACAGGAAGAATTGAGCGAGGTACAGTCAAGGTTCAAGATGATGTAGAACTCGTTGGCATCAGAAACACCCAGAAAACTACCGTTACTGGGATTGAGATGTTTAAGAAGAGTCTCGATCAGGGCATGGCAGGAGACAACGCGGGAATTTTACTCCGGGGTTTGAAGAAGGAAGACATTGAACGTGGAATGGTGCTTGCAAAGCCTGGTTCCATTACACCTCACACCACCTTTGAATCTGAGGTTTACATTCTGAAGAAAGAAGAAGGCGGTCGTCACACTCCTTTCTTTCCTGGATATCGTCCTCAATTCTATGTGCGAACCACTGACGTAACTGGAACTATTAGTAACTTTACGACCGATGAGGGTGGTGAAGCTGAAATGGTCATGCCAGGTGATCGGATCAAAATGACCGTTGAACTGATCAACCCGATCGCGATTGAACAAGGAATGCGCTTTGCAATTCGTGAAGGTGGTCGGACTGTGGGCGCAGGCGTAGTTGCCAAGATCCTCAAATAGCTTCTACAAAGGTTAATCAGCTATCAGTGGTCAGCAATTGAGTTTGGCTGCTGATAGCTTTAGACTGTTTACACTGGGCACTTGTTCAGACCCGTCCAATATCGTTTATTCAGAACCTAGACAATCCAATGGCAACGATTCAGCAGCAAAAAATTCGGATTCGTTTGAAAGCTTTCGACCGTCGGCTTCTCGATACCTCTTGCGAGAAGATTGTGGACACAGCAAATCGCACTAACGCTACAGCGATCGGCCCGATCCCTCTCCCGACTCGTCGCCGTATTTTCTGCGTATTGCGTTCTCCTCACGTTGATAAAGATGCTCGTGAGCATTTTGAAACTCGTACTCACCACCGCATTATCGACATCTACCAGCCTTCCTCGAAGACGATCGACGCTTTGATGAAGCTTGATCTCCCGGCTGGAGTGGATATCGAAGTGAAGCTTTGACCTCTAAAAAGTAGAAGCTGATGAAATGCAGGGGGCAAAATGTCTGTCGCCCTGTGTTTTGTGTTTGTGAATTTTGACAGAAACCCTGAGTCTGCTTCAATTCCTCAGTCTGAATGGGCTAGAGTAAATAAAGGAGCAGTCTTTTTATTTGGTAAGTAATGGCATCTTCGTCATCGATCGCGGTTCGAGAACTTCCGCTTTTTCCTCTACCTGAAGTCGTTTTGTTTCCGGGTAGACCGTTGCCCTTGCATATTTTTGAGTTTCGCTACCGGATCATGATGAATACGATTCTGGAGAGCGATCGTCGATTTGGTGTTTTGATGTGGGATCAGGTTCAGGGTAAACCTGCTGCGGTGGGGTGCTGTGCTGAGATTATCCAATTTCATCGCTTGCCGGACGATCGGATGAAGGTTTGGACGTTGGGACAACAGCGCTTTAGAGTGCTGGAATACACCCGCGAAAAGCCTTACCGAGTTGGTCTAGTTGAGTGGATTGAAGACCAGCCGACGGATCAGGATTTGCGACCATTGGCTAACAATGTCAGTCAGCTCCTTCAAGATGTGGTGCGATTGTCTGCCAAACTGACGAGTCAAGAAATTGAGCTTCCTGAGAGCATTCCTGACCTACCCACTGAGTTGTCTTACTGGATTGCTAGTAATCTCTATGGGGTGTCCGACGAGCAGCAGTCGCTTCTAGAAATGCAGGATACAGCCGCCCGATTGGAGCGTGAGTCAGAAATCTTGACCTCAACCCGTAACCATTTGGCAGCACGGACAGTTCTCAAAGATACGCTTGGCGATGTTTCTGAGTAAGCTTGGGCAGTGACTACTCCAGATTTTGTACGCGCTCACCGTCATTCAATTCACCACCATAGTGAGATTTTATCAAGCTCAAAGTGCGGCTGCTTCTACTGTTGCTCAATATTCTTGTCATCAGCTATTGAAGCATGGACAGACGAATGGGAGGGAGTCGGTCAAACTGCTCTATGTCCCAATTGCGGCATTGATTCAGTCCTTGGCTCAGAGTCTGGATATCCTATCACTGCTGAGTTTTTGAAGAAAATGAATTCACACTGGTTCTAAATTGTTTCTTTTTTGTCGGTGGTGATTGCCTAATCACTTTTAATGGTTTGAAGCGGTGACTTCTGAACAATTGATTTCTTCAAGATTTGGATGCCTCATCATCCACTTCGATAACAAATTACTGAACTTTAAGCAGTGCCGTTGGCTTATTCGATCGCCACAATGTCATAGCTGCCAAAGATTTTGAGCGTTTCGGTGTAATGGGTCAGTTCCTCTAGTGCAGATTGAATTGGGGATTCCCGTGCATCGGCTTGCAGGTCGAGGAAGAAGTGATACGTTCCGCGTGCGCGTCGGGTGGGACGGGATTCAATGCGAGTCAGGTTGATGTTGCGTTGGGCAAACACTTGTAAAGGCTTGACTAATACTCCGGGCTGATTGGCGCTCATCCCAAAGGCGATCGACGTGTGGGTGCCTCCAGGAGACGAATCGAGACTCAGCACTAAAAAACGAGTGCAATTATCTGGGTAATCGTTGATGGGACTTGCAAGAATTGGCAAGTTGTAAAGTTGAGCCGCCCGTTGAGAGGAGATGGCCGCGATCGTGCGATCCTCCCTCAAATGCTGGAGCGCCTCGGTGGTAGAATTTGCAGCAATTAATTGAGCTGTAGGCAAAAACTTATCAAGCCATTTCTGACATTGTGCCAAAGCTTGTGGATGGGAGTAGACGGCACGAATCTCTTCGAGACGGTCTGCATGAGACATCAGAGCATGGGAAATTGGCAGGACAAAGGCCCTTTGAATTTGCAGCTTATCTAACTGCCAAAGATTGTCAAGCGTCATAGTGACACTGCCTTCAATCGAATTCTCTACAGGCACGACAGCATATTGAACTTTCTGGTCGGCGGCAGCTATCAGCGTTTGAGCAATGCTGGGATAAGGGCAAAGAACAGCATCTTGTCCATTCTGTGTTAACCACTGCACAGAAGCGAGGGCGGCGGTTTCTGCATAAGTGCCAGCCGGGCCTAAATGAGCGATCGAGATTGCCATCGCGGTTCACTTCTACTGAGTATTACTGAAATCTTGATCTAATTAAGCCCATACGATTCAGAATTCCTACGGGAGTTTGCAAAACATTATCTTTATAAAAAACCGAATTCTGCTGATCCGTCGGTGGGGATACGCAATCTATGAGAAGCTAGTTACAATTGGTTAAGTAAAATTCGCGATCGTAACCCTTCTTCCCCCCTACATGGATACACGGTTCGCCAACTCTCAATCTGTTGAAATCCTTGTCCCACAACAGCCGACACCGATTTCTCACTATCTTCGTCAGCCCCATCGAGTCGTCCAGGCTCTCGCCGCTTCTAGCCGCATTGAACAAGTAAATGAAGATTGCTTCCGGTTGTCGATGCGGCCGTTAAGTTTTATGACGTTGAGCATTCAGCCGATCGTTGATTTGCGCGTCTGGACGGATTCAGAAGGAACGGTAAACGTGCAGTCGATCGCTTGTGAAATTCGAGGAACTGAATACATTAATCAACGCTTCACCCTCAACCTGGTGGGACGACTCTACCCTACGCAAGAAAACAGCAAAACCTATTTGAAGGGGAAGGCAGATTTGGAAGTTTTAGTCGAACTGCCGCCGCCCTTCTCATTCATGCCGAAACCAATGCTAGAAACTGCTGGAAACGGACTGTTGATCAGCGTTTTGACTACCATTAAGCAGCGATTGCTAAGTCAGCTTCTGTCAGATTATCGAAACTGGGCATCAGTTCAGGCAGAATCAGGAAGCAATCCAGACGGAGTTCCGTTTCCGGTCAGCTAGTTTGCGAACAGATCTAACTGCTTCAAAGCTTTTTGAATTGGTGCATACGTACGGCGATGGCATCGGGTCACGCCAAGTTCTTTAATTGCTGCTAGATGAGCCTTTGTTCCGTAGCCCGCATTACGTTCCCAGCCATAGCCAGGATGACGTTTTGCCAGACGCTGCATAAATCGATCGCGCCTCACCTTGGCCACAATGGATGCACATGCGATCGCATAAGAGGTAGCATCGCCGTCAATAATCGCCGTATGTGCTCCCAGGTCAGCCTGCTTGATTGCTCGTCCATCAATCAAAGCGTGGTCATAGGGCTGAATTCGCTTGAGCGCTCGCTGCATCGCTAAATAAGAGGCTCTCAGAACATTAATCTGCTCAATCTCGGCAACTGTTGCAATGCCTACACCAACCGCGGTCGCCTGCTGCAAGATTTGGACAAAGAGTCGATCGCGTTGAGTCGCAGACAGCAGTTTTGAGTCGCGTACCCCGTCGATCAGGGGGCAGTAAGCCGGAAGTAGAACAGCGGCCGCCACGATCGGCCCACACAAGCTACCCAAGCCTGCCTCGTCTACGCCCGCAATTCGCAACTGGCCCTTTGCCCAAAAGGTAAGCTCTACCTCTAATCCAGGAGCTTTTGCCATAGAAATTAACTTTAGACCCTCGACCAATTCCAGATCATCCAGTCTAGAGTCTAAAGTCTGACTTTATTCGCCCGTTGCCGAATCCCCGTTGGTAGCTGACGATCGTCGTCGCCGTCGCCGAGTTACAGAAACTTCCTCCTCTGGCTCAGGCTGACTTTGCTCTTCAACTTCTGGCAGTGAAACTTCTGGCGTTGGGGGGGCAGCAGTTCTCAGGACAGGTTGAAACCGAGGTTCAGGAATGGTGGCTTCCTCACCAACCGGAGGTTCTTCACCTAACCTCTCCTCCTGATCAGAAGCTGCCTCAACGGGTATCGATTCCGTAACTACAGGTTCAGGAGGTGCTTGCCCAGGAAGGGTGACGATTACGGTCGCTGATTTGGGATTTTTTAGCTCACGGGTCGAAAGCACCAGGGGCGAAATGCCCATCCAGGCATAAACTTCTTGCTCTTCAGGAGTCATTTCTACATAAACTGACTCTGGCGGCTCGGCAGCAGATTTAACTGCCCCTCGTCTACCTGTACGAGTTCGACGATCGTCTAGCACACGCCCTTCTCTAGGTGCAGAGGTCTCCTCCGGCATTAACAACTGCTCCGGTGGCTCCACTACAGGCTCGTTTCTGTTGACCAGTGCAGGCAGGGGAGTGGGCGTTGGAACGTGGCGGACGGGTTCTTCCCAGGGAACCGTCTTCGCTCGAATGACTTCTCTGGATACTCCTTCTCTAGGCAGCCCTTCTCTAGCTTCTCTAGGCAACCCTTCTCTGGGGGGTGCGCCTTCTCTGATTGGCTCTTCACCCACCCGGCGACGGCGACGACGATTGGTTGCTCGTCCCTGCTCTCTGTAGCTCGGATGGTTGATCAAGTCTAGATCCTGATCGCCATTCTCAGGCTCTGCGTCATCTCCGTCCCAAAATGCTTCTGCCACTGAGGGAATTTCTCGACGTGGCTCCGATCGCCGACTTTCTCGACTATCTCTGAGCGACACCGCAGAGCGCTCCAGGCTCTCCCCTTCTTCGTCAGACTCTCCAGGAAGATGGGCTAGATGTCCCAGACCGCCGCAAGTTGGACAGGTTTTGCCAAACAGTTCGTAGATGTTTTTACCCTGACGTTTGCGAGTTAGCTCGACCAGTCCTAGCTCAGACAGTTGAGAAATTTGAGGTTTGGCTTTATCGACACGCAGCGCCTTGTTGAAGTGTTCTAGCACTTGCAGTTTGTCGCGGTGAGAATCCATATCGATAAAGTCAACAATGATCACACCTGCAATATTTCGTAATCTGAGCTGACGAGCGATTTCAGTCGCTGCTTCACAGTTTGTCCACAAAACGGTTTCACGAGCTGTTGCTGATCGCGTAAACGAGCCAGAGTTCACATCGATCACGGTCAATGCTTCTGTTCTTTCGATGATAATGTAGCCGCCAGAAGGTAAATCCACTCTAGGCTTCAGAGCTTCTCTAATGGCTGCGTTGACGCGGAAAAAGTCGAGAATTGGAATACGATCGCGGTGATGATCGACCAGCACCCCTTGAGGAACTTTTCCGCCGCCCCAGCTAAACAACTGTTGTTTGACGCGCTTGAGTCCTGTATGAGAGTCAACGACAATCCGGTTTACGTCTGCGCTGTAGACATCCCGCAAAACTCTTTGAATAAAGTCATCATCTCGATTGAGCAGGGCCGGAGCGCGCGTGGAGGTAGCTTCTTGCTGAATCGATTCCCATTGCTTTTGCAAGGTTTCCAGATCTTCGATGATTGCCTCTTCGGGCATTCCTTCGGCCTCGGTGCGAATCACAATCCCCATGCCAGCAGGCTTGACGAGAATGGCTAAGGCTCTGAGGCGGTTGCGTTCGTTCTCGCTGCGAATTCGACGCGAAAGATTAACGCCTCGACCGTAGGGCATCAGCACCAGGTATCTTCCCGGCAAAGAAATGTTTCCAGTCAGGCGGGGGCCTTTGTTTCCGGTTGGCTCCTTCATCACCTGCACAAGAACTTTCTGCTGTGGCGCAAGGAGTTCTGTAATCGAACCAGCCGATCGCTTTAATCGGAGTGGCCCTAGATCCGTAACGTGAATGAATCCATTTCGTTCAGAATCGCCAATATTTACAAAAGCGGCATCAATACCGGGCAGGACATTCTCCACAATGCCCAGATAGATATCACTGACTTGATGACTGCCTGTGGCAACGATGATTTCTTGAATCTGATCTTCTGAAAAAACGGCAGCAATTCGATGCTGTTCTGCGATAACAATCTGCTTTGTCATTCAATTTCCTCAAAATTGGGGGCGAGGAGGGCATCGAAGTTCTTGCGCCTCTCGCTTTTTCCTTAAATAATGTCTGTGAGCTAAACCCTTAAAATCATGTAGAACCGGGGATTCCAGCCCTTGAGGTCATCAATGCCCAACTACCCTCAAGTGGGCGGCCTCAGCGACGGACAAGTCAATACACAAGCTGCGATCGATAAGGCAATGTTGCATATCCTCGAAGGATAAGTCACTGCATCTCATGAACGATGAGCGGAAAGTCTAGCAAGAGTAAGCTGCGTCTGGCATCTAATGCAATTCACCCGACGGCAACCACGGGGAACTCTAGTCCACAACTGCCTCTAATGGAAAGCATTATAGCGTGAGGATCTGCGCCTCAGCGAAAATTTCGAGAAATCACCGAGATTTAGCTGAGATTTAGCGAGAATCGTACCTCGACTTCTCCGTCAAATTACTTATCTCTGACCAAATCAAATATTCTCAGTTTCAGCTAGAAGCAGTTGATTACGGTGAATCTGTAAAAGGCAGAGTTCTTGCTGGGCAGTCTGTTCGAGCATATAGACCAGGTGATCCGGACGAAGCATAGTGCCATCATTGCGACAACTACCGACATAGCGCAGTGTTGTTTGGCGATCGCTTCGAGTTACCCGCGAGGGGTCGTTCTCTACCAGTTCCAACTCAAAGAGCCGATCTCGCAGGTTGATCAGGTGTACTTTTCCAGATTTTGTCGTCTGCTCAAGCCAAATTTCTTCGGCTGCTTGAATGGCTTGAATCCAGGTTTGCCACTGGTCTGTCGAGATTTGGGGACGATCGCCCCCAGCTTGATCAGCGACATCCACTGTAATCAGATATTCTGCCTTTTCGAGAATCTGGGCGGAGGCGGGGGCTTTCATGCTGACTGCTTCGACGCGATAGATGGGCATGTCTGCTGGCAATTGAGCCGCTAATTTTGCCTGAAAGAGGGCTGGCTCGATCGCTTCCGTCAATTCAAAATCCACAATCTCGCCCGAACTAGTCGTTCCCAGGGGCAGCGCGTTGGCGGGAATAATCCGCGGGTTGGGGTGAAAGCCGCCTGTAAAAGTAATCGGAATCGAGGCTCGACGAATCGCTCGATCAAATAGCCGCATTAAGTCTAAATGGCTAACCAATGCCATCTCGCCAGTTTTTCCTAGCCAGACTCGAAGACGCTGCGATCGACGCTGATCGGGTTCAAACTGCCCCACAAACTCAGGAATGGGTAATGGCGCAACAACGATGTTATGCCCAAAATCCACACCGCACACGCCACAGTGAGAACAGCCCTCAAAGGAGCAGTCTGGTACAGTTGCCGCTTCTAACGCCCGTTGCAAATCCTCTTTGAGCCACTGTTTATGAATGCCCGTATCGATGAAATCCCAGGGGAGCGGGGAATCGAGGGATGAGGGAGAACTTCGATGATCTGTCCCCCTTTGGGGGTAATCCGCTGCGCGAGGAGAGATGACTTCCGCTTCGAGGGCTGATTCAGAGTTCTCAAAGAGGTTCCATTCGCCGTTTTCGACTTGGCGGTACTTCCAGGTGAGATGAGATTCGTCGATCGCTTGTGTCCATGCGTTAAAGGCTTTGTCCAGGCTTTCCCACCAGGCATCCATCCCGGCTCCCAGTTCCCAGGCTCGACGGACGACGCTAGAAAGACGACGATCGCCTCGTCCTACAAAGTCTTCCATTGCAGAAATGCGGACATCGGTGAAGTTAACCTTTAAGCCGCGCAGAGAACGGAAGGCCTCTCTTAAAAGACTCTGCTTGCGTTTGAATTCAGCGGTCGAGACAGAGTGCCACTGAAACGGCGTGTGAGGTTTGGGCGTAAAATTTGAGATGGTGATGTTAAAGTCCAGCCGCTTTCTGCCTCTCTGACTACATTCTCGCCTCAGCCAGTGAATGGTCTCTGCAATCCCCAACACATCCACGTCGGTCTCACCTGGCAGTCCAATCATAAAGTAGAGCTTGATCTTGTCCCAGCCTTGATCAAATGCTGTTTTTACGCCTCTAAGTAATTCTTCATTGGTCAAGCCCTTGTTGATGATGTCGCGCATTCTCTGCGTGCCCGCTTCTGGAGCAAAGGTCAGGCTGCCTTGACGAGTGCCGCCGAGGATGTGAGCAATGTTTTCATCAAAGCGATCAACTCGCTGACTGGGTAATGATAGTGAAATATTCTCGTTTTTGAGCCGATTTTTGATTTCCATTCCCACTGCGGGCAGAGCCAGATAATCGGAGCAACTTAGCGACAGTAGAGAAAATTCGTTGTAGCCCGTCGCTCTCATTCCCTGCTCGATCGACTCAACGATGCTTTCAGGTTCGACATCTCGCGCTGGACGGGTCAGCATTCCTGGTTGGCAAAATCGACAGCCCCGCGTGCAGCCTCGACGAATCTCAATCACCAGTCGATCGTGAACCGTCTCGATATAGGGCACCAGACCAGTTGAGTATGCGGGAATTGGATCAGCGACTCGTCGCAAAATTCGAGTTGGGACATCAGGACGATTGGGATATACTGACCCATCCTCCGCCATGTCATAAAACCGAGGCACATAAACTCCGGGAACCTGTGCTAAGTCCAAGAGAAGGCTTTCTCTACTCAGTCCAGCTATCTTTCCTTCTTCTAAAACCAGACCAATTTCAGGCAAAAGTTCTTCACCATCTCCCAAGGCGATGAAGTCAAAAAAGTCTGCATAGGGTTCTGGATTTGAGGTAGCCGTCTGGCCGCCTGCAAAGATTAAGGGATACTCACCCTCTGCCCGATCGCGCCAAGCCAGCGGAATACCTGCCAGATCCAGCATTTCCAGAATATTCGTTGCGCCTAACTCGTAGCTGAGGCTAAAACCGAGAATATCAAAATCGGTGAGCGATCGTCGAGACTCAACCGCAAATAAGGGTGTCTGTGTTGCTCTCAGTTTGGCGGCAAGGTCAGGGGCAGGCAAGTAAGCACGATCACACAACTGCCGAGGTTGAGCATTCAGAATGCTGTAAAGAATAATATGACCCAGATTGGAAGCCCCTACTTCATAAACTTCGGGATAAGTGAGCGACCACCGAACGATCGCGCTTTCCCAAGGCTTATGCACTGCGCCCAACTCATTACCGAGGTAGCGAGCTGGGCGCAGGATTTCGGGCGTGAGTAGAGCTTCGACTGCAACGACCACGGCTGGATCACCTTACTTGAGGGTTTGATCTTCAGCCTATTAGTATACTGAAGTTCGCAGCCGCAGCTATTAAAGTACCACAGGTTCTAAATACCAATCAGGCAGCGAGTTGGCAACAGAACTTAGCGATCGCCTCGGTTCAATCTGAGTAATTGGGGGCGTGAGCAATCAAGCGTTTCTCAACTCAAAAGCGGCGACATTCTCAAAAATTTCAAAGACTCGATCCAGTTGGGTCAACTCAAACACGATGCGAATTGGAGCAGACACCGAGCAAAGCGTAAATCGTTTACCAAGTTTTTGGGCGAGGCGTAGAGTTGCCACCAACGCCATCAAGCCAGCACTATCTAACGATTCGACATGACTCATATCGACGAGCAGAGCAGCAGTTTGCTCAGAGGTGACTGCGTTGATGAGTTGATTTTGGAAGTCGGACGCGTTGGCGGCGTTCAGGTATCCCTGTGGGCAAATGGTGGCGGTTTGAGGACGGACGAGCACGCTCTGCATAATCTAACCTTTTACTATCAAATCAAAGAACTTGTTTCACTGATGACTCTGACCATAACCGCACATCCCTCGTAACGAATGGAAAGGAGCGATCGTTTCGCACAATCTTTATACGACAAGCGTCCTTGTTTAAAATTTCCGGTAAGCGTCAGGAAGATTACGTATCGTAAATCACATGTTCAAGCAGGTTTCTAGCTAATCATCCTGTGCAGAATGAAAAAATAGATGAAAGCTATCAACCCAAAAGCAATTCATGCCACCGACGATCGCAGGTTTGAAGACGATTGATTGTGGTCAGCTCAGAAGATTGATAATTGATATAAGTAGAGCGAGTAGAGCGATAGTCTTCAACCTCTGCCAAAAATTATAGAGGCGCTCTGATGCGTGATTTGACCTCGTTGAGCGGTCATCCGATTTGACCAGTGACTCAAATCACCTGAAAGACCTTATGTGGATCACCTATCTGATAGCTCCTTCCACCGATAATTTAGAAGTACGAAATCATTGCGAGTAGCCATGAAAAGTAGTGAAATCATCCGTCGGCTAGTTGAGAAAGCGCTTTACATCAAGTGCTTAACGCCTGACATGGAGAACGAAATCAACTATGAGCTAACCCGGTTGGGGCATATTTCTGACGTAGACTATGAAGCCTTAGAACTTCTGATGTCCGAAATGGATGAGGGTCGAATTCGTTTAGTCCCTAGCGTCTGAGCTAACGTTGGTCACAGTTTTACTGATCGCAAAAAACATCCGGGTGTGCCTGCCAAATTTGACGAATCAATTGGTTAAGTGACTGACGAGCGGCGATCGCTTGCGGGGAACTTGGAGAAATCGCTTCATGTCCCTCCCAGTCTCCTTCTGAGCGATAAAGCTGTGACAACAGTGGGATCACCTCCACATCCAACGCTTGCCGAAACAAAATCGCAGGCAGCAGCAGATCTGCACCTTGACGCAAATCCTGTAGGTTTTTGGGGTCGATCGCCTGAAGCATTCTCTCTGAATCTGACCCCATAATCAACACAAGAGGGCGTGCCCAGCAGAGTTGCCGAACCTCCACAATCTGCACAACTTCTGCATACAAGCGAGTCGTCTCATGCTCTAAGCAAACAATCTGAGATGGCTGAAAGTGACCTCTCCCATCCTTTGAATGAGCGTATTGTGAGGCAAAATCCATAAGGTCTATTTGGAGCGTAACGGTGGTTTAACGATTCTAAAGTTCTATTGGAGTTAAGTGCTACCGTTGAAGTGCGGTGGTTTATCAAGATAATGCCGCTATTGGGCAGGGATTTCTGACTTGTGTGGTGAATTGTTATGAAGAAGCGTTAAGGTAGGAGACGGGGCTGATTATAAGAGCTTGCTCAAGTCAAAACCACGGTTTGTCTCTGACGAAGGAGTCTATCGTGGGGTTGTCGGTGATGAAAAAGATCATTATGGTTAAAGAATCAGCCCGATTAATGTAGTTGATAGCTTACGGAGAGAAGAGAACTGTGTCTGTTGAAACTATTGAAAAGCGTTCAACGTCCCGTAAACTCGCGCCTCGCTATCGTGTATTGCTCCACAACGATGATCACAATCCAATGGAGCATGTAGTGCAGGTTCTCATGAAAACAGTTCCCAGTCTGACACAACCACAGGCTGTGAGTATCATGATGGAAGCGCATAATAGCGGATTGGCGTTGGTGATTACCTGTGCTCAAGAGCATGCTGAGTTTTACAGCGAAACGCTTAAAGCCAACAATTTGAGCAGTACGATCGAGCCTGACGAATAATTCTAAACACTTTGAAGCGCCGTCTCGATCGTATACCTACTTATCCCGCCCCACTTCGGATCGGGATATTTTTGTCTATTTTACTTTGTGCATGGCTGCCTTTGGCTGGCTTAATTCAATGGGGAGTGTCTGATACAAATGCGGCTTCGATCATTACGCTAGTTCTTTTGTACCTGGAATTTATTCTTCTAGTTCGACTTTGGGGGCACTATGTCTATCAACAGCCTCTTCTCAAACGTTATGGACTGAGCAGCACCCGCAAAAATGCACTCAACACTCTAACAGGTTTGGGGTTAGGGTCGATTTGTCTACTGGCAATGTTTGGATTTTTAGGGATTTTGGGCTGGGTAGAGTGGCGATCGTCTCCCGTTCTAGCTCAAATGATTTTGGAAGGCTCCCTCACGGGTCTGGGGGTTGGTTTTGCTGAAGAGCTTTTGTTTCGTGGCTGGCTGTTGGACGAGTTAGAGCGAGACTACCCCCAAACAGCACTTTGGATTGGTGCTGTCGTCTTCGGACTCCTCCACGCGCCTAGAGGAATTGCTCAAGTTCCTGCCCTGATTTTGCTGGGAGCTGCTTTAGTGTGGGCAAAACGCGCCACTCAAGGTCGATTGGGTCTATCGATCGGGCTACATGGCGGGTTGGTCTGGGGCTATTACATCTTGAATGTGGGACAGGTGATCCAATTCTCTAATCAGGTGCCCCAGTGGGTCACAGGTGTCGATCGCAATCCATTGGCTGGGCTGGTGGGGACTTTGGCAATAGGGGCGATCTCACTAGGAATGAGACACTGCGCTATCAGGAATCGACCCATCTAATTTCGTTCCTACTAGACAGGCTCCTGTAAGATTCACGCCTTCCAAATTTGCATTTTCTAACTCAGCACACAAAAGGTTTGCGCCCGCCAAATTTGCGCCTGCTAGATTGGCACCCTGTAAGTCAACTTCCTCCAGGTTCGCTTCGGTCAAGAGTGCTCCTTGCAAATCTGCCTGACTCAAGTTTGCGCCGTGAAGATTTGCGCCACTCAGATTTGCACCTCGCAGATCAGCACCCCGCAGGTCAACCCCCTGAAAGCTCACGCCCATCAAGTTTGCGCCACTTAAGAAAGCACCCGTCAGCGTGGCCCGAGTCAACCGGGCCCGCATCAAGTTTGCCCCACGCAAGTTGCTGCCTCGCAGATCAGCTTCGGTTAGGTCGGCTTGCATGAGGTTTGCCCCCATCAGATTGGCCCGCAGGTCAGTGCCTACTAGCTGACAGCCGATTAGATTCGCACCATCTAGAGATGCGCCTGAGAGTTTGGAGCCTGTGAGGTCTGCACCTGTGAGTTTTGCGCCTGCGAGATTAACGCCATTGAGATCCGCGTTAGAGAGATCTTCGTCCTGTAAATCTGCCCCGGCTGAATGCTTGAGTTTGTCCGATCGCACTACTTGAAGCTCCATGCTGTTAAACCTGTTCGATTGCCATGTCCACCATCTGCTCGAATTCTGACAACTTGAGCAGGTCTTCGTCTGAGTGAGAGTCGAGCAGCCACATCCCCGCTGCAATTTTGGGCAGGCTGATCGGTAGACTCAACCCTTGTTGCATTCCACTCACCAACAGGGTGAGCACATCAACGAGTTTTGGATCCCAGCGATCGCCCTGTTCTGACTGACAGGCTGCTAACGCTTGGGTAAAACACGCCTCTGGAGTCAGGGCTGGATTCGCTCGATGGTTAGCAAGCTGCTGCTGAAAAGCGGCCAAAAGTCCGAGAATTCTAGATTCTAAAGGAATTTCGTCGCCCGCTAGCCCCGCAGGTTGGCCTTGTCCGTCCCAGCGTTCGGTTTGGTGAGTGATGATGGTGGCGATCGCCTTTAACCGCTGCATGGTTCTGAGAATTTGCGCTCCGGGCACGATCGGGCAACTGGGCGGCGCGTCTGGTTCACTTTCAGAATAGCGGGCAAAACTTCCGGCACTCAAAACGCTGTCCGATCGCTGTAAAAAGGCCAGTCGATGCAGCAAACCCGCCAGCCTCAATCGATTTAACTGCCACGAAGGAAGATCGAGCAGTTGCGCCATTGCTTCTCCAAGCGTCGTCACTTCTGCGGCGGCCATCGGATTACTGAGGTCAGTTTGGTCAATTAGTTGAGCCAGCCTCAAAAATGCCTGCAACTCATTAGACACTAAATTGTTATCTAAAGCTTCGTGACGATGAGCGGTCGAGACAGACTCCAAATCCTGCTGACCCGTTTTCAGGTATTCCATCACCAGCGAGACAGCGGTGTAAATGTCATCGCGATCGGCTGCTTTAGCCTCGGTGCTAATTTCTTGCACTCTGGCAGTGAGCTGCTGGCGAAGGTCAGAATTGTAGCGTCCGAGATGGTCGATCGTGAGTTCTACTGTTTCCTTAACTAGATTGGATTCAAACGTCCAAAACCCGTAAAACTTACGATCGAGATCTTCGGTCGGAACCCCTTTCTCACCGTAGTCTTCGACCGAAAGCTCTTGACAAAGCACCATCGCAGTATAGGTAGGCGCAAAAATCATCAAGTGCCACTCTTGAGAAACAGGGTCAGTTTGTTCCAGTTCTACCAGAGAGACATTCGATCGCTGGCTGGTCGGATGTTCTGCAAAGCCTGTGTCGTGGGAGGCCATGATCACCACCTGTCGGGATCGATCAGCTAGTTCAGCATAGCGATCGGCTTCCTGGAGATACCATTTGCCACGCTGGAAGGCAGTCACCACGAGGGGCGCACTGCTACAGGTGAGAATGCAGTCCTCTAGGGCGTGACAGAGAGAGACCAGCGTGTTTTTGTAGTAAACCCCAAAGTTTAAGGGACGTTTCCCTGAGTGCCCGCTCTGGTGAGCAGACCTCAACCTTTGTAGAATGGAACCTTCCAGCATTAAATCCTCACTTTCTCGCGCCAACGCTTGCTAGAGCCTGTTGTTTGGGTGCGATCGGGGCCGTTAGAGCCTCTTCTAAGTCTGCACGTCCCAGTCTCGCTTCTAAAATATTCATCACTTCGCGCCCGAAGTCGTTGGGGTTTTGCCGCCACGCTTGCAGACAGACTTGCCCAAAGAATGATCCCAATGGCTCAGGGTTCCACAACAGCTTGCGAACCGTCCAGGGCGTGATGTTCATCGGGTCGTACCCAGGTTTGAGAATCTGATTTTTGAAGGCAAATTCTTCAAGGTGGGTATGGGGTTGGAGTCCGATAAAGAAGATCGCAGGCTCTACTTTGTCGGCCCCAAAAATTTTCTCTAGCTCACGGTGGTAGGCGATCGTTTGACGAATTGTTTCAGGACGCTCATCAATCACGTTAAACGAGTAGTTCACCGAAACCAGGTCGTTGAATCCAGCAGTCTTCAAATCGCGGCAGTTTTCTAAAACGGTTCTCAAGTTATAGCCCATCCGCATTTTGCGAACCAACTCTTGAGACCCACTAGTGATGCCAATCTCAAAGTAATTCATCCCTGTTTTGACCATCAGATCGCACAGTTCAGGCGTGAGATTGTCGGCTCGGATGTAAGCAGCCCAGTGAATGTCTTTCATGCCTGCGTCGAGAACTTTTTGCAGTAGCTCGATCACGTCGTCCATATACTTGCGGGCGGGAATCAGTTGAGCGTCGGTGAACCAGAAATTACGAATACCGCGATCGTAAAGCTGTTTCATCTCAGCCACGACTTCCTCAGCCGGATTAATCCGCACCTGCTTACCTTCGATCACCGTGTAGATGCAGTAGCAGCAGTTATGAGGGCAGCCCCGCTTGGTCTGCACGCCTACATAGAAATCTTGAGACTCAAAGTAATACTCAAAGTCACGCCAGATACTCTGAATGTAATCGTAGTTGCAGGCCGTTTTCTCAATATTAGCGGGCGCTTCGTGAATCATGCGATCGCGGGGAGTCGTCTCACCCACCACATAGCACCGCTCATCAGAAAAATCTTGACCCCGCACCAGCTTTTCTAAAAGCGCTTCCCCTTCACCGACTGAGATGATCGACCCGTTGGGCAAGCTTTTTCCGACCTGTTCGTAAAAAACACTGACGGCACCACCGCCTACAACCACACGAGCATTGGGATTGTAGCGTTTCGCTCGTTTTACGCCTCGCTTGATTAAGCCCAAATTGCGCCAAAGCTCGCCATAGTAGCCTGTTGCGATTTTTAGCAGACCGATCGCGCCTTTCATCTTGACCAGCGGATTGAGCGAGTAAAAGAACTCAAACGTATGCTGCAAAGGATTTCCACCCCGTCCACCCACAGGCGCATAAATTTGAATGTCTCGCCAAGAATAAACCAGCAGGCTGGGCTGAAATTCATCAATGCAGGCATCCAGAGCGGCCGCAAAGTCTAGTGGGGGAACGGTACCCAGGTCAAAGATTTTTTGTTCAACGTGGGGAAACTGCTTGTGAATGTGATCTGCCAGGTAGACCACGCCGATGGGAAAAATCGGGTTACACGGAAGGCGGACGTAGAGAATTCGATTTTCCATTATTGGTTGGCGGTTTAAGGATATCTCAGTCTCAAATGAGCAAGTCAAAACCTGCAAGTTTCAGCAAACCTTCTCACTTTTAGTTTATGAGAAATTGCTGATGTGTTTCTGAGATCAAGGGGTGGATCTAAATAGATGTTTGGTCAAAGATTCTGAAAAGTGTTGTCATATAACTTTACGATACCACTGCTTCTGATTCCTGTGGATCGATTTGGGTTAAGTTTTGCCAGGATCACGGATGGATAAGGGTTGCGATCGCCCTTTCATCACTCCTTACTCAAAATTTATTAATTAAGCATAGAGACAATCCTTGACATTGCTCTACCTTAAGAAAGAATTTGCAATAGAAAAAGCCATTGGTAGTGGGATTTACAGTCACCTGGGATCGCAGAGTGTTAGCGTTAAGCCACTCACCTCAAAGATGGAGTCCTCTCCATGAAACCTATGGCTCAGATTTTTGATCCCGTCCCTTCTGACACTGCGACCAAGCTGCTTTGCTGCTATGTCAACGCTACAAGTCAGATGCAAATTGCCCGCATCACCAACATTCCTAACTGGTACTTTGAGCGGGTTGTTTTTCCGGGTCAGCGTTTGTTGTTTGAGGCGGTGTCTGATGCCCAGCTTGAAATTCATACGGGCATGATGGCGAGTGCCATTCTCTCAGATACGATCGCTTGCTCAACCTTGTGTGTGGAAGAAGGCAGCAAGTCACCAGCAGTTTCCACCCAAGAACAGGAACGTCGCAATGAAGGCATTGCTGCCACGCCCGTTTTAACCTCTGCTGAGTAGATAGCTTGGCTTGAGTCAGACCTGATTGACACTCTAAAAAATTGCTCTTTAAGAAAAATTGTTCCGAAGTCCCTTGAAAGTTACGATTGCCCAAAGCTGCATCAAATCACTTCTGTGCCAAATCTGTAACGAATGAAATGTGACCAAACTCCTGCGGTGGCTTGATCAGTCACTGCATTTTTTAGGACAATGAGGGTGCTGTACTGAGTTAACTATTTTGGATCTACCCTCTTTTATCTGGCTGTGGAAAATTGCTGCCTGGTCAATGGGCTTTACGATCGTTGCCTATCTGATCCAGGCTGTTACTGGAGTTGCCCTGTTTGCGACGCGCCAGCAGCGTCCCGATTGGTTGCGACCCTTCCACTTTGTAACGGGGGGCATCATGGCAGGGCTGGTGTTGTTGCTGTTGGCGATCGGCATTGTCGGCACCCTGGGACATTACGGCAGTTTGGGTCATTCCAGCCATCTTCCGGTCGGAATTGCTGTCGTCGAGTTAGTGTTTGTCTCAGCCTGGAGCGCTGTGCAAATTAGTCCGGATCGTCCCTGGGCAAAACCGCTCCACATCGGCGTAAATGCCCTTCTCTGCGTTGCCTTCGTATTAGTCTCCCTGACAGGTTGGGAAGTCGTCCAAAAATATTTGTAGTTTTTTCATCTCATCGAAGTTTTCCCTCATCCCTTATCCCTTCTTACGGGTGCTGTCCACCAGCGATCGCGCTCTGCTTCCCGCCGAACCATTGTATGCATCTGCCATTCCAAAGACGAGTTGGGGAAGTCCGATCGATAGTGTCCCCCCCGACTTTCGGTGCGGTAGGCAGCACTTTTGAGAATCAGATCAGCGATATCCAGCAGATTGTAGAGTTCGCCCCAAGCCCGAAGGTGAGCATCTGCGTCGGCGGCATCAAATTTGAGCGTTTGGCCGGGAGATAGATTTAACAGGCTTTGTGTCAGAGAGAGTTGGGCAAATTCTTGTTGCCAGAGATGAAGTTGAGCGATCGCTTCCTGCAAAACTTTCTGCTCTCGACAGATCCCGGCTCCTTGCCAGACGAGTTTGGGCAGTTCTAGGCGAAGTAGCCGAATTTTTTCGAGGTCAGCGGCGACAAAGTGGACAACGGATGCAGCAGTTGCAGCAATCCCTTGGGGGTAACTTGAAGAGATTGCGCTTACATCTAATTCCAGGTACTTTAACTGCGCCCCAAAAACCAGACATTCTAATAGTGAATTGCTAGCAAGGCGATTGGCCCCATGAACACCCGTGCTGGCCGTTTCACCCACCGCATACAGTCCTGAAATCGACGTGCGGTTTAGCAAATCTGTCTCAATGCCCCCCATCCAGTAGTGGGCTGCCGGGGCGACCGGAATCGGCTCCTCAAAGACGTTGATCCCCCAGCGCTGACAGACTTGAATAATATTTGGGAAGCGGTGACGAATGGTCTCAGGAGCGATCGGCCTCAAATCTAACCACACATTTGCTAGGGCGGGATCTGCTTCCGTCTTTTGCAAATGGCTAAAAATCGCTCGACTCACCACATCTCTAGGAGCCAACTCTCCAGCCGGGTGGTAATCAAACGCGAATCGATGCCCCAGACGATCGACCAGATGTGCGCCTTCTCCCCGCACCGCTTCGCTAATCAGAAAGCGGGGTGCTCCTGGCTGAGTCAGTGCCGTCGGGTGAAACTGCATAAATTCCAAATCTCGCAAAATTGCCCCTGACCGATGCGCGATCGCGACCCCATCTCCTGTACTTACGGCTGGATTGGTCGTTTGCGCAAATACCTGTCCCCCGCCGCCCGTTGCCAAAATCACTGCACCTGCCCGAATCCAGTGAACCTGCCCCTCATAAACAACGCTGACACCCTGACAGGTTTGTTCTGAATCTAGCCAAAGGTCAAGGACAAAGGCTTGAGCGACAATGTGAATATTTTTACGGCTGAGAACCTGTTCAGTAAGCGTTGTGACGACAGCTCGACCCGTCGTATCAGCAGCATGAAGGACTCGTCGCCGTGAATGGGCCGCTTCTAGCGTCAGAGCCAGATTGGAACCCTGACGATCGAACGCCACCCCCATGTCTACTAAATTATGAATGCACTCAGCCGCATTCTCGACCAGAAACTTGACCGCCTGGTAGTCACACAGACCCGCCCCCGCCTTCAGCGTATCGTCGAGGTGTAGAGCCGTCGAATCCTGGGGATCAATCACTGCCGCAATGCCGCCTTGTGCCCAATCACTGGCAGAGCGAGAGATCTGATCTTTGGTAATCAGTCCGACTTGAAAGTGAGCAGGCAGACACAGAGCAGTGTAGAGACCCGCAGCCCCCGCCCCAATCACTAGCACGTCGAATGAGTTGAAATCTGACATCTTAAATCTGACATCTTAGAGGCAGCTATAAAAACACTCTCTGCATTCTGGGACAGCCCGATCGTGCAGAGAGCGAAAAATTAGAACACGTAGATTTTTTGAATCTTAGCGATAAATCCCGTTGTTGATGCGATCGTCACCTTCTACAAGCTCCTTCGAGACTTCACTAACCGTGAAATTGTTCAAATTGGCTTGCAAAACTTCCTTTTGTTTCTCACTCAACCCAGGAATTTTTAGGACATCTTCAACGCTTTCATAGGGAGCATTTTTGAAGATCAGACTTGCCAGCGTTGGATACATGCCCTGATATTGGCGGAACGCTCGAAGATTGGTGTTGTTTAGGTCAATTTTTTTACCATAGTCTGTTGCCATTTTATCTTCAACCGCATTGCGAAGCGGCTCGGCAGCCAGCACAGCAGACGGACGGACAGACCCAAAATTGCTCAGATTTGCAGCCGTTGCACTCTGAGACGCGCTAAACCAACCCAGGCATACAATCAGGCTCAAGGTGGCGATAAATCGAACGAAACGTTTCATGTTAATTTCCCTCCCACTCGATCGAGCAGACTCTCGACACAGCTTTTATTAGAGCCTATCATCTCCGTGATACAAACTCTTAATCAGAGGGTTTGAGTTTTCAAGTTTGAGAAATTGAATTCCTCAAATCCAAATCAATTCTGAAGATTCAGACGCTTGAGCAATGAAAGTTAACTCGACACTGGGTTAACTATTTGATCCAACTTTGAGTTGTAGAAACGTATCGAGATCCGCAAATGAGCAGGCATGAGTCAGCGTCGGAACGTCGTAGCCTTTAAGGTGAACGGTGTATTGCTCAAAAAACTGAGCATCTGCCACCAGGGTCGAAAGATGATGGTAAGTGGTTTCACCCAAAGCAATATCTAGACCGATCTGTTTGGTTGAAGATTCGAGGCGAAAGGCAGCATTGACGGTATCTCCGAGGGCAGTGTAATCGGGGCGATCGCCACTCCCTGTATTGCCAACCATCGCGTAGCCTGTATTGATCCCAGCGCCAATGCGTAAAGGAAAGGGTAAGGGATACTGGTTGTAAAGATTGCTAGTCATCGTATGCAGGGCCCCCACTGCCTGAAAGATTCTCAGCATTTCGTCGCGGCTGACTCCCTGGGGGCCATGCGTCCAGACTGCCATCACTGCGTCACCGATGTACTTGTCAACCCAGCTTCCGTACTCGCGAATAATGTCGCCCGCCCGCCGAAACCAGGTGCCAATCACTTCTGAAAGTAGCTTTTCGTCTAGCTGGCGCGTCAAAACTGTGAAGTCTCGAATATCCACAACCAGCACAGAAATCAGTCGTCGAATATGCAGCGTCGCGGTCGCGGTAAATTCTTTGGAGTCTATCCCCATCGAAGGGTCGGTAGGATGATGAATCGGGCAGTAAAACTCAAGCTCTGTTTGCCCAAACGTCAAGCGATCGCCATTTTGCAGCGTTACCGGAATGCTCACTCGTCGTCCGTTGACAAAAGAGCCATTGCGACTTCCTAAATCGATCAGATAGAACTCGCCTGTCTCCATTGACTGCAACATGGCATGGTTGCGCGAGATCCAACGATCGGACAGCACAAAATTATTATCTTCACTACGTCCGATCGTCCAACAGTTACCGCCAACCAGGGGAAAACGACGACTTCCAGAATCAGTCCGTAATACAAGGTGAGGAGTGGGTTGCAAAGTCACCACAGGTTTAGAAGTCAATAAGTCTTTCCTATGATGCATCCTGACATCGCAAAACGTGTCAGTGTTCACGCCTGAAAACAAGTAACCTACGCATCTTTGGGCTACTCAACTTTTCAACTTCTCAAGGATGAGATTTTCTTTCAAGCGTGATATTACTGACCTACTAAAGCTTTGCTCAAGCGAGAGAAGCCGCAAGCCAGAATAAACCATCTACCAAGATTGTACTCAGAACTGCTCCACTGAACGCTAACCAATGCAACTTTTGGGGCCTAAAAGAAAAAATACCGACGCTAAAGAGAATTGTTGCTAGGATAGCGACCCAAAAAAGCCCCCAGGCAGTGTTAACTTGAGCGATCGCTTGCTGAAAAATTGGGCGAACAAGATCCGGTTCGGTCTGCATCACCTGTCGCCAAGCCGGGATCAAACCAACCAGGTAGAAATAAAGGTCAGTCAACACCGTGCCAAACAGGGAACCCAGATAGAAAAGGTTGCCTACCTTGCACAGCCCACGCGACAGCCCCCAAAGGGCGATCGGCAGGGCGATCGCTTCTACGGGTAAATGTAAGGTCGGTTCCCAGCGCAGCCATCCCCAGTAGACCGATCCCGCCATCCAAGTCCAAGCAAATCCTGTGATTAGGTCTCCCCAGATCTGAGTGTTGAGTTTAGATGAGAGCTTTGAACCTAGCCAGAGCCAGCCTGCGGTCAACGCCAAACTTACCAAAGGCAATGCTCGAACCAAAGGCGCTTCAAAGAAGACAGGCACGGCAACCAGAAACACTGCGCCCCCAAAGACCAACCAGGGTCGAACAGCGGGTGCACTCTCAGCAGAAGCCATTGCTTCGGAGGTCTGAGGTTGATAAATAGGGTTAGAAGTGTACGGGTAGGAAATCAAGGGATTCTTATTTCTGATTAATTTTATTTACTTAACTTAACATTACCATACAGACTTCGGTCGGTTAAACGTCGTAACTCTGTAATAAATCTTAAGAAGCTTATCCCCCCTGGGGGTATTTCTGATTTTAGCGGATTTTCCGGAGTGCGATCGCAAATCATTGACTGGATCAGCAGAGAGTCATAGAAACTTAGCTGCTAAGACACAAGTTTCGGATAGACTAGTCGCGCAAAGACGACCCCGATCGCTCAATCACTCCACAGGAACGCATGAACTTTTTTGAACTCAACCCCGATTGGGGCGCTTTATTCAACGCTGGGCACTTCTTGCTACAAGCTGCCGACGCTCCAAAAAATAATCTGCTGGTTGGTTTGTTTCAGGCGATCGTGCTGGGCATCGTTCAGGGAATCACAGAATTTTTGCCGATTAGCAGCACGGCTCATTTGTTGATTTTTCGGGATGTGTTTGGCTGGACGCAGCAAAAGTATTTTATTGATGCGATTCAGTTTGGTAGTGTGATTGCGGTCGTGATGTATTTTTGGTCAGATATTCAGCAGATTGTGACGGGTGGTTGGTCAGCATTTCGGGAAAAAGATTGGCAGCGTGAAGAGTGGAAACTGCTGGTCGGTATTGGAGTGGGTACGATTCCTGCATTAGTCGGTGGGCTACTGCTCAATGACAAAATTCCAGAAACGCCTCTGGTGATTGCGGTGATGTCGATCGTGATGGCTCTGCTACTGGGTTTGGCAGAACAAATCGGCAAGCGTAAACGCGGCTTTGAGTCACTGCAAATTAAGGACGGAATTTTGGTGGGGGTAGGGCAGACGATCGCTTTGTTTCCGGGGGCTTCTCGATCGGGGTCTACCTTGACGACAGCCTTGTTTTTGGGACTGAAGCGAGACACCGCCGCTCGATTTTCTTTTTTGTTAGGAATTCCGACCTTGACGATCGCTACCCTTTATCAAGCGAGAAAAGCGATCGGGAATGTCGATGAATTGCTGCCTTTGCTAGGGGGAATTGTCTCAACGTTTATCTTTTCTTATTTGTCGATCGCCTGGTTGTTGCGCTATCTGCAAACCAAAAATACGCTGGTTTTTATCTGGTATCGTCTGACGTTCGGTGTGGTGTTGTTATTGGCGATCGCGACAGACATGCTGAAAAACGTCTGACTCAGGAGGCTTAGAATAAGAAAAGCACGGGTGAAAGGATCATGACCGAGCAATCCGACGACGACCAACGAAATTTTAGAGACAGAGACTTTCAGCAACAGGTTTTGGAGCGGCTGGATCAGCTATCTGATCGAGTTGATAAGCTGTCTAGTGATGGGGAACGGTTTAACGATCGCTTTAGTGACTATCAACAGGCGACTCAATGGGTCGTGCAACTGGCTTTTACGCTGATTGCGTCTGCGACGGTCACGGTCATTCTCACCACGGTTTTCAAACGCTGATTAGACATTTAGCTTCCCAACTTCCATGAGCGATTCTTCCATTCGTCCGGCTTTAATTACGGCTGTGTTGCCCAATTCGATCGCCGCAGAAATTGGCTTTGAGTCGGGCGATCGTCTGGTTTCGATCAACGGGCAAAAGCCGCGTGACTTGATCGATTATCAGTTTCTCTGTGCGGATGAAGTGCTGGATCTCGAAGTGCTGGACGCGAGTGGCAAAACTCATCAAGTCGAGATTGAGAAAGACTACGACGAAGATTTGGGGTTGGAGTTTGAAACGGCTTTGTTTGATGGCTTGATCCAGTGCAACAATCGCTGTCCGTTTTGCTTTATCGATCAGCAACCGCCTGGAATGCGGCAGACGTTGTATTTCAAAGATGACGATTATCGTCTGAGCTTTTTGTATGGCAGTTATTTGACGCTGACCAACTTGACGCAGCGAGAATGGGAGCGCATCGAACAAATGCGGCTGTCTCCCTTGTTTGTCTCAATCCACGCGACGGAAGCCCCTGTGAGAACCCGGTTGCTCAAGAACGATCGAGCGGGGCAAATTTTGGAGCAGTTGAAATGGTTTGACGATCGCGATTTACAGATTCATGCTCAGGTCGTGTTGTGCCCTGGAATTAATGATGGCGAGCATCTGACGCGCACGCTGTTGGATCTGGCGCAGTTTCACAGAGGGGAGATCCCGGCGATCGCTTCTGTAGCCGTGGTGCCTGTGGGATTGACGCGCTTTCGTCCTGATCAAGATGAGTTGATTCCGGTGACTCGCGAAAAGGCTCAAGAAGTGATTGCTCAAGTGCAGCAGCTTCAACAACAGTTCAAACAACAATATGGCTCGACGATCGTGTGGCTGGCAGATGAATGGTTTTTGATTGCGGGTCAGGCGTTGCCGCCGGAGTCCCATTACGAAGACTATCCGCAGATTGGTAATGGAGTGGGGTCGATTCGGCAATTTTTGAAAGAGTTTCAGTCACAGGCAAAACGGCTTCCTAAAAAGGTGTCTCCTCGTTCCTTTACATGGATTGTGGGCAACGCGGTCGAGCAAGCTTTTCAGCCGATCTTGAGCCGACTCAATCAGGTTCAAGGTCTAACAGTGAAAATGGTGGCACTCAATAGTCAATATTGGGGTCAAACGATGACGGTGACGGGCTTACTGACTGGGCAGGATATTTTACAAGCGTTGCAGGGTCAGGAGTTACAGGATGGGATTCTGCTGCCTTCTTTGATGTTGAAGCATGGTGATACCGTGTTTTTAGATGACATGCGTGTTGAAGATCTCGAACAAAAACTCAACACCAAAATTTGGATCGTCCAGGGTCTTGATGGACTGATCGAAGCTTGTCAAACGTCTGGGGTGGAGAAAACAGCCGCTCCTTGCTAATCTGATTGGATGAACAATCGCCCTCACCCATTTCACCGTGGCTAAATCAACCAACAAAGCTTTAGAAGTCGAGGAAATTCAGCTTCCGGCGAATCTTGATCGTCAAGCAGAACGAGACTTAATTTTGGCGGCCATCGATAAATTTATTGAAGTCCGTAAGAGTGAATGGGGCGATTTGCGATCGCAGGTGGGCGAGTTTAATCCCTATGTGACGCGATATGACATGCTGCAAAAGTTTCGCAAAGCGATCGCTCAGGGCGAATTGTTGAGTCAGTTTCCTGAGTTGAGCGGCAGTCTGGTGGAGCGGGTCTTTCCGATTTGGCAAAAGTTGGCGAGCTTGGCAGTTGGGCAAGCGATTGCTTGGGGACATCCCATTTCGCTAAAGTCAATTTATATGCAGCTTGATCACATCACCTGGGACGAGTTTTTGAGTGAACTGGCGCAAATTAACCAGACCGAATTTGAGTTGGTGCCGAGTCGGGTGAAAAATTGGATGGTGGGCGATCGACAGGTCGGAGCGCTAACGTTTCACCGAAACTTGGGCATTGACAATCACAAGGTAGATTAATTTATCTAATTTGTCGATCGCTCAACCGCCATCACTCAAAATCTAGGCTAACAAAGTAGAGGCTAGTCAACTGTTTAACGACAGGTATTCAAAAACTTTCAGTCTGATGGTTTTAACCTGATAGCTAATTTCGGCGTTGCTGAATCAGGGGATGAATTGCCCCACGGAGGGAACCCCAAGGTTCAAAGTCCCCCATTTTTGGGGGATTTAGGGGGCGGAAAGATTGACACTTCCCAACAGATTCATCCCTCCAATCAGCAACGCCCTAATTTCTTACAATTTTGAGGCTAGTCTTTCTGCTAAAGCAGGTAAGTTTAGACTGTTCAAGATGCTGGATTTAATTGGGCGTTTTTCATCCCAAAAGATCAAAGAGGAGTAAAAGTCTATTGCTGGCGAAGAAGTTAAAAGTGTAAGTGTTTGAGTAGCAACTTGTTCATCTTCAAAACTGAGAAAGTAAACGGTGTCGTCAAAAACAATTGGTTTGCCGTTCATTTGCCCAACCAACCGAAAGTCTAGTTTTTTGTAGAGTCCACATATTGCAATTTTCCAGGGCGCAAACGTGTACAAGCCAACTCCAAAGATAGAGAAACGAGAACTCTTCTGATGAATTTTGCTTTTTCTGTTCTCTAAATAGTCCGAATGAGTCTCTAAATAGTTCCAGGTTTTGGGAGCTAAAGTTTGGATATATTCAGTTGGCTCACCAACGAATCTTTGAGTGACCAAAACATAGCGATTAATGCTTTTTATGCGGTTTTGTGCAACATCAGAACCTTTGACTAAAGGAAACAGGCAAGTGTCTTCAATATCAACAACTTCTCCCAATCCATTCATAAATGCATTATCAACTTTACGAAATTCCATTACACTTGAGCAATCGTGCTTAATGCCCGATCGCCATTTCGCTTCCCTCTTGGGATCATGTAGATTTTCTAATTGATCAAAAGAGCCTGTATCTCTAATTGGAATATTATTTCGATAACCTATCCGGTAGTGAGTATCCGCCTCAAGACTATTGAATACGTCACAGAAGTAGTTTTGTGAATCCAAGTCAAATTTACAGAATAGAAGACAAGCATCAACAGTTGCGTTGAAATATTTCTTTGCATCTATTTTGTAAGTTGAGCAGTAAGAAAGATTTGAATTTTTGGACTGAATATAATTTAATAGTTTTCTTGCAACAGAAGTCTTACATAGCATTGCAAGATAGGCATCCTGTTTCTGCAACCATTGGATAGCGTTAATCAACATCCACTCAGAAATGTCAAAATTGCTTTTACCTGTAATGGCATCCAAACCGTTGTGATTTTGAAAGTTAGTCTTTTTAGGTAAATTTCTGCTCCCAGTCATTCCTTGTTGAGAGTTAGTAACCCAGGGAAAGTTCCCCAATACCAGAATTTTTTCGCTACATTGAGTTTTCATCACTGAAGACCAATCAAACTCAAAGAAATCTCCTGGCTGAATTTGAATTCTTTTGTCTTGTAGCCGACTATTTTTTCTAATTTCTTGTAAATAGTTTTGGTTTCTCTCAACTCCGATGATTTTACTGGCTGATGGAAATAAATGTGCAGAAGCTTGAATAAAGTTACCAATGCCACAGGTTGGCTCGACAATAATGTCAGGGTTTACACCAAGCTCTAACAACTTATGACAAATTTTTTCAGCTAACTCTAATGGAGTTTGAAAGTCTCCATACTCTAATTTTGACTTAGAGACAACCTGAGTCATACAACCGCTCTATAAACAGCAACAACACCTTCTTCTTGCCCGGCTCGCTCAAGGACTCTCCCATATTGAAGCCGCCACTGCAAAGCATTGGAGTTTGAAAATCGGCTGTTCTCTCGGCAGTGACATAGATGGTGTGCAGAATACTTAAAGTTGCTGTGCGGATGGTGCTATTGTCTGACTTGTCATAGACAAAAACAAGTAGAGAATATCCAAGTCCAAAAATCTTTTGTCGTGCAGATTTGAAGGGGCATGGCGACTGAGGTTGTCTGACGCTGGTTACTTTTACGTCAACAAGCAAGCCTGGAAAATCAATACCACTGGCTGAATTACCCTCCAAAAACTCATATTTTCCCTTTGAGTAAAGCCTGAATTGTTCCAAATATGTTCCAATAGCTTTACCGTCTGTGACACCATAGAGAATAGGCTCTGGATGCTGAGACTCGATCGCTGAGAAGCTTGCTGCTTCAGAGCATAAGGCTTGTACTGTTAAAATCGGCATCTGTGGAAGCACTTTATTTACCATCGCTACCGTTCATCTGTAGAAAAGTCAGCAGAATCTTCGTCGATCGCTTCCATCCGATGCTGATAATAGATTTCCAAGTCTTCAGGACTAATTCGATTTTTGGCTGGGTTAGAAAAGAAGGCTTTGACGCGAATGTAGAGGCGCAATCCCTCTGCTCCAGCATCTTCTCGTGTTGCCTCCTTAAAGTCTTCTGGAAAAGTCTCACTGACCTTGAGCCAAGCGTCTTGAAGAATTTGCTCGATCGCTTCGCTGGGTGCTTTGTCTAGTAAAGTTTCTAGCGCTTCTAGAACGTCGATCGTTTGGAGGATTTCGGGCGTAATTTCTGGTTGAGAATCCGACATTTTTAGCAGATGGATGATTAAAAGATAAATGGGTTTTGGAATAGCGCGAATGGCTGACTAATTCACTAATCACATTGTAGACAGCAGCAGGTCAAAGACTATCAGAGAGCACAAAACAAAAGCGGAACCTCAATGAGAATTCCGCCTGCTTTCGTTCAATTACTGATGCAATGACTGAGAAGACTAGGAGACAGCGACTTTGTTGACCTGACCTAAGAGTGCATATAACTCTTCCCCTTCGATCACTTCCGTTTCGAGCAGCTTTTGGGCGATCGTTTCCAGCAACTCGCGATTTTGTTTGAGAATGTCTAAGGCGCGATCGTGGGCTTGTTCCACAATTTCCTTGACTTCACTATCGATCGCTTTGGAGGTTTCTTCGCTGACGGCTCGACGCGGATTGGGCGATCCTCCCAAAAAGTTGGACTGCTGTTGCTGATAGGCAAGTGGGCCAAGCACTTTGCTCATGCCATAGGTGGTGACCATGCGTTCGGCTAAGTCAGTGGCTCGTTGCAAATCGTTGGAGGCTCCGGTGGTAATGCTGCCAAAGACGACTTCCTCGGCCGATCGTCCACCCAGCAATGTGGTGATTTCGCCGCGCAGTTCGTCTTCGTTCATCAAGAAACGATCTTCGGTGGGAAGCTGCAAGGTGTAACCCAGGGCTGCCATGCCGCGAGGGACGATCGAGATCTTTTCGACCCGACCACTTCCGGGCATTGCGTAGCCGACCATTGCGTGACCGACTTCGTGATAGGCGACAATTTTCTTCTCGGTTTCGTTGAGAACGCGGCTCTTTTTCTCTAAGCCTGCTACGACGCGCTCGATCGCTTCAGCAAAGTCTTCTTGAGCGACGGTTGTGCGGCGGTTGCGAGCGGCGAGTAGGGCGGCTTCATTCACCAGGTTGGCCAGATCTGCGCCAGCGAATCCGGGGGTGCGAGTGGCGATCGCTTTCAGATTGACATCATCGCCCAGCTTGACTTTTTGAGAGTGAATCTTGAGAATGGCTTCCCGTCCTGACAGATCGGGGCGATCGACGAGTACCTGACGGTCAAAGCGACCTGGGCGCAACAGGGCTTGATCCAGCGTTTCGGGGCGGTTGGTGGCTGCCAAAACAATCACCGTCGCGTCGCCTGCTGCAAATCCATCCATTTCGGTGAGCAACTGGTTGAGGGTTTGTTCGCGTTCGTCGTTGCCGCCGTAAAATCCGTTGCTGCTGCGGGACTTGCCGATCGCATCCAGTTCGTCAATAAACACGATGCAGGGTGCTTGCTTTTTGGCTTGATCAAATAGGTCGCGAACTCTAGAGGAACCTACGCCTACAAACAGTTCGACGAATTCTGATCCTGAAATGCTGAAGAACGGTACGCCTGCTTCGCCTGCGACGGCTTTTGCCAAAAGGGTTTTACCCGTTCCAGGTGGCCCGACTAACAAGACACCTTTGGGAATTCTGGCACCAATTTGCAGAAATCGAGCGGGTGTTTTGAGAAAGTCAACGATTTCGACTAGCTCAGTTTTGGCTTCCTCAACCCCAGCCACGTCTGCAAACGTGATTTTGGCTGATTCGCCTTCGACATAGACTTTGGCTTTGCTCTTGCCGATCGACAGTGCGCCTTGAGGCCCGCCGCCGCCGCGTGCAATGAAAAATTGCCAGATGCCAATAAAGATTAACGGAGGCAACACCCAGCTTAGAAGTGTGGTGAACCAGCCATTTTTGGGCGGTGGCGTGGCGGCAAATTCGACCCCTTTTTCTTCGAGCAGTTTGGGCAATTCGAGATCAAAAATTGGTGTGGTCGAGAAGACTTGACCCGGCTGATCGGCTTCACCTTTGACCTGATAGCGAATCTGATTTTGACCGACTGAGACGCGATCGACTTCCCCTTCCTGGACTTGATGGATAAACAAACTGTAGGGAACGCCCGGAACCTGCGGCCCAAACAAGTTGGGTAAAAACAGATTTGCCAGGAGAAACAACCCAGAAACACCTAGCAAAATGTTGCCAATGATGCGCGGGCGCGACGGAGTTGGGTTTTCTTTGATGCTCATAAATGTGACCAATCCTTGTGATTTAGACTTGGTGCTTAGACGAATCCTTCAAAGTTATGCCGATCGAGAGAGTCAAAGCATGTACCAGAAGATCTAATCCAATGTCCAAAATGGTTCAAAGTGAACTTTTATTTATGTAACTAAACTTAACATCTTGGCAACTGGGGCGGTCAGCGCTCAGGCTTCGGTTTACCGTACTCAAAGCAGTGTGAATGGTAGATTTCGAATTTTGCAGTTTGATTTTAGCAGGCTGATCTGAAGGGCAAGTGAAGAGGCGAATATGAGAAAAGCTTGGCAAATTGGATTGGTTTTAGGTGGATTAAGTTTGTCGATCGCCTTCGTATTTCGTTCTTCGTTCCCATCTGCTCAGGTTCCGATTTCTATGTCAAGCTCGGTTTCTCAAACGATTCAATATGAATCACGGTCGTTTTCTCACAGCGTTGTTCATGTTGTTAAAATTCCGTTGCAAAATCAATTTGAGGTGATGCCTGTTTTATCAGAGGCTACCGAAACGATCGAACAGTTTGCCCAACGAGAAGGCGCAATTGCAGTCATCAACGGCGGATATTTTGACCCTCAAAACCAGCGATCGACTTCTCATATCATTCTCAAAGGGCAAGTGGTGGCTAATCCTCAAGAGAACGATCGCTTAATGGAGAATCCGACGTTGAAGCCTTATCTAGAGAGGATTTTGAATCGATCGGAGTTTCGGCGCTATCAATGTGATCAAACGATTCGATATGCATTTGCGCTGCATCGTGATCCAGTTCCATTAGGATGTCGGCTAAAAAGTTCGATTGGTGGTGGCCCACGTTTGTTGCCAAGACTCACTGCTGAGTCAGAAGCCTTCATCGATCCGAGTAATGGACGTGACCCAATCGGCATCAATCAACGGAATGCAAGAAGCGCGATCGGGCTAACTGACACTGCGATCGTTTGGGTAATGGTGGCTCAGACTGCCTCACCTGATTCGGGAATGTCACTCATAGAACTCGCTGACTTGATGAAAAGTCTAGGAGTCAAAACGGCGATGAATCTGGATGGTGGCAGTTCGTCAGCGCTGTATTATCGAGGCAAAACCATTAACGGTAAGGTGGATGAGACTGGGAATCGAGTGAAGAGATCAGTTAAATCAGCTTTGATCATCAAACAAAAATAATCAAACTAAAAAATGGACTATACGATCGCGCTTGCTCATCTCAAACAGTCTGATCCAATCTTGGCAAACCTGATTGATCAAATTGGGGATTGCACATTAGATCAGGCGCAACAGTCCGGTGATTTATTGTTTTCGTTGTCACGATCGATCATCTCACAACAACTGTCTACAAAAGCCGCAAAAGCAATTCACACCCGGTTTTTAGCCTTGTATTCTGGAGTGCCGACCGCAGAGGCGATTCTCAACACATCAGACGAGGATTTACGAAGTGTGGGATTGTCTCGATCGAAGACGCTCTACATCAAAGATCTCGCCCAACAAACACTCAACGGATTGCCAACGATATCAGAATTAGCAACGCTAGAAGACGAAGCGATCGTTGAGCAACTTACCCAAATCAAAGGCATCGGTCGCTGGACAGTGCAAATGCTATTAATCTTCAGACTCCATCGCTGGGATGTATTGCCCGTTGACGATTTAGGAATCCGCTCAGGCATCCGTCGCGCCTACAATCTAACCGACCTACCCAACTCAAAAGCGATCGCTCAACTCGGACAGCCGTGGCAGCCTTATCGAACGATCGCATCCTGGTATCTATGGCGCAGTCTAGAACTGAAGGAATGAACAACGGGCAATGAAATTCAAATGATGGAATGAAAAGGTTGAACGGCGATCGCTCATCCCTCATCCCTCATCCCTCATTCCTCATTCCTCATCCCTCATCCCTTCTTACACCGCTCCCAAATAAGCCGCCAACTCCTCAGATCCGCCGACCAGCCTGCCATCGATAAAGACCTGAGGAACCGTCGCCGCGCCCGTCATCGCCCGGACAGAACGACTCGTCACATCGCGACCCAAGACAATCTCCTCATAGTCCATGCCGTGATCTTGCAGCATCGCTTTAGCCCGCGCACAGAAAGGACAACCCACTTTTGCAAATAGAGAAACCAGCTTGGGTTTTTGCGCCTGATCGTTGATATAACTCAGCATCGTCTCTGCATCAGACACCACAAACGGATCGCCCGGCTCTTCTGGCTCAATAAACATCTTCTCGATCAGACCATCTCTGACCAACATCGAATAGCGCCACGATCGCTTGCCAAACCCCAAATCATGTTTGTCTACCAATAGGCCCATCCCTTCGGTAAATTCACCATTGCCATCAGGAATCAGCGTCACATGGTCGGCTTCTTGATCTTTAGCCCATTCATTCATCACAAACGTATCGTTGACTGACATGCAAACAATGTCATGAACCCCATTGGCTTTGAAAACTTTGGCCAGTTCGTTATATCCCGGCAGGTGTGTAGAGGAGCAGGTCGGCGTGAAGGCACCAGGCAGCGAAAAGACAACAACGGTCTTCCCCCCAAACAATTCTTCTGTTGTGATGTCTACCCACTGGTTGTCTTTGCGGGTGTGAAATGTAGCGTTGGGAACGCGCTGTCCTTCTCGGTTAGGCAACATAGG
The DNA here is from genome assembly GCF_052939475.1 of Phormidesmis sp. 146-20. Lineage (NCBI taxonomy): Bacteria > Bacillati > Cyanobacteriota > Cyanophyceae > Leptolyngbyales > Leptolyngbyaceae > Phormidesmis > Phormidesmis sp. 146-20. The sequence continues at coordinate 46,627 of NZ_JBJPHT010000038.1, forward strand.
TAAGCTCCTCGATTAGTGAATTAATCAAAGCGTACTCGTAATGAGTATGAGTTGTCAAGCCAAAGGGCTTCTACCTCTTCTCTAAAAAGCCTCTTTTTGGAGAAGACGAATCGAAAACACCTCCACCTCACAAGCAAGCTCACCCAAAAGTAACACTGTTTTTCTTGGTCACTGAGAATCGGGTTGATTTAATATCACATGTAATCTCAGTAAGCAGTTTCTAGAACCGTGGGTGTCATTTCTGGAGGAATGATAATTTTTGCGGAAGTGCTGCAAGCGTTGACTTTTGGGGTATCATCTCTCGATACTTCACTTTTAGGTGCTCTCTACCTAAAGATAGATTCGTGAGTGGGATTGAGTGCTTTAATTAGATTTGCGCGATCGAGAAAAATGATCAGACCGTGACAGATACAGAAGTTCAAGGGTGCAGTCAGCCAATTATCCGTCTTGATCGACTCTCATAAAAACCATGCCTCAAGATGTCACCAGCCAAAAATCGCTTCTAGATGCTCAGTCCTGGGAACAAACCGAAGCTCTACCAGAGCCATTTCAGGTCGATTCTTTTGCCGATCGCTTGATGGATGATCTGTTTGATGATGTTGAGCGACTGTTAGAGGGTGCTGTTCCGCCTGCGACTCCCGTTTCGGTCGAAGCGCCTGTCAAACGCAAACTAGACATTGCCCCGCCGCCTCTCTCTTCAGGGCTGTTGAGCGCTCCCAGCTTTCCTCAATGGAAGCCAAAAATCGACACTGACGATCTGACACTCCCCGAACTGGGCGAACTCACCAAAACTAAACCTCCCGAACCTCGTCGCAGCACCTTCGATCGCCTCCTGATAGTTACCTGTTCAACCTCTGCGATCGCGGCTTTGGCGATCTGGTCGATTCAACAAGGCATTCCGGGTCGCGTTTTGTCTGCGTTGACCTCTGCTCCGGCTCCTACAACGGTGGCTCAAGCGCCTCAGCCCGTCGATACGAATGCTCAGTTTTCTGCCTATGTGCAGCGATCGTTGGAGGCAATCGATCGCAAAGCGACTACAGGTAAGTCAGAAGGACTGCCCACTGCTCCTTATAATGGCGGGATGCCGACGGTGCCAGTGCCCAAAAATCAGCCTCCGGCAAGGTCTTCGACAACATTACCCAGAGCGCCGATCACAATTAATATGCCTGCTGCTCCGGCGGCCAGTGTGCCTGACAATTCTCGCAATCGTGAGCTAAATCAGATTTTGACGCGGCTGGCTAGTGTGTTAGAGCGACTTTCTCCGACGGCGAATCGTCCGGTGAGCGTTCAACCTGCGGCTCCGATCGTGCCTCAATCAGAAGCGACTGGCCCTCAGCGAACGATGGTGGGCGTGTTAGAAGGGGCTGACCCCTCGAAATCAGTTGTTTTGTTTGAGATGAATGGGGTGACTCAGCGCTACTACATTGGTGAAAGCATCGGGTCGAGCGGTTGGAGTTTGGTGGAAGTGTCTAAACAATATGCGACTGTGCGACGCAATGGGCAGGTGAGAACGCTTTCTACAGGACAAAAGCTTTAGGGTAGCGATCGGCTTTTGGGATCAAGAATTAAATAGCTCGTAATTCTGACTGGCGGTTCAAACCGTTCTTACAAGCGCAAAATCTGGCTTCGTAGACTAGAAGATTTTTAACTGCGAAGACAAGTTTTGTTTGGGTCGCCGTGAATTGATTCGCTGGGTTCATTTAATTCACGATCCTTAGCGATTAGACTAAGGAAAAACCTAGAAGCCACTTGCGATCAGGAGCCGTAAATCATGGGTCTGTTTGACGATTTTAGTCAGTTTCTTGAAGCTCGACTTGATGAGTTTTTGCGTAACAATCCGCATCTTGAGTTGCAGGCGCTCGAAGAAAAGCTGCGTGATCAAGAGCAGGAAACGCGGCGACTGATGGCAGACCTTCAGTTAAAAGAGAAGCAGCTTCAAGAAGAGATTTTGACCACGGCGCAAGAGATTCAGCGCTGGCACATTCGTATTGAGAAAGCCAAAGCAGGCGGGCGGATGGATCTTGCGGAACCTGCTCAAGCTCATGAGGCGGCTTTGTTACGAGAAGGCAACCAGAAATGGGGACAGATGGAAATGCTCAAGGAACGGCTCAAGCAAACGGAAGCGCTACAGCAAAAAATTCAGAAGCGCCGTCAAGAAGTCCAAACGGAACTCACGCAAGCTCAGACGGCCCGTGCGGCTCAAACTGAACAACGCTGGGCGGTCAATGGCTGGAATCAAAGTACGAACCATATTCATAATTCAGCCGATCCGCTAGAGCAGCAGTTTACCCGCTGGGAAGCTCAAGAAGAGTTGAATCAGATGAAGCGAAAAATGGGCAAGTGAGGGCTGTTGAGGTTTTTGGCATAACGATAAAAAACGAGGGATGAACAGATAAATGAGTTCTCAATCATCCCTCTTATTTAGCGTCAGTTCGAGGAACGCTTCGCTTTTAGATCTAGGAACGCCCCCTAAATCCCCCACGAGTGAGGGACTTTGAACCAGAATTCCTCTCTGAAAGTCCCCCAAAATTGGGGGGTTGGGGGGCAGGAGCCGTGAACAACGAAGCGGAAAAACTCTCATCGAATTCACGTTTATTTAGAGTGTGAATCAGGTTCGCGATCGACTCCCTAAAGTTGAATTGTCTTTTTGTCGTGCAATTCCTCCAGGTGGATGAGTGAACTGTCGCCGATGACGATATTGAACTTCACTAAAGAACGCTGAACTTGATATCCGGGCAAGACGCGAATGATTTGATATTCAGTCGTCAAGTCGCTGGTGCCATCCCATTTGAGAATTGCCAGTTTTGTCGAGGCAATTTCACTCAGTTGTTCAACAAATTCTTCAACGAAATCAATCACATCGGGAAGAATGCCAGAGGACATCAAGATTAGTCGCTCTTGCAAATCCAATGTGACCATAACCCGATAGCGTCTAACGGATGAACATTGCAACTCAAAGCTAAACGAAACCGAGTCAGGAAGGTGTTTCCTAACGGCCATGTTTTTATCCTCTCTATTTAGTGCAAAATTTAGTGCAAAGAGGACGGGAACGCTGACGGCTCAAACGTTCCCCCGTTGTATGAAGTGTATGCAGGATCTTGATTCCAACCTCTCAAGATCCCATCGCAAAGCAGACGTAGTACAATCATGAACGCCTCCGAAGTTAGGACAATTAACTTAGGTGGAAGTCCTCGGAAGTCTGATCTAGTCCATCAGATTTCCGGGGCGTGATACCCACCTGCGGACATCTTACACAGATTTTTGATTTTTTAGAAGACTCAACTTTTAAGGATGATAGTCGTTCTTCAGTCCGTTAAGAGGAGTGCCTTACTCAAATCGCTCACGTACTGGGTCAAACAGCTTTTTCGGTGGCGTTTTCAGGTGGCTTAACCCGTCATTGTCGGAGAAGTGTAGATCACTTCCCTGTTGTAGAGAGTGATTAGAAGCGCCGTAAAACTATTGCAGTTACGCATCCCTCTGGCTGTATATATGGAGATACTCCACATAAACAATAGTTAGACTGAAACGCAGTATAAAACTTGACATAATGTGCTATAATCACTGTGCATTTCGCCATACCAACCGCGCTGGAACCGGCCCGCAGAAGTTACTCGTGGTGACCGCCCACTCCACTAAAGTGAGCCGGAGCAAAGAAACTCTCCAGGGCGGTTCAGCTTGATCATTAGCCTGCTGAGTAATATATGGGTAAGCTCTTTAGGGCTATCTGTAAGGAACGAATGTTTTTGAGTAAACCTATTAAGTTATGGAGAATTTGCACACGTGTAGCCAAGAAGCATGGTTATCAGAGCCGACGACGATTGATAATACATGGGCAAACTATGGTGAAAAAGCGGTTGGTTGGCTAGAAAGATCAACTCATCCACGCGCACAAGCAGCCAGACAATTTTTGCGAGAGAATTTGGCTAAGATTCCCTCAGAGTACAGGAGTCATTTTATTCAAGCACTGCGAACCAGATGGGATAGTGCATTTCTCGAATTTATATTAGCCAGAACTATTCAGGAGCTAGGCGGAGAGTTTGCTCTAGAGCAAGAAAACTCAAGTGGTAGTTGTCCAGATTTCCTTGTAAATTTTAGTGGGCATCAATTAGTTATTGAAGTTGTATCTCCGAGCTTTGATGGTGAAGGAGATGACGAACGAATAAAGGATGCTCCACTTCTTGAGTTTATAAATAAATATGCTCCACGGGATTGGAGTATCGCTATCTTTCAACTACCTAAAATTGGACCTCAAGATTCTAAAAAAAATTTTAAGGAAGCATTTCAGCAAGCGTGTAAAAGTTTACCTGCTGACCCTGAAAAGAAATGGTATTACGTAAATCATCCGGTTCAATACGGTCAATTACATCTAGGATTTTTTCCTGAAAAATCGGGGCATGAAGCAATCGTTTGCGGCAAGACGTATCCTTTCGGAGATGCAAAGGATAGGATACAACAAGCCGTTAAACGAAAACGAAAACAGGTAAGAGCAGAAGCCTTGCCTGTACTACTAGCAATACATGGTTCAGGTTACGGAGTGACGTTTTACGACTTCGACCGTGCATTATTCGGTGAAGGATTCACAATTGTTGGGGGTGACGATAGCGTTGAGAAAATTCAGTTTAAGCCAAATGGGCTTTTTCTAGAATCTGGCAAGGAGGGGAAAAGTCCAACATATGCCGGAGTGCTTGCTTTTAAGAGAATAGATACTAGACGCAAAAGTGATCCTGTCATCTATCATCACCCAAGATTTACTGGGGAGTTGCCTATGCAGTTGATGAACTTTGAACAAAGAAGATTTCAGAGTCCAAACAAAATAAATATTCAACATGCAAAGTGTCAAAATATACTTGCAGGGCTTTATTTCATACTCAATCATTTATAGCGGTTATTTGCCGGGTGAGGTACGCTAGTCCTCCACTAAACCCTTGCTGAATAAGGCTTTCAAAAGCTAGCTTGTACTTCACTGAACCAGGAGCCGCTTTATAGTTCCGCAGGCTAACACTTCACGGCAGCGGACGGACGAAAGCCAATGGTGCTGAGTTTGAGGTTATCTGCCGCCGCTGCGTTTTGCCGTTAGCTGGCTAAGTTTAGGGGTAGAGGGCGGTAAATCAATAATTCGACAATTGCATGGGGTGCGATCGCAGTGCCATATCCAACTTTCAATGACTGCGGATGGTGGTTGATACTAATAATGTGTTTGAAAGTTCCACCAAACAGGGCGGTGCTTCAGTGATTTTTGTGAATCGTTATTCATATCGAAGCACTTCTAAAATGCGGTTTCGCAACGGTTCAACAATTCTCTCTTGTAGTGATTTAGGTTCTTGAGACAAGGCTTCTGTCACCTGCTCTAAAACCTTAAATACTAGAGGAATTTCTAATTGAAGCTGGTTGAGAGTGTCGCGTTGAGCAAATACATGCTGAGGCGTTCCTTCTAAAATGAGTTGCCCTTTGTTGAGGATAAAAATCCAGTCGGCCCAACAGTAGGCTAAATCTAAATCGTGAGTGGCCATGACGATCGTCGTTCCCCTTTGGTGAATCTGACGTAGTTTTGCCATCAGATCGCGGGTTTGACGTGGATCGAGGTAGGCCGTTGGCTCATCTAACAGCAATAGCTCTGGCTCAAGCACCATGACATCGGCGAGAGAAACGCGCTTTTTTTGCCCCAAACTTAAGTGATGAACGGGACGGGCGGCCAGTTCAGTAAGGTTGAAAGCGGCGATCGCATCCCCAACTTTTTGGATCACGTCTGCATCTGGCAAACCTAAATTACACAACCCATACGAGATATCTTCTTCAACAGTAGAGGCCACTAGCTGCTGTTCGGGATCTTGAAAAACTAGCCCGACTTTTTGACGAAGATTGAGCAGAGAGGAGCGACCCCTTGCGGGTAACTCGAAGCGATCGTAGCGAAGCGGTGAACCTTGCCAATGAATTCGTCCTTTTTGGGGTTTGTAGAGTCCGTTTGCTAAGAGAAACAGCGTGGTTTTGCCGCAGCCATTTTGACCAATTAAGGCACAGCGTTTGCCTGACGGAATGCGTAATGTGAGATTCTCAAGGGCGGGTTGATCACTACCAGGATAGGTGTAGCCAACTTGCTCAAATAGAAGCATAGTGCCATCCCGTGAGCGCGACTAAAATGACACACCCTAACAATGCTTCAAAGCTGTAACGTTTGGAGGGATAATAACGCCGCGAGTGACATACCCGAAACTCTCCAGTAAAGCCACGGGATTCTAACGCGAGAGAGCCTTGACGATAGTTTTCTAAGGTACGACGAAGGAGTTGCCCAACTAGCAGTCCCAGACTTTTGATCCAGAGTTTTCGAGTATGGTAGCCGTTGCGCGATCGCTGCGCCATCCAAATCTCATTCGCCGTGCGTAACAACACAAAGATAAATCTGTACATCAACATCAAGAGATCAACTAATAATACAGGGCACGCAACGCGACGCAGAATGTCTAGAACTTCAGTAAAGGGAATGGTCAACATGACAAAATAAATACAGGCAGTAGAGGCGATCGTTCTCATGCCCAACACACTTACCTGCTGCATTCCTTGATGACTCAGATAAATAAAATGATCGTTCCAAACGAATCCCTGCCACGCATCAGACTGAACCAAAGATAAATTAGATAAGGCAACGCTGCTGACAACAAATGCAGGCAGACTAGTCAACCAAAACCCAATCGGAATGAAAAGCAGCCGCAAATAGATCGAGACCGAAATTCTAGCATAAGCCACAATCCAAATGCTCACCCAAACAGTAATCAGGCTCTGTATGGGAGCAGAAGTGCAATAGGTAATCGACAAAAGCACGATCGCAAACAGCAATTTTTGACTCGGTGGCAAGTGGCGTAGTCGATTGGTGTAAGCGATCGTATCAATTTGCAGGGTCATGTTTGGCAGAATACAGGCTATTGATCATCCTTGCGCTGCTGCGATCGACCTTTGTATAAGCCCAGAATGTAACCTGTGATGCCTGCCCCGATCGCCGCTTGAGCCGCAAATAAGAAAGTTTGCACTTCGGGGCCAGAGTCCTTAATCACAGGCTGAAACCAGGGTTTGTAGTCCGGTCGAATCTCTTGAATTGCAGTTGAATTGTGACCGTCGGTTGCTCCAAACTCTCTGCCCTGGAGAACTAACAAAGGGCCAAGAGATAAAACAACTACGCCGATGAGTAATAGCCAGTTCGATCGTTTATTCATCATTATTGTGGTTCTCTCAATGCTTTCAGGGTTTGCAGTTCTTGTTCTCCATAATGCTGTAGCCAGTTCCAAACTAGTACCGTGAGCAACCCTTCAGTCACGGCTAGGGGAACTTGGGTAATGGCAAAAATACCTGCAAACTTGAGAAATGACGCAATAAAGCCACCTTGCACAGCAGGAAATGCTAATGCAAGTTGTACGGCGGTTACCAGATACGTGATCAAATTTGCCAACGCCGCGGCTAAAAAGATTGCAACCTTTTGATACCCAGTTCGCAATACAAGATGGTAGGTGAAATAGGCCACGTAAGGGCCCACGATCGCCATCGACACCATATTTGCACCCAGCGTTGTCAAGCCCCCATGCGCCAGCAACAACGCCTGAAAGAGCAAGATCAATCCCCCCAGCACAGACATCACGGAAGGGCCAAACAAAATTGCGCCCAATCCGGTGCCCGTCGGGTGAGAGCAGCTACCTGTAACTGAAGGAATTTTCAACGCTGATAAGACAAACGTAAATGCGCCTGACAATGCCAACAAGAGTTTGAGTTCGGGGTTTTGTTGAGTGATGCGGGTGAGCGATCGTAGCCCCAGCAAAAAGAACGGCAACGCCACAGCCCACCAAAAGATCGCCCACCATACAGGCAAAAATCCTTCTGAAATGTGCATCGCGTAAGCGGGACTCGCTGAAGCTAGAAAAAGATAGCAACTTAAGCCAGCCATTAGTCCCAGGCTGACCCATTTTCGATATCGTGTCTTCATCCTGTACCTCGCAGATAAGACGTGTGGTGCGCGATCGGCAGGCATTCTGGCTCAAGAGTAGATTGATGAATGAATCAAAACTCTCTTACAGTTGCGGGACAGCGGTAGAATCACACTACACTTTCCCTGTTTCCTCCGACGGCTGCTCCCCGTCAGAACCGATGCGTGGAATTTAGCATACTGGATCAAAAGCAAATTAGAAAGGAATTTGCCCCGATCGTTACACTGCGGTTTTTGCAACAGTCTGGCTGGCGGTTCAAACCGCGCCTACAAGAACGACTCATAGCAATTTATTCAGTGACAGTCAGGCTAACTTTGGCTTCTCGAAGATCATTAAATGCTGCTGAGGTAAACCGTTTCTAGTTTCCTGATAGATTAATCCGACTTCTGCCATTTCTTTTTTGACTTGTGCTTGCGTCATTTTGTGCAGCGCTTTGATCAAAATTAAAGGATTCTCACCGCGATATTCAACAAGCGCCACTTTTCCTCCGGGTTTTAAGGACTTGACGATCGCCGCCATCATCTCTTGGGGATACTCAAACTCGTGGTACGCATCGACCATCAACGCCACATCAACACTGTTTTCGGGCAGATTGGGATTGGTGACACTGCTCAAAATAGGCTCGACGTTGGCAATGTGTTTTTTGGCTTTGAGGTCGTTGAGAATCTCGATCATTTCGGGCTGAATGTCTACTGCAAACACCTTGCCCTGAGACAGACGAGGCGCAATCCGAAAGCTAAAATAACCCGTCCCTGCACCAATGTCGGCAACCACATCGGTCGGTTTGAGATCGAGGGCAGTGATCACTTTTTGCGGTTGTTCTTCGCCCGATCGTCGGGGACGCTCTAACCAACCCGCACCTTCGTGGCCCATCACCTGAGCAATTTCACGATCGAGATAAAATTTACCAATGCCATCAGAACTATGCTGCAATCGTTCTTCGTACACAGATGTATCGGCTAAAACAACGCTGGGCGCATCGACCCAACAATGCAGCGTGAATAGAACCAGCAATACAACACGCAAAACTTTTTGAATGAACATGAGTACTTTTCTCAAACGACTTGTCAAACAACTTGATAGACAAACCGAAAGGTCGCCCACTCATTGATATCGAGCAGATAACTTTCGATCGCTCCTACCGTCTTCTCAGCATTCTGACTCGCTTGATGCAGGTCTTTGAGAATCGCTTGGGCCACTTCTAAAGGTCGCTCAATAGAGCGAATTCCTGACTGTGAGGGCGACTGCACCAGGCTTTGAGTTTGGCTAAAGGGCACACGGCTACAAATTAGGTGAGTTTCGGCAAGCCCGATCGGACTGCGAACCGTCCATTCCAGCGTCGGCACCGTCAGCACCGTTTTGGGAGAAACCGCCGCCTCATCTGCCCAAATCACAAACGACTGACCGCTATTATCCAACCCCAGCAACACAAAATAAAGCGGCTGATCTCCCTGATTTTCGAGGCGATATTGCAGGGAAGTGCCGATCGCCAGCGTCAAGCGTTTGCCTTCTTGAGCGCCTGCATTGGAAACCATTCCTTGAGAAATACGAGCCGTCTTTTGCTGGATCAAAACCCGCTCTAAAGAAGACTTCTCAATCAATTCTGCTTGAATTCCCAACGTCTGCGATCGCGTATTTACCGTCAGATTCAACAATTTTGCGGCGAGTAACCGTTGCAGGTGAGGCACCAATCGTTTGACGGCTAGCTTGACCGCTTCGCCCGATTCTCCACTGGTGTTGGCGATCGCCACTTGCCCCTGCGAAAACAACCCATACCCCGAAGGCGGCACTACCCCGGCGATCGGCGCGGTCGGCAAAGCGGCCACCTGAGTCGTCTCGCGCACTTTACCAAACAAAAAATCTGCCGCCTGCTCCCCCGCAATCACGGCCGACACGGAGGAAATCGCCGAAAACGCACTCACCGCATCGACTCGTTCAATTCGCTCTAGGCTGCTCTCGATCGCCACCGTCAGCCCCAGATTGTGAGGAATGATTCGTACCGCTTCTTGTACCCATTGCCCGACCTGAAGGGGAGCCGCAGAATTTTCGCTTTGAATTTTTGCCTTTGCGGTCAGCCCGTCTTTGGCGTAAATCTGGAGGCGAGTCCCGGTCGAAACCGTCAATAGAGCCTGGGTGCCTTGTTCGAGTTGAGCGGGTAAACTTGCTAACCAAACTTGAGCAACGGTGTCCTCGATCGCGGTGATCACTCCATCTGCCCCCGCATCGGATAACTGAATGTGATAAGGCTTTAAGGGACGATCGCGGCTTTTCTGACCTGCTAGATTGGGCTGTTGAGTATCCACTCGTCCGATCGCTTCGGCTGTTTGAGTCAGACTAAATCGCAGGGTTGTCGCGGGCGTTGAATGCCAGAGTTGTTGCGTTAAATAGTAAGTAAACAGTCCCGCACTAAAGCCATTCCATCGAGCTTCGCTGGCTGTTTGAGAAGCAGTTGCCGCGGTCAACACTACACCTGGAATTTGACCCGATCGGCGCTGTACACCCACCTGAGCGCGATCCAGACTCAACGCCGCCAAACGTTGTTCTTGAAACGCCAATTCTGCATCATCTAATCGAGCCATCGGCAAACTGGGACGCGATCGCACCCGCAAATTTCCCAAAAGGTTCATACCCGAATAGACATAACCTGCATCCAGAACCGTTGTCACCTGGTCAGTTGGCAATGATTTGAGCAAGAGCAACAGCGTTTCTTCGGTCAGTCCGATCGCAGATTCATCAAAAGCGGGTTCGTTACTGGTGATTAGCTGAGTTTGTGACTCTTCGATCGTCGTTCCCGTATTGATCAAATTCCCATAGCCACTAAAGTGAAAAACGACCACATCGCCCGACTTAGCCTGATTGAGCAAATGTTGAGTAAAGGCGGTCTCAATGTGCGATCGTGTCGCCTGCTGATCGGTCAAAACCAACACATCCGAGGGATGAAACCGAAAGCGATGAATTAAGAGTTCTCGTTGCAGTTCGACATCCGTTAGACAGCCATTGAGAGTTGCGCCCCGATATTGATTGATGCCTACCAGCAGCGCCAATCGACGAGTTGTAGGCTGTGCCAGCACTTGAGAATAGCGATCGGGTGCGATCGTCAGGCCGCCCAGTCCTGCCAATAGTAGTCCCGTCTGTTGTAAGAACGATCGTCGTTTCATGTCAACGCTCCAGCCCTGCTAACAGCGTAACAGGAGGGATGAGGGATGAAGTCTAAATCTAGTGTAGGGTAGTACCTTCGTGCATATCATGGCCCTGAGCAACCACGGAGGATTGCCCCTACAACCAATTACAACTCACTCAGCAAGGACAAACATCAACCGAAATCGAACCCAGAACCGCCTCCTAACAAAACCCCCTTTCATTCCTCATCCCTCATTCCTCATCCCTCATCCCTCATTCCTCATCCCTCATCCCTCATCCCTTCTTCTAAATTCCATCTCCCCAAACTTCCGTCGGCACCTTCATCGCTCGTGCAAGTTCTGCGGCCACTTCGGGGCGAGAAAATTCGGGCGGGGGCAATTCTCCTCGGCGCAGCATTTCTCTCACTTTGGTGCCAGAGAGGTGAACTCGCTCATCAGGACTGCTAGGGCTGGTTTTGCTGGTGGCCATTCCCTGGGTGCGTTTGCAGTAGAAGGCATGTTCAAACTTCATCGGCGTGATTCCCAACGCCAGCGGATCAAATTCGTCAAAAATATACTGAGCATCATAAGTGCCGTAATAATCACCAACGCCAGCGTGATCACGTCCCACAATAAAGTGAGTACAGCCATAATTCTTTCTGAGAATGGCATGAAATACCGCTTCACGAGGGCCCGCGTAACGCATCGCAGACGGATTGATCGCCAAAATTACCCGATCTTTGGGAAAGTAATGTTCCAGCATGATCTCGTAGCAGCGCATCCGAATCTCAGCAGAAATATCATCGTCCTTTGTCACACCTACCAACGGATGAAGAAACAGCCCATCTACCGTTTCTAAAGCACATTTTTGAATGTATTCGTGAGCGCGGTGAATGGGATTGCGAGTTTGAAAGGCAACGATCGTTTTCCAGCCTTTTTCTCGAAACAGCGTGCGGGAGTCGATCGGGTCAATCTGATAAGTCGGAAAATAAGGATGAGCGTCTCGTTGCAGCATCCAAATCGGCCCGGCTAGATAGACTGCTCCTTGCTTATAAACCACTGCGACACCGGGATGTTTTTCTTCGTTGGTGCGGTAGACGTGCAGGGCTTCGTGGAGTTTGTCGTAGGTGTATTTTTCTGTGAGTTCCAAAACGCCGATAAACCGACCCGTTGCATCATCCAGGCGCACCAGACTACCTGCTTTGAGCGGCGCGGCAACATCTTCGGTAACAGGCAGCGTCACCGGAATCGCCCAGGGCAAGCCGTTAGAAAGGTGCATTTCGTTGACGACGCGATCGTAGTCTGCCTGCCCCATAAACCCAGTGAGCGGACTAAACCCACCAATGGCAATCAAAACCAGATCAGAAGCGGCACGTTCATCAAGTTGGACTCTAGGTAGATGGTCAGCTTTTGACAGGAATTCTTCTTTTTGGGCGGGGCTGGCAATGCGGTTGATCAGTTGCCCACCGTGGGGAGCAATGACATCGGGGTAACTCATAATGAATGTTAGGGACGTGAAAGAATCTCCCCCTTCTCAGTCAGAAAAAGGGTCTTAATTGAGGTTACCAGGATTACGATCGAGAAACATGCTTTAGCGTTGAGAAGACAATTAGCGTTGAGAAGACACAATGGCAGATTATCAGAAGATCGAGTATCGAATTGGCAAAGATGGCAAAATTGTTGAAACGGTTCTCAATGCGTCGGGAGAGAGTTGTACGTCAACTACAGCAGGACTTGAGCAGGCATTAGGCAAAGTCGAGTCTCAGGAACTTTTACCCGACTATTATCAGACCGAAGAAGAGACGATCGCAGAAACCGTGGAGAGCGATCGCACTTAAAATCATGAATCCAATAAGTCTTGTTACTTCGGTTGCAAATCCAGGTTGCCTCCCAAAGCTCTCATATTTGTCGTGCAACGCCTCCAAGTGAATAAACCTCTAGATTTGTAAATGACGATCGACCACGACCAAAACTTCAAAGAACTGATCTCCACTTTCTTTTTAGAGTTTTTGGAACTGTTTTTGCCTGAGATCGCTAGGACGATCGACCCCAATTCCATCACCTTTCTACAACAAGAATACTTCGCTGATCTGGTTGAGGGTGAGGAGAAAATTATTGACCTGTTAGTAGAAGTTAAACAAGCGGGACGAGATGCAACCTTTTTAGTCCACATTGAAGCGCAGGCATCCAGTCAAGCTCACTTTCACCGCAGAATGTTTTATTACTTTGCAAGACTGCATCAGCGATATGTGAAAGACATCTATCCGATCGTGATCTTTTCCTTTGATGAACCGTATCGAGTAGAAGAGAACACTTACAAAGTGGCGTTTCCGACTCGGAAAGTGCTGGAGTTTAGTTTTGAGTCGATTCAACTCAATCGGCTAAACTGGCGGCGCTATGTCAATCAGCCCAATCCAGTGGCGGCGGCGCTGATGGCAAAGATGAAGATTGCGAAGAAAGACCGCGCCAAGGTCAAAGCAGAATGTTTACGATTGTTGGTGACCCTGCGCCTCAATCCTGCTAAAACCCGATTGGTTTCCAAGTTTGTAGACACGTATCTCCGGCTAAACGTCAAAGAGGAGCAAAGGTTTCAATCCGAAATTGATAAAATGAATCCTAGCCAGAAGGAGGAAATTATGCAGAACCTGACCAGTTGGGAAGAGAAAGGCATGGAAAAGGGGATGGAAAAGGGGCGGCGATCGCTCGTGTTTCTCCTTCTACAGCAGAAAGTGGGACAGTTACCTCAACTTCTAAGCGATCGTATCTCAACCATGTCTGCTAACCAACTAGAAGCACTTGCGATCGCGCTATTGAACTTTAGTACGATCGATGACCTGACGACTTGGTTAGACAATCAAGAATAAAAGCAATCTCTAACTGTAGTGCCGAGCTTGAACAAATCAACTAGAACTAAGATCTTATTGACTAAAGTATTATCTAAAGTATTACTTGCACAATGAGCCTGAAACAGATTTTGTTTGTTGAACTTTTGGGTGGCATTGGCGATGTGTTGATTGCGCTGGCTGCAATTCAGGCGTTGAGTCGATCGCATCCTCACGCCAAACTCACTGTTCTCACCTTTGCACCGGGTGGGGAATTGCTCAAAACTGATCCGCTGATTCATCAAGTGGTGGTTGCTCAAAAAGGAGAAGCTAAACAAGCGATCTCTTCGAGTTACCAGGAGGTCGCTAACCTCCTCTGCCATCAGAAATTTGATCTTATTGTGTCTGATACCAAATACGACGGGATTGACCAACTCATTCACTCTAGTGATGCTCAATGTATCACGAATCTATGGCGATCGCCGCCTTCTAATCAGTTCGTGAGCGATCGCTTTCTCGAAATTCTGCGATTTGAAAATCTGATCACACAGGAATCTATTCAGCCAGCCAGACTGCATCTTTTGGAGACCGAACGGCAAACCGCATTCAAACAATTGGGCAATATTGAGCGCCCGATCATCGTTCTCTATACCGATGCGGGAATGCAGATCAAACGCTGGTCCACCCAGAGATTCGTTGAATTGGGACGGCGCTTAAAGCAGCAGTTTGGCGGAACGATCGTGCTGCCGATCGGGGCAAATCTTACCGAAGTGACGGAGATAGCAAAATCAGACGATATGACAGTTTGGCCACAGGGAACGCTACGCGACTTTGCGGCGATGATGTCATGGGTAGATTTGACGATCGCACCTGACACCGGCCCCGCTCGAATTTCTGCTGCATTAGGCATTCCGACGATCACTTTATTTGGGCCGTCGTGGCATCAACGCTATGGACAGCCAACTCCTCACCAAAATCTGCAAGGGTATTTAGACTGTCCTGAACGGGTCATCCAAAACTTTACTGAGCAGCGTTGCTGGTATGGAGGCGTTTGTCCGTTTGAGCAGTGGAATACTTGTCTAGAAGGAATTTCTGTCGATCAGGTGATGACAAGCGCGATCGAGTTACTCCAAGCTCAAAAAGATGACATCTTGAAGTAAAGCGCATGATACAGCCTCTTCGTCACTCAGTCCAGCAGTTTGTCCGCAGTAATCCGTGGTTGTCGGTTCGCAATCTGTTGGTGACGCGGCTCGACAACATTGGCGACGTGATTATGACGAGTCCGGTACTGCGATCGCTCAAGGAAAACTTGCCCCAAGCGCGGCTGACATTGATGGCGAGTCCGGGCGGGTCGTTGGCGGCTCCGTTGTTGCCGTGGGTGGATGACGTGATAACGTGGCGAGTGCTGTGGCAGGATTTGGGGCGGTTAGCGTTTGATCCGAGGCGAGAGTGGCGACTGATATCTAAGTTAAGTGAGCACCAGTTTGATGCGGCTGTCATTCTCACGAGCTTTAATCAATCGCCTCACCCGCCTGCGTTGATTTGTTCTCTGGCTGGCATTCCGCTGAGGGTGGGTGAATCGAAGGAAAAGGGTGGAAACGCTTTGACAACAGAGGTTTCGTCAGCCCCTGATCACACTCATCAAGTCGAGCGAAATTTGGGACTGATTGAAGCGATCGGGTTTGAGGTGCGCGATCGTGCCTTGGCCATTCAAATTCCAGAAGCGGCTCACCAAACGGCTACAAATCTGCTGAGTCAACATGGATTAGCCGCAAATGCTCCCTTTTTGTTGTTGAATCCCTGGACAAGCTGCCAGTCTCGAAATTATGCGGTAGATCGGTTTGCGATCGCGTCTCATCAATTGTCTAAAATCACAGGCTGGAAGGTAGTTGTGACCGGA
Source organism: Phormidesmis sp. 146-20 (assembly GCF_052939475.1). Taxonomy (NCBI): domain Bacteria; kingdom Bacillati; phylum Cyanobacteriota; class Cyanophyceae; order Leptolyngbyales; family Leptolyngbyaceae; genus Phormidesmis; species Phormidesmis sp. 146-20. The sequence continues at coordinate 62,435 of NZ_JBJPHT010000038.1, forward strand.
GTTGAGAAAGACCGATCGCACAGTGGCGAACTATTTAAAGTACTAGGAGAATCAGCAATCGATCTAATTGGAGCAACCGATTTGTCAACGCTGGCAGCCTTGATTCAGCGATCGAAATTGATGTTAACTAACAACACCTCCACCATGCACCTTGCAGACGCAACTCGAACGCCCAGCGTCATCCTATTTGCCGGAACCGAACTAGAATCACAATGGCAACCACGAGACTGCCGATCGCGACTACTCCGTCAGCCAACTCCCTGTAGTCCTTGCTACGCCTTCACCTGCCCCTATCACCTGGAATGTTTGGATATTGCACCCAATCAAGTCGTCCAAGCCGGAGTAGAGCTTTTGAGCCTTTGATATTAACGTGAATTCGATGAAATCTTTCGCTGCGGTTGTTAATCCAGGCAGCCCCCTAAATCCCCCAATTTTGGGGGACTTTGAACCAAAAATCTTGTCTGAAAGTCCCCCAATTTTGGGGGGTTGGGGGGCAGAAGCGCTGAAGAACGAAGCAAAAAAACTTCATCGAATCCACGTGATATTAGAATTTAGGCGTTGCTGTATTGGAGGGATAAATCTATGGGAAGTGTCAAGCTCTTCGTCCCCTAAATCCCCAAAATTGGGGGACTTTGAACCTTGGGTTTCCCGCCGCTTTGAGGCAAAGTTGAGGTTAGAGATGAAAAGTGAAAGTATGAATCACTATCTCATCCCATTGCTTTTATGAAATACGCACACCTTCGGGAAGCGGTCTGCCTTTGGGTTGAGGGAGAGCAGGTCGATCGTAAGGCATCGGAATGTATTGCACAGAGGGGCGACCACCTTGAGGCTGTGGATACAACTCCATCAGGTCATACACTTCGCGCTGCAAACCGACGGTGATCGGCAAACCCATTTCCGTTGCTTCTTCGACCGTGATGGGGTAGTCGTGGGTGACTCTTCCGGTCGTCAAGGCTTCTACGATCGACTCAATGTTATCAGGGTTAATCTTCTGATTAGGAACGCTATCTTTGAGCAAAGTTCGGACAAACCGTTGCACTTGTTTAATGGCCTTTCCAGCTAAATCGGCCATGATAAGCGTATTGTCATCAATTTCACCGATCGGCTTTTGCTCCACTACTTTGAGAATACTAGCCGCCGCAAAGTTGCCCAACTGCGGATCAACGGGGCCCAACACCGCATTAGCATCCATTACAATTTCATCAGCCGCCAGCGCCAACATTGTCCCGCCACTCATCGCATAGTGAGGCACATAAACTGTAACTTTGGCAGGGTGACGAATCAGCGCTCTCGCAATCTGCTCAGTTGCTAACACCAAGCCGCCGGGCGTGTGCAAAATCAAGTCGATCGGCACATCTGGCGGAGTCAGGCGAATCGCTCTGAGAATTTGTTCAGAGTCTTCGATCGTAATATAGCGAGACAATGGAATTCCTAGCAGGCTGATCGATTCTTGGCGATGGATCAGCAAAATAACTCGACTATTCTTTTTTTGTTCAATTTCCTTAAGCTTTCCAAACCGACGCATTTCAGTTTGGCGACGTTGCCACAAGGGTTGCAGCGATGAAAAAAGAAAGAACACCCAGATTAAATCAAAGGGGCTAAACGTCATCAGGTCTACAGCTTAATCTTGATTTTGTCCCTCAATTGTTTCAATTTCCCAGTTAAAAAAAGTCTACCTGGAGAGTTAGAAATTTACAGGTAAAAGATTTCTTTACTCAAGTTTGCAGGTTCTTTCAGTGATCAAAGAGCATCCAAACAAAGGAAGACATCGCCTAGATTTATGAATTAATTCTTGTCTTCCTGCGCTAAGAGCTGATTTATAAAGAGAAGCTAAAGGGGTGCTGGCTCGATCTTGAGCAG
>NZ_JBJPHT010000039.1:0-63470 GCF_052939475.1 Phormidesmis sp. 146-20
AGTTCATTAGATCTCAACTTCTGACCTTTGACACAATTTATTTTACAATCCCTGGAGAAATTCTAGAAGGGCATACTGATCGGCTTCATCTCTGCTACTGCTGCCTTGCCAACACAACTGATCTTGAATCAGGATTATGTCGAAGTTGCCGCTAGTACATTTATCTAGTGACCTAATCTGCCCATAAGCGGGGAAGCCATTGCTCTGCGACGAGTGTCGGAAATCCTAATCGAACGGCTCCTTTCGGAGAATCTGAAATCAGCAAGCCCTGCTCAAGTAAACGTTTGAGTACTGATCGCGCTTGTCTTTCCTGATATCCTGTAATCGCTGCTGCCTGCCCTCGTGCGACTTCTCCTTCCAAGAAGGCTGCTTTCAGTAATAGGTAACTTCCGGGTAACAGCAATCGTTGCTGCACTGCGATCGCAACATAAGCCTCAATCCGATTCAACAGTTGAGTCGGCTCCAAAATCCTTGTCATAAAATCGATCTGGTCGATGCAAGTTTCCAGAAAGAATTCACAAAACCCAACTAACCCTGCCATGCTGAGATTGCCGCGTCCGTCATAATCATTTCGTCGTTGCTGGTCAGCTTGGGCTAGGCGAGATCGATACTCCTGCATTTGTCGCGCTAACCCTCGTGAGACTGACCACAAACCACTGCCAATCCTGATGCGCTGAAAATAAGCATGGGAAAATAGCCGCACGACTCGTCCATTGCCGTCTAGAAAGGGGTGAATCCAGACAAATCGATGATGAGCAGCGGCAGCAGCCAGAATTTGATCGACCTTCGAGAGCCGCTCTGGTTGGTAAACTTGGGCAAAACGATCGAGAAATCGGGTCAAGGTTTCCGGTGGTGGCGGAACGTGGCGACCTATTTGGACATTCGCCGAGCGCCATGCTCCAGGTTGAACAGACACCTCGCCAAGCTGCCAGAAGGCTTCCGGCAGGCGTTGATAAAACTCGTGATGCAATCGTTGGATGAATTCTGGGCTGACGACATCTAGCGTTTGCCAAGTCGGATCAAGATCGAGGAGTGTTTGAACTTCAATGTGCGCTTTGGCTTCGAGTTGTAAGTTACGCTGTTCTAAATCGCTGGAAAAGTCCTGTGCTAGGGCACGTTCGATGTCGATTGGGCGAGTGCGATGTCCTTCGATCAGGTTGCTGTAATAACAGTTCATCGATCGCACTAATTCGCCTAGCGATCCCAAGACAATCGGATGCAGTCCTTGAGTCAATTGACCTGATTTTGCGGCAAGTGAGATTGCTAAGTCTTCCAAGCGTCGCGATCGCTGCGGATAGACAGGTTCGAGAAGGCTTGGGTCATATTTCCGGTAGGGAGTCGCTGTCTCCGCCATAAAGTGCCGATTATAAAAATCTTACTATGCCTTTCTATTCTAGCTTATGAGCTTTTATTGAGTTTTTTTTGCCGCTTTTTTTGCCGCTTTTCTTGCAGAGCGAAGAAGATAGATTAGAATGCGACCTTCTCTCTACCGTTTAATTTGGCTTGATAGCTCATCGATTACTTTCCCAATCATCTGCACCCTTTTCGCAGGTTTATATCTCAGTTTCAGTAACGAGGCTGCTGCGCTGAGGTGAGTATACGGGAATCCAGCGGTTTCATTCTGAGTTGCAAAATTAAGAACACAATGCTACAGCTAGGTTACTGTTTTCCCTTGGAGGAGAGGTATGCAGGAACTGGCTCAACGGCTTCGTGAACTTGTAGAGCAGGGCTGTCGCTACCCGGATCGCAGTCGCGAGCGACAAAAAGCTTTGGATCAAATTTTTCGCTTAGCTCAAGGACGGCTTTGGCGAAGTTCGACTCCGGGATACGAGGACGCACTACAGCAAACCTGGCTGTATTTCTGCCGGAACGTCTGCGAGAAATATGATCCCGATCGGGCTTCTGTGGTTGTTTGGCTCAATAGCTGCCTAAAGTGGCGGCTACGGGATTTAGACTTAGAGCGTCAAGCTGCCAATCGAAATTTTGTTTCTACGGTTCAATCGAAAATCGATCAGGAACTGCTCGATATGGTTGATTTGCAGCCTGCTCCTCCAGATGTGCCCCCAATTCTGGAAAAAGTCAGGCTTTGGGCAGCAACCGATCAAGATGGATCGTTACAAAGCATTCATATTAAAGATCATCCGATCGCGAATTGCCAGTGTCTGATCCTCCGCAGACTTCCTCCAGAAATGAGTTGGCAAGATATCGCACAAGAAGTTGGAGTGAAATCGATTCAGACCTTGAGTTCTCTGTATCAACGAAAGTGTGTGCCGATTGTGCGTAACTTCTGTGAATCTGAGGGATATGTTCTTGACGAGGATGAAACACGATGACAGAAACTATGAACCCATCTGAAGAATTGGCAGTGATTGTGCCAATTACCACTGAGGCGAGGCAATATGCCCATCGATTTGCCAGCCAGCAGGCTACGGCTCAAAAGCGCAAGCAAGTAGTATTGAATACACTAGCGGTTTGCGCTGTGCATGATTATATGCAGCGAATAGGATTTCAAACAGCGCGAGAAAGTAGCGAGAGTTGGAATCCAAGTATTCAATTGTGTTCGGATGTTGCGGACTTGGAAATCGTTGGGGCAGGCAAACTTGAATGTCGTCCGGTGAAATATCCAGAGACAGATTGCCAGATTCCAGCAGAAGCATGGCACGATCGCATTGGCTATGTTCCTGTACAAATTCATCTTGAAGAACGAGAAGCTAAAATTCTTGGCTTCATCGAGCGGGCGGCGACGGTTGTGACTGTGAATCAACTGCGATCGCTAGCCGATTTGATTGATCACCTCCACAATTTAATGGAAGCTCCAGCAATATTGCCCACGATTCGATTGGATGAATGGCTGCAAGGCATCATCGAAACAGGATGGCAAACGGTTGAGTCTTTATTTGGGTCGCCAGAACTTGCATTCAGAACCGAGACCATTCGACAGGCAAAACTGATTGATTTGGGGTTGCAACTCGATCGTACGCCCGTTGGATTAATTGTAGAGTTAACGCCAGATGTAAGCGAGAACCGCACTCGGATTCGATTACAAGTCCGCACGATAGAACAAGTTTACTTGCCGCCAAACCTCCGATTAGTTGTACTCGATGACGCTGGCGAAACTTTCCTAGAGGCACAATCGAGACAGCAAGATAATTTGATTCAATTACAGTTTTCAGGCAGGTCTGGAGAATCGTTTCGTGTGGCTGTAATGCTAGGAGAAGCACAAATCACAGAGCAATTTCTGATTTAACAGGAGCCAACGATGAGTAAATTAGTCACGCTCAAAATTCGATCGGTTGGGATCGAACAAGGCTATATTGTCGATTTAGAAGTTTCTCAAGAATATGCCTCAACGAATGTTCCAAGGTTGTTTCAGCGTGAAGTTGCTGTCGCGGGAACGCTTCCGTCTGCTGCAAAGATTTTGCAGGCGTATGAGGATTGGCAGCACCGCTATCAAATGCTCAATTTGCGTCACCGATTAGAGCCTGAAGCTGGACAGGTTACGAATGTTTCGTTTACATCCTTGGCTTCTGAGTGTCAACGTGCAGCGCAACAGTTCCAAACTTGCTTCGATCGCTGGCTGAAATCTGACGCATTCCATCCAATTCGGGAGAAATTATTCGCGACAGTTGGAGCGGACGAAGATGTGCGATTTGTGATGCAAATTGAGGACATTCAACTTCAGCGATTACCGTGGCATCTCAGCGATGTTTTTGAACGGTACGAGCAGACGGAAGTCGTTCTGAGTTCCCCAAACTATGAGCCGCCTCTAGCGTCAACGAACCCACAATCCAGCGTCAGAATTCTAGCAATTCTGGGAAATAGTCAAGGCATCAATGTACAGAAAGATCGCGCAATCTTGAAAGAGCTACCGAATGTGGTCGTTAAGTTTCTGGTTGAACCGCAACGTCAGGAACTGAATGAGCAATTATGGAAACAGGAATGGGACATTCTATTTTTTGCGGGTCATAGTTCAAGTGCGGGTGAAACTGGCAAGATATTCATTAATCAAACCGATAGCTTAACGATCAAAGAGCTTAAATATGGACTTAAAAATGCGATCTCCAACGGCTTAAAGATTGCCATTTTCAATTCTTGTGATGGGCTGGGATTGGCGCGATCACTCTCTGATTTGAAGATTCCGCAGGTCATTGTGATGCGCGAACCTGTTCCCGATCTCGTCGCACAGGAATTTCTCAAAGCATTTCTAGAGTTATATTCTAGTGGTCATTCTTTTTATCAGTCTGTTCGGAAAGCACGAGAACGACTTCAGGGAATAGAGGGAGATTTTCCTTGTGCAACTTGGCTTCCTACAATCTATCAACATCTAATGGCTCAACCGTTCCTCTGGAAGCAGTTACCGTCTGATTCAGGCAAGAAGAAGCGACATCTCAAGACGGCAATTTTAGCCACTTGTCTGACAACACTTGCGATCGCAGCCACTCGGTTTCTAGGACTCCTACAACCGCTTGAACTTAGCGTATTTGATCAGACGTTACGATCGCGACCCAGCGAATCGATCGATTCAAAGCTGTTAGTCATCAAAGTGACTCCAGAAGATACCAAGCGGCAACGGGAACAGGCTCAATCTAGCTCTCTTTCTGATGCGTCTCTCAATTTGCTGCTTCAGAAATTACAACAGCATCAGCCGAACATTATTGGCATCGATAACTATCTGGATCATCGCATTGACCCCAAATACACCTCAATTCGAGGTCACTTAAAATCTGGCAACCTAGTGGCAGTCTGCAAAACCGAAGGAGCCAAGAATGAGCCGGAAAGTAAGCCACCCGATGACTCTACACTTTTTGGATTTGGAGATACGATCGCGGATGACGATCGCACCCTGCGCCGCCATTTGCTATCGATCGAGGCTCGACCCGAAGCTCTATGTAATACACCTTTCGCATTAAGCTTTATCCTGGCAAATCAATACCTTGACTCAAAAGGCATTAAGTTAGAAATTACTAGCACTGCGTTGCAACTGGGTAAGAACCAGTATTCATTCTTGACCAAGCATACTGGAGGATTTCAGCAATTTGACGATCGTGGTTATCAGATTTTATTGAACTACCGATTCAATAATTCGGTGATCGATGCAATTCCATCGCTTTCGCTCAAGGAAGTGCTAGACATGCCGGCTGAAAAATTAAAGCAACGGGTCAAAGACAAGCTGATTCTGATTGGGACAACCGATAAAACTTATGGGGATATAGCCAAAACTCCTTATCAACCAGGAAACAGCGATCGCTGTGACGTTGAATTTGACGCGCAGTGTATTTCAGGGGTGTTTCTGCAAGCTCAAATGACGAGCCAGTTAATCAGTGCAGGACTTGAGAATCGTCATTTGATTTGGGCATTGCCTTTTTGGGCTGATAGTTTGATTGTTCTGCTTTTCTCAGCAACAGGTGCTTTATTGCTTTGGAAAATTCGGAATCGCTGGATTTTGCTTGGACTCGCAGGAAGTGCGATCGTTCTCGTTTGGAGTGGTTCAGTTTGGTTGCTGACCATAGGCTACTGGTTTCCGATCGTTCCTTCGGTTCTGGGCTTGGTTGTTGCTGGAACTTGTGTGAAAATTTACCTGATTGGAGAAACAAAGTTGCGCTCTGCTCATTCAGAGCCTTTAGTTCTAGCTCCCAGAAGAGCTAACCCATAAATACGAGGTGACAGATGCGATTTTCATTTCGGTCTTTCCCGATTGTTTTAGGCGTGATCATGAGTTTTGGTGCTGCTGTGCCGCTTGCATTGGTGCAGCATGAAACCGCGATCGCTCAACAAAGAAGAAAACAACCAACCGCACCCCGTTCACGCGGCGTTCCAGGAAATCGAACGGCTAGTATTTCTCGAAGTTGCGGCACGTCTGGTGAAGCAAATCGTAAGCTCATCGCCTTTGCTCCACATTTTACTCAGAAAGGAACGAACCAGATTGCTGAAGAGAGTGTTTGGGGAAAAACAACGTTAGAGCATCCAACGTTCTGGTTTTTCATCCCCTACACTGATTCAACCACAAAGCTAGAGTTCTCCATGCAGAATCAGCAGGAAGAAGATATTTATCGAACTGCGATTTCAGTGCCGCAGAAACCTGGGGTAATTGCCGTGAGAATTCCAACCAGCCAAACTGCATTGCAAGTGAATCAAAACTATCGCTGGACGCTGAAAGCGAGAGTGTTTTGTGGATCATCCACGCCGGATCGTTTGTACGTCGATGGATGGGTGACACGAGTGAACTTGCCAAGTGGAACTCAGGCAAATAATGGCGATATCGATGTTTGGTATGATGCTGTAACCAACTTGGCAGAACAACGGTTACAGAAACCAGACGATGCCCAGTTAAAGCAAGCATGGGTAGAGTTATTACAATCCGCTGATTTAGGAGCGCTTGCTGAACAGCCCCTACTGAAGTAATTTGCATTATTTTGTGGGTAATGCTGTCCAATTTCCAGATGGCACGAAAGCCGCCCAGTAATGAGGATTTTGGTAATTCGGACTCCGTAGGAGTTGGAGTTGAGCATCGCGAAGCGCTTCATGTCTGCCCTTTCCTGCCTTCAAATTATCGTAAAACTGTTGCATGAGAATCCCTGTCGCATCGTCTCTCACTTTCCAAAGGCTGAGAACTTGACTTTGTGATCCAGCAATCACTAACGCTCTCCGCAAACCATAAATTCCCTCACCGATCGAGGGATCGCCAAGTCCCGTCTCGCAAGCAGAAAGAACCACTAATTGGGTGCCATAGAGGTCAAGCCCTGTCGCTTCTAGAGCGGTCAGAACGCTCTTGTCTGTCCGGTTGGCAGATGAGTTGTGCTGATTAAAGCCTGCCAAGATGAGTCCCGATCGCAGTAAGGGATTATTTCGGAAGGAAATGGGTTCCTGTTCGTCTTTGCGTTGTGCAGGGAGAAAGAAGCCGTGCGTCGCCAGATGCAGAATCAGCGGCGCTTGAATTTGTTGAAGCGCTGTTTTTGTTGCGTCTTGTTGGCGAAATACGATCGCATTAGGAAAAGCCTTTTTGATTTGTTGCGTTTCGGCTGCGGTTTCAAGTGGAGCAAATTTTTCAGAGGCTAAATCAATCGATCGATAAGTGCTATCAGGTTTTACGGCAACTTGATTGGCGCGATCGTAATCCACCTCTGAAAACACAACTGGAGCTTGACGACTCGGAGGTGCAGCGGCAAATCGAATCAAATCTCGTCCACTGGTGAGGTAAGAGAAAGCATACCGCTCAATCAGGTATTGATTCTGTTCGTCCTTGAGTGCTTCAAAAGGAATGAGATTGAGTGCTCCATCTGGAGATATTAGAATGTGCTTTGTGTTGCCGAGATATTTCCGAATCGGCTGCATGACTTGTCGATCGAGAACACGAGCGAGTTGATCGCGGGATCGGTTTTCGCTGTTGGAAGGGTCTTGAAGACGATCGCGGAATTGCTCGATTGTTTGCTCGATGGATTTCGCCTCACCCAAATCAATCCATTGTGGATTTCCCTGTCGCGTCATAATTGCGGCTGCATAGCGGGAGGCTTTCCATACTTCAGATAAACGATTCGCTTTTAGATTGAATGGGCTGTAGCGGACAAACTCTACCAAAGCAGCATTGGCTGGAATCATCGCCTGGATTCCTTCAAGGGCGACAGGTTGGATCTGAGTCCGAAACTCTGCACTTCGCTGTGCCAGTGCATTTTCTAGAGAATCAATTCTCGACTTTAAAGTTGTCGCTTGAGTTTTAAAATCGCTCTCAGTGAGCGTCTTCGATTGGTCGTAGAACAAATTCACATATGCTACACGAGCGATATTTAGATCATTGAGCAATTTCTGATCCTCAGGCTTTAGATTGCGACGAAGCCGTTGCAAATCATTGGACGCTGCATCCAAAATTCGCCCTTTGCGCTGTAAAACAGTATTGATTGCTAATCGTGCCGCCTCTGAGTTTTTAGGAGCGCTTTGCAGATGGAAAGCAACGGTCAAATCAATAGATCTTGTCTTGCCATCCAGAAATGACCGCTTTTGCTCTTCTGATCCGATGATCAAATTATTGCTGAGTCCTTCGTTTTCTACGATCGCTTTCTGCTTGAAGGTCTCTAGTGCTAGAGCAGTATTGCCCTGTGCCCAAGCCGCGATCGCCAGGTAAGCAAGCGCATCTTCCTCATTAATCCGATGCTTAAATGATCGGCTCACCTCTACTGCATGTTTAGTAAAATTCAGTGCTTGGTCATACTGCCCTTGTAGTAAATAAGTAATGCCAATATCGCCTAGTGTTGCACCTTGAATTGGAGAACCAACCTGACGCAGAATCGGAAGTGCCTTTTGATAATAGACTGAAGCTTGTTGATAATTGGCTTGCTTCAGATAAAGTTGACCCTTCGAGTGTAGAATTGCTCCTTTCAATGTTAGAAGACTGCGGTTTAGATCCTTCAGTACAGAGTTCAGTCCTTCAAGCACAAAGGGTCGTTTCAGGGCTTCTGTGCCCAATGCATAAGCGCTAGCACAGTTATCTGCTAGTGAAAATAGTCCTTCAGTTGCTCCAACTTGCTGGGCAAGCTGACAAACCTGCTCTACATTATTAGCATTAATTCCATTCGCGAACTGTGCAAATGGATTGTTCTCAAGCGATTTCTCAGCTTGTTGCCAAGCATTGAGCGACTGTTCAGATTGGTTCTGAACCGCATAAATCTCACCCATTGGTACCAGCATAGAAGCTGCTCCAAGCGAATCGCCTGTGGTTTTTAGCAAATCATGAGCCTGTTGGAAATCTGCCAGTGCTTCTGGGTACCGCGATAGTTTCCGGTAAATTGCGCCTCGACCGAATAACACCTGGATTTGCACTGAACGATTTTTGTTCTGTTGGGCGACCGCCAGCGCTTGATTTTGGTATTTCAATCCCTGAGTGAAGTCTTGTCTGGAAACATAAATTTGCCCAATTGCGAGGAGTGTCATTCCCTGCCAGCGTTGAAAATTATTTGCTTCAGCAATTTTCAAGCCTTTTTGAAAACTCTCTAATGCACTTTCATATTTCTGTTGCTGTTGATAAGCATTACCTTGAAGAGCATAGATAGTTACAATCAATTCCAGTGAAGCTTGTTCTTGTTTTGAGTCTTTAAGCTGTCTAGCGGTTTCTAATGCGCTCTGCTGATACTTGAGGGCAGGTTCATACTGCTTCTGCGTCAGAAAGCTTATGCTCAGAGTGCCATAGGAGACAAGCATGTTTTGACGAATCAGCCTCTTCATGTCCTGACTTGCTTTCGCTTGTTCTAGAACACTTTGAAAAAGTGCTAACGCTTGGTCAAAAGATGTTTGAGACTTTGCATACTCCCCTATAAGACTGTAAATTTGCCCAATCTGAGAATGAATCTGTGCAATTGAAACGTCAATCCATGAAACGTTTGGATCACGAGCCAAGAGATTTCTCTGATCCCTAAATAGTGGTAGCGCCTGTTGATAGGCTTCCACAGCTTCAGAATATTGCTGAAGTGCAAAGTGGGTATTCCCGATCGCGTACAGAATCTGCGCTTCTCTAGATCGATCTTTCATCTCTCGAACAATTGCTAAAGCACGTTGAAAAGTTTTTAATGCCTCTTGTGACTGCCCTCGTTGGGATTGCTCTGTTCCTTGCTTGAAGAGTCGATCTGCTTCATTAGACGGAGTACTTGCAGAGCTAGGAGGCTGAGCGATCGCAACTGAGCCAACTGAAAGACTAGAGACTCCTACGAAACAAATGATTGCACCGGACACCAATGCCAAAGTTAACTGCTGTGGTTTCATCGAATTGCTCCTTGAGTAAGACTGAGTGCGATCGCTGCCTCGCTTTTTCTATTTGAGATTCTAAATTCTGTCACCCTTGAAAAGCAACTCTTGATTCAGAAATCACAATATTTAGAGCAAAGCAAAACACGCAGTAACTTACCTCAATGGTTCGGACAGAATCAAGCAGCAATAACGCCGTAAGTGCAGAGGCTTGAGTAGTTGGAATGGGATTTAATTTGATTTGGGTCTAGGTCTAAGTTGCAAATAAATCGGTCGAGGAGGTGCTGATTGAGCATTCGACGTTTGACACTTGCCAGTGAAAAGACGAAGGGTTCTTGTCCTGAGTGCTGTTACCTATCAGATGCAATTAAAAGAATTACGCAACTCAGAAAATATCGATTTGATTGCGTAGAACTAACAAAATTTAGAGATATGGAATTAGAACAAAACCCGTTGCACTTCAGAAATAAGAAGCAATCAATGGATTCAAGTTATGAGTTCTATGAACCGATTTCTTGCGGGCATACTTTTCAAACGAGGGAACTAACACAATGGAAACTTTCATCGAGTTTGTAAATCTATCTCTTCCGTGGTTAGGCAGTGCATTTCAGTGGTTCATTACGTCTCTTAGACTTTCCGAGAATGGATTAATCTACATTTCTGGGTTGATGGTGGTTGTAGTAATCGTGATGTTTGTCCTATTGATAAAAGCGAAGGATCAAGTAAATCGACTCACGAATCAGAACGATGCTCTGCGATCGCAAATCAATTATGTACGATCGCAAATCAACCTAATCCATCAAGAGCAGCAGAAAGAAAAGGGGCGACAGAATACGCAAGCAATGTTTGATTTGGCTTTGGGGCTTTTAGAGTGGTTTTCTCAATAGTAGGGGGTGATTAGCGCAAAGCGTCACTGTGAAGTAACGATATCAGTTGAAGCCGATTACTCTAAACATTGCGGCGCTGATTGAGAGAAATGGGGGATGCTAGGAGATGCTTCTGCAACGAGTTCGATGTTTCCGTTTGCATCCCTCCGCCAAGATTGAGCTTCGATAATGGGCTGTGTTGATCGCGTTGGAATGACTGAGTTAGGTTTAGAGGGTCGATCGTCTTGCGGATTTAGAGTTACCCAATTGGCGATCGCGTTTTCTTCATCCAATGGCTCACTCGGACTCGCTGGAATTCCACCCCGTCCAGTCCGAATGAATGAGCTTGTAGCTTGCACTCTAGGAGAACAACTTTGACTAATTTGATTGCTGGGATCAGTTGGAACGCTAGGTAGTTCAGCCAGTCCACGACTAGGATCAATGTCAGGTGTATTTAGCGTGACAGTACCACTAATCCCAAATTGAGAACTTGCCGTAATATCGTTGGTCTCTGATGTTTGTTGAGAATTGATTGAAAATCCAAAAATTCCTTGAGTACTAATCTTAATGTTGCCTCCATTTCCCTTAAAGGCGTTAGCGGTAATATCTGCGTTTGCTCTTGGTAAAGCAAGAATTGCACTTGAATTGATGATCATATTTCCGCCATTGCCTCCTGCTTCTGGGTTACCCACACTGGTTGAAATTTGACTGTTATTTCGCATGATTAGCGCCTTCAGATCTAAGTTGATGTTCCCACCATCCGCACCAAGCGTCTCCGCAGAAATCGCACCTCGATCTAGAGACAAAGTACTAGCTTGAATTTGAAGATCACCGCTGCGTCCGGTGCCGAAACTTCCGACTGCAATCCCAGAAACCCCTTGAATCTTAATTGAGCCAGTATCGAAGATTCTGATATCGCCTGAGCGTCCTGTGCTAGTGGTGTTTGTATTGATGAAAGATGTGCCAGACAGGAGTAAGCGATCGTGTGATCGGATGGTAATATTGCCCCCCCTTCCACTTCCTTGAGTTGCAGCATTGATCGAACTTCCTTCTGTGATTAAAAGTGAGTTTGCATTGACCTCGATGTTTCCGCCTCGTCCAAGCGCTCCTGGTGCAACAGCAGTCGAGATATAACTACTTTGACTCAGAGAAAGTTCATTCGTTTCTATAGAACTATTGCCCGCACGACCTTCTCCGTCCGTAATATTGGTGAACAATCCATTACGGAGCAGGATCTGATCGCTTGCTCGGATCACCATATTCCCTCCGTTGCCTTGCCCAACTGTTGCAGAACTGAGATTTGCACCATTCGCGAGAGAAAGAAGTCGGGTTGTCAATTCGATGTTGCCTGCATCTCTACTATCTTTCGTTAGTGATGCAGTCGTGATAGAAGTATTTCTACCCTCCATGTCGATGCGATCGCGAACATTGACAATGATATTACCAGCGTTTCCTCTTGCAGAAAGCGTATTTGCACCGATTAGACTTTGTGAGAGGAACAGAGAACGAGCAGTAATTTGGATATTACCTCCATTTCCTTCAGCTTCAGGATCAAACTGCGAGAGAACACTTGTGGAGATCGTGCTATTACTCTGAGCGGTAATTGAATCTTTCACAGCAATCAAGAGATTACCTGCATTCCCTCTTCCTGAACTAATAGAACTGATTCCCGCGTTGTTCAATAGGTCGAGTTCACCAGAAGTAATTGAAATATCGCCCCCACGTCCTCTACCTTGGAGAGTTGTGCCGTTTTTACCTAATACATCGCTTGAGATATTCCCTTCATCTAGTAAGATTCGATCTCGGACATTAGTTGTGATGTTTCCTGCATTCCCATCTCCAGATGTAGTTGTTGAAATAGAACCAGAGAAAATCGAACTATCTGTAGGAACTGGAACTCCTCTCAATCTTGCCCCAATTATCACTATCGGTGTCTGATTTAGATTAACAGGACGCGACATGGACAAGGAATCAATATCAATCACAATACTTCCTGCGTTTCCATTACCATTAGTTCCGCCACTGATCGAAGAAGCTTCCTCTAATACTAATTCTTTTGCTCGAATCTGAATATCTCCGCCCTTCCCAACCCCTGTCGATTCAATATCGCTACTGATATTTGCAACATCTTGAAGCGTGATGCGATCGCGAACGTTGATCGAAACATTTCCACTATTTCCCTGTCCACGAGTCGAACCCACAATATTTGCGCCATCCGACAACGTGAGAGAATCTGCGTTGATGACAACATTCCCTGCATTTCCAATTGCTCCACTTTCTACTCGTGAGAAAATACCACTGGGCGCAATGATCTTTCGCGCTTCGTCGATCGCAAATCCTGAAAAATTGATATCACGAGCATTGATAACAATATCCCCTCCGTTCCCTTGTCCTATAGTCCCAGCACTTAACTGAGATCCGTCAGATGCAGAGAGCAATCCTGTTGTAATGAAAAGATTTCCGGCTCTACCAATCCCAATGCTATTACCAGATCGACCAACAGTGCTGCCGATTGCTGTTCCAAGACTTAACGTGACGGACTCGCCCGCATTAATAGTGATATTGCCAGCATTGCCCTGACCATAAGTACCATTATTAATCGCTGAGTTACCTCCTTCTAGGACAAGCCGATCACGAACATTGATATCAATATTGCCTGCATCACCTCGCCCAAAGGTTGCAGAGTTCAAGCTACCAGCATTCCTGAGAAATAGAGAGCCTGCTGAGATGCGTAGATTACCTCCAGGTTCAAAATTTCCTGACTCTACGATCGCGCCAGTCCTGACACCTCCAGTAACAAATGTTTGTTCACCTTCTATGGTCACAGAATCACGAGCATTGATAGATATATTTCCTGCTTTACCTCGCCCATAATTTCCAGTTTCTACTCTGGATAAGTTTGATAGTAGGAAAGAGCCAGTCGTAATCTCAATATTGCCGCCTTGCCCGATCGCTCTTGCATCAATATTATTCAGGATTCCTGCTTGATTCGTGAACGTTATACTATCACGGGCATTAATGACTACGTTGCCTGAATTACCTTGTCCAAAAGTACTTGCAGTGATTCCAGCACTATTTCTAAGTGTGAGAGAACCTGTATTGATACGAACCTCACCTGCATTCGCGATCGCACCAGGTTCTACGGTGTTAAAAATACCAGATTGACTTTCTGCAATCATAGATTCTCTGGCATTAATCGTAATATTTCCTGCATTTCCTTGCCCAAGCGTCAACGCATTGATTCGAGCGCCAGACGACAGGCTTAGGGTATTAGTGTTTATATTGATATCTCCGCCTTTACCCGATCCAGGCGATATCACTGCATTAAACAACCCAGAACGCTCTGTGTCGGATACTGCACCAGCAAGATTAACAACATTTGCATTAATTGTGATTGAACCAGCATTGCCTGTTCCACTCGTTCCCGCAACTAATCGTCCTCCATCTGTAGCGTTGAATTGATTAGCATTGACGCTGATATCTCCTCCGCTATCTCCTCTAACACTAACTCCTGCATTGTTAATCAATGAGACATTCGATCGAGATGTAGTAGTTGGATAAGACAATCGAAACTGATCATCTAATCCCACTTCTCCTATTCCAGCTAATCCTCCTAATTCAATTCGCCCCCCCAGTGCTCTAACCCCTCCAGTTCCACTGCCATCAATTTGAATTTCGCCCCCGACAAATAGCAGATTCTGACCGTCTGGCACTCGCAATCCAAATAAAGTCTGCCCTATTGAGTTAACGCCAGCCGGGGCAGTTGATCGACTTACAATACTGCTCTGATTGAGTTGCGTAAACAGTAACGCAGATGGATTAATCGTGAGCAATGCAGGTGCTTCTGGATTAGTTGCACTAAAATTTCCTTGGTTTCCAAAACGAATGCTGCTTGCTGTTGTTGCAGCAAATGAGCCACCCACATCTAATCTTGCATTCGCGCCGAAGAGAATACCTTGGGGGTTGATTAAAAAAAGGTTTGGCTGGGAAGTTACACCGATATCATTCCGAATGCCGATCGTCCCCAAAATCTCAGAGGGATTGCTTCCCGTAACGCGGGTAAGAATATTCTGAATCGTGCTGCTCGGATTCAAGAAGTAAGTGCTACGCCCCTGTCCAACATTGAATTCTTGAAAGCTATGAAATAGGTTCTGTCCGCGTTGTGCGCCGCCTCGAATCAATTCTTCTTGACCCGCTTGCTGAACAATCGATCGCTCATTTCCCAGCGTGCTATCCGGAACGATTTTACTTGGAACACCTTGAGCAACAGCAACCATTGCAGAGGCAATGGCACCAGAGATTCCCAGGCAACCCATTAGAACGTTTTTCAGCATAACAGCATTTCATCTAATGAACTAAGTAGTATGGCGAACTCATGAGTATCCTACCAAACTTCGCAGATTTTTTCTTGCTGACTGCGTAATACGATCGCACCTCTCCGATAAATGAACAGGTTACACAAATCACTGATGTTCAGTTATGGAGCTTCGCCCCATGCTTCTCACACAGACTCTTTCCAAGCCTTTCAGTCACGCAATTGCAGTATTGGGAATCGGTGCTGTTTGCACAATCTCATCTACTACACTCTATCCTGATTCTGTCTTTGCCGCTGAATCCAATCCTCAAACCATTCAAGCGCAAACGCCTGTGAGTCGGTCTGCCTCAGATTTGGTGCAACCGCCGATCGATTGTACCGTTGCCCCTAATCTCAAACCATTACTGTGCAGATTTCAGGGTGGCGATACGGTTCCAGGTTTGCCTGCTCTCGAAATCCAGTTACCCGCAACGGTCAAGCAGGTTCCAGGATTACCAATGGATGAATTGAAAATTCAACGCGATCGCATTGAGTTTAAAGTTTGGCAAATTCAGTTCTAATAGGTGCCGTCATGTCAGAAACGATGATGGAAAGTCGTTCCATCATCGTGAACGGTCCCCATAGCAACTACACTTCACATCATTTCTACCAAACTTTCTCACCACTAGAATCCGCGTACAGAGCTAAGGTCGAAGCGATCGCAAGTCATTCTCCAAAAAATTCTTCCAAAATTCTTGCGTAACTCGTAGAACAGCAGTCGATAAGTCAATGTCCGAACAAAATTCATCACTACAACGTTAGAGGACTCAACTATGATTCACCAAAATCAATCTCCATCAACCTTACTCAAAAAAGGCATTAGCATTCTTGGCTTACTTCTCACTTCAGCGTCTCTATCGAGCTACTTGCCCGCTGCATTGCTTCTGAGTGCTTCCACAGTGACGATCGCACAAGTCGCAAAAGCAGAAGAAAGTGCGCCTGTTACCCTGATTCAGGCTTTTGGTTGGGACGCTACCGAAGCAGCATACAAGGTTCTCATTCAAAGCAACAGCGGAAGGCAGTACTACGTATGGTACTACGATCTCATCGGAGCGCGAGTCGGTTCAGTCATTCAACTTACCTATACTGGCTCTGGTTCTAGCATGTACATGAACAAATTGATCAACCCTGGAAACGGGAAAGAATCAACTGTTAAGCGGTATCACCGAGTCAATTAATCTCGTCATTCATCAATTCACAGAGGTTTAGCAATGTACGTCTTTTTCTACACCACGATCATTTTTGGTTTAGCTTACTTCCACGTTTTGACACAAGCAGAACACCTGCTCACAAATGTGCTTGTCTTTGGTGGAGCCTACTTGGGATTCATTGTTGTCCGATTCATTCTGCTCAAAGCAATGATGCCTGCTCCTGCACCACTTCCCCCTGCTCCTAATCCAAGTGTCGCAGGAAGCGTTGTCGGTAGTATCGCCGATTTGTTTTTTGGAACAGGAGGACTGGGCACAGCTTTTGGAGGCGGATGGGATGAAGCAGAAAATGCAGCGCGAGCAGAAGGCTATCTTGGTAGTGTACAACAGTGGACTGAGCGGTATGAGAACGAGGTTGTCGCGCCGCGTCTAGGAGCAGCCCTAATTGGAATTTTCTTAGCTTTCTTTTCCACACTTGGATGTGCGTACTCTGTGGGCGTTCGGCTTTGGTAAGCGCAGCTGAATGGATAGTGCGATCGCAGTTCCCCGATAGTGTTCAGACTGCACAAATACCCCAGTTAACTCTACGATCGACCACTCGTTTGTCCTGATCCGTAACACGATTCTTAATTTCAGGAGATTAAATCATGATTCAGAGATTGAAAACTGCCATGCTCAGTTGTCTTACAGTTGGCTCCTTCGCGATCGCTTTGCCCTCCCCTAGTCATGCTGCCACCCTAGCTTCGACACCCTCAAAAGAAGTTTTGATTGCTCAACTGCCTGATAGAGTTTGTGCAGGGATTCAGACCAATGTTTTTTCAACTCCTGCAATCTATACGTTTGAAGGTGGCATTCCTTGGCCGAAGTACTTAACTGCGCCCCAGAGTGGTGTTCTGCTCGACGGTCCAAAGAACGCAGGATCGATAGTTGGCATGGCTTACTTAGTTCAACTGGATAGTGGGCTTCGAGGTTGGATTCCAGTCAATTTTGTCAGACAAGGAGAATGCTAGGGGGTTAATTAAAACCTCAAACCACCCGGCAGATCTGCTTTACTTGCCGGGTTAGTGACTCGGCAATACGCCCCTTGCATCCAAAAAAACTACGCTCTTTAGATTGGTGGATTTCAGGTCAGGGTGTATGTGCTAGAAAATCGCTCGTATTTTGCGTAACGCTCACCTTAGCTTCCGATAAGTCACTAGCAACAGTTCTTACACGATCAATCCTAGTCATTCAATTCATGCAAAGACACACGAGGAACCTATGAGTTTACAGAACACCACGATTATGATGCTTGGCACCACTGCTTCTGGCAAAACTTGCTACATGGCAGGAATGCACGCTCATATGTCTATTAATGGCAGCAATGGATTCTTGATTACAGCCACAGACAATAAGCAAAGAAAAGCCTTGGAAAGCGACTGGATTCAGATTGTTGAAGGTCAAGGTGAAGAACGCTGGCCCGTTGGAAGTATTGAGACCCTGGAGTATCAGTTCAACTATAGCCATGCGTTACAAACATTCACCCAGTTTAGTTGGATGGATTATCGAGGTGGCGCGTTAGATGATGATAGTAGTGCGGCGGATCGTCAACAGCTAGTTACACGAATTGCTAAATCGGATTGTCTCTTTCTCTGTCTTTCTGCTGAATACTTGGTCAAAGGTTACAATGCAGCCGCAGCCTTGAAAGCTAAAGTGGGAGCCATCAACCAGTTGATTATCGAATTAGATCAAGTCAAAAAGCCAACTCGCGAGAATCCATTTCCTGTGGCGATCGTGATCACCAAAGCTGATCTATTATCAAGTTCTAATGAACAAAGCCCTGAGTCTATTTCTAAAAATGCTGCCAAATTCTTTCACCCTTTGTTTGTAGCAGACTCTCCCTGGCTTGTCTCGATCATTCCAGTTTCACTTGGACAAAACATTGCCAATGATCCTGATAATGCTGATGTTGATCCAATCAACATCCATCTTCCTGTAACGTTCGCGGTGCTCTGTAAGCTATATCAGTCGCGACATAGTAATTCTTCCTCAGCCAAAGGCATCTGGAGGCGGCTCTTGTCAAACGGCACTGAGCAGCAAGATCTGGGCAAGAAAATTAGGCTGCTGGATCAGGAACTGACAGAGGCTGATGTATCAGTTATGCTCGGAGGACAGCGAATTTCGAGTATTTTAGGATTGGCGGAAAACCAGATGCAGGCTACTGATAAGTTGCGCTAAAACACTACCGTAGTTTAGATGTTTTAGGGGTTTTCAGAATTCCTAAAACATCTACAACATCGAAGTTCAAGACTGTTTGAGCCTTCACTAAACCTAGACTAAAGTAACGAGGTACTGATGCTAGATTTTTCTTGGTCTGCCTTAATCTATACACGCACCTATCGAGTTGACTACCGCTACATCATCCAACCACCTGACTTCGGTGATGACCAAATCATGTGGTTAGAGAGCCATCTCGCTGAAATATTCAATGTCACTAAACGCCAGTTCGGTAATCATCCTCCCAAAGAACTGCTGTATCGCTTCATGTTAAGCAGTGAGCAACACTGGGTCATTGGTATTTTTTGCGATGTACCAAGCTTACTGGATGAACAGGAGCGTCAGGCACTGGCAGACAAATTCTTGAGTAACGCCATTTCTCAAAAGCGTGACTTGTCCCCTGATGAAGTTAATCGCCAGCGTGACTTATCTCGCGATGAGGCTAAACGCCGCATTCCATATATGCATCTGGCTTATGTGATCCACAAAGAAGAAGGAAAGCAGCTACCTCTTTTTAATTTCGACATTAGCATCTTCAAGCCTTTGTATGAGTATGTTGCAAAAACATGGTTGTTTCCCGTTCAAAAACCCCCGGAAGTGCTTGACTACCAATCGGATAATGAATCTTTTCAGAGGCTGTTTGCTCAAGAGGATGGGCTGTCAGATTTGTCCGACCTGAACGTGAATGCTGAACTCTTAGGACTTTATCCTAACGATGATTCATATTCCAAATCGCTGTGGTATGCGTTTTCTCGCTGTAGTGCGCCCACTTCTTTACTCATCAGTGAATTTGATGATGAATCACTGAGAAATGGGCGATTTATGAATTTAGCATTACCGAATATCCCTGCACCGAAACTGATTAGACGTAGCGATTCAGCAGAAATTCCAGAGGGGCAAGCACTTGCCAATCCTCCTGAATCACCTCAGAATATGGTCGATGCAGTCAAGAATTGGTGGATGATGAATTTGGGTGGTAGTGATGGAAGAGAAATCTTGAAAAAGCTGGGAGAGTTGGAGCAACGAGTCAAGGGGTTAGAAACCAATCAACTGTTGCAGAAATTTACAGAACTAGAGCAACGAATCAGCCAATTGGAGGAGGCTATTCTCCAGAATGGGCTGAACTCTGAAAGTACTGAGGATAGCAATTCGAGTATTTCTTTTACATCCGCAACTCTTGAGCAGCTTTCGCAAAAGTACCAGGAATTGAATCAACGAGTCAACAAATTAGAAGCTGAGAATTCAGTTAAAAACTAGGATGGGTAACTTTTACAGCCAGTTGCCAACGAGAATAAACGGTGCCCAATACAAGGGTTGAGCAAAATTCGGATATTGCTTCAGTAACTTGAGTTGGGCACGTCGTAATGCTTCTGCTTTCGAGACTTGTCCCGTCTTCAGTTCTCGATAAAATTCTCCGATCAGAACCGCCGTCGAGGAATCTTGTACTTTCCATAACGAAGCGATCGTACTTTGCGCTCCCGCTTTAATAGCAACTCCTGCAAGTCCGAGAGTCGCTCGATTGTCTCCCGCAGCAGTCTCACAAGCACTCAATACTAAAAGATCGATCGCAGTTCGCTGAGTTTGGGCACGATCGCGAATGAGTTGATCAAACGCTCTCACATTGATTTTGTTATCATTCGCTAGCAAAAAGGTGTCTTCTGCTTGAGAGCTAAACTGTCCATGTGTTGCCATGTGAATGACATTATAAGGAGCCTCTTTCACTTTTTCGCTAAATGTTACGGTTGTGAAATTCTGATTCTTGAGTTCAGTCACCGGAATTCCGGCTTGTCGAATAGCATCTATCTCTGCTGGAATATTAGGTAACGCACTAAATGTATTTGCAAATTGTCCTGAAGGTTGTGCAAGACCCGCCGCTAACACTCGTAGAGGCGATTTGGAGATTGGTTTCGGCGACTGTAAACTTAAACCCAGATTCGTCGCGATCGCATATCCCTGCTCAATCAAATATTGCTCTCCATTGTAGAGAACCGACATTGGGACGTTCCGAAATGCACCATCTAGAACAAACACTAATGTCGTTACTTTTCCTTTGAATTCCTGCTCAAAAGGTGCGACTAACCAACTGTAAACTTCTTGAGAAAGCCTTTTGATATCACTGGTTCGATCTGGGTCAGGCAGAAAATCTTGTAGCGATTTGAGGACTTGTTCAACCTGCTGCTGCTTTTTCGCAATTCTGTACTGCTTCAACGTTTTTTGCTGCGGAGCTTTCACAAGCACCTGCAACTCGTTTTCCAAAATGATTGGGTAGATAATGGCAGTTGTTGGATTATCTCGATCGACAACCTCATCAATAAGAACATTCGTTGTGTTGAGACAAGCTTCTCTAAAAAAGTTATCGAGTTCTGCGACTTGTAATGCTTCAATCAAGTTTCTCGCTCGTTCTAAATTCTTTCCTGTTTCATCTTGATTCTGACGCTTCAGTAAGAGTTCAACCAGCCTACGATAGGTAGGTTCAACGTTCTCTTTGAATGAAAACTGGAGATCTCGATTCACATCGACTAAATCCTTGCGAAGCTCGTCTAACATATTGATCGCGATCGTATAAGCGGAGATTGCTTCTCGATCCTTGCCTTGCTGAACCAATGCTAATCCAAGTTGTGAGTACCATCGGTATCCAATATCATTCGCATTTGCATTCTCAATGAGTGCGATCGCCCTTCTTGTTACCTTTTCGGCTGATGCCCATTGTTGTTGCTGTTGATAAAGTATCCCCAGCGATCCCAAAGCATAAGATTCAGAACGCCGATCTTTCAATGTTTGTGCCTGCTGAATCACTTCGACAAGAACTCGCGCCGCTTCATCATAAGCATTTAACTTTGCTAGACTTTGAGCGAAGTTGATCTGAGCATTGCACTTCGTTCGACTTGAGGGGAGTGACAATAAATTGTGTTGAATTGAAGCAACCAGATTGTCTGCTTCAGGTTTCTGCTGGTTTTCAATTCGTAGGCTCAACAAATTGAGTTGTCCTTGAATAGACATTAAAGGTAAGGAAGACTGAGCAACTTTTTCATAAGCCGCGATCGCGGTTTGAATGTCCTTCTTGAGCCGTGCAACGTTGCCAAGACTTAATTGTGTTGCCGTAATCTGCTTGTCAGATTTCAAGGCTATGGCAACCTTCAAACTCTCCTGTAAAATGCGCTCTGCATTGGCTAAATCAGCAGATCGCGCAAGTGCATTTCCCAAAGATCGAAGTGCGATCACTTTTGTAATTGAATCAGGTTGACGATCCAGCGTCTGCTGCAATTCCTGTAGGATCGTTTGTGCCCGACGATAAAAGCCTAATACTCGTAACGCATAGCATTGATTCAACCGCGATCGTATAACCCCAGCAGAATCATTGATTTGAATATAGACCTTCTCACTCTGTTCCCAAGTCGACAGTGCAGATTCGGTTTGCCCCTGAACGAGTTGCAATTGTCCCTGAACCTCTAAAGTCTGTGCTAGAACAGACGAAGGACGATTCTGAAGTAATCGCAAACTTTCTGCGATCGCTTGATTGGCAGCATTCCACTGTCCCAATTGCTGATGGCTCAATGCTAGATTGCTTAAACTCATTGCCTGCTTGAGCGAATCACCTTGTTGGCGGTAAGCTGAAATCGCTCGTTGAAGTAGTGCAATTGCATCTGTATATTGTCCCGTTTCATACCGTTGTTTGCTCTGCTCAACTAGAGTTTCGGAGATTGGAACCTCAGCATTAACTTGTAGTAAAAATGGATGCGTTACTACACATAAGAATGCTACGGTAAATCCAAAGAAAAGAACGAAACAGTTTCTTGTTAAAGTGGATCGTAAATGACGGAAAAATGGAAACACTTCTCTTGTCATATTCGTTTTCTTCTAGCGAGACGAGTGGTATTCCTTAATTCAAGTCGTGCAGTTGCTCAACTGAATCCCTAACTCTGGACATACAGATTGATGACCAACGAGAGTCTTATTTCTACCAGCAGTGTATCATGATAATTCTCCTGAGCAAGGTCTACAAGGGTTGTCAACTGCTTGGACAGGAACTTGCAACGCGCTTGAATATCTGACTGGGCTTCACCAAGCCAGTAGTGTTCTATCCTAACTCCCAGCCTCTCTCAGGTTCATGCTGGAATTGCTTGATCTGCATTTGTTCATAAGCGATCGCACATCGCTCCATCAAATGCCCATACTGCTCTGGGTCAAAAGTTGACTGCACCTGCCCGTCTCGGCTGATCGCAACGACTTCTTCAGAAGGTTCTTTTGGCATAACCAGAAGCCAGCCATCCTCAATCCGAAAATTGTAATCCTGTTCACCTTCAAGTTCCTGGGTTCCAGTTTGCTCGAAGTGATTCCAGAGTTGTTCGATTACGATCGCAGCTTCAGGGGTTAAGGTTGGAGATTGCTGTACTTCATCTCTAAGAGCGATCGCGCTATAAATCTCAGGCAAGCCATTCAACGCCTCATCAAGATCGCCATCATACTCAAAAAGATAGCCATCTTGATCTGGCAGGCTAAAGTAAATGCTTCCCTCAGTTGCTGCTGACAGTTCGTTATGAAGCAGCATGGTGTGTTGTCCATGTTCTAAACGAGTCAGATCAGGGGATTCTGGGAAGGTTTCAGCAAAAGGCTCTTGTTGCATATTCCGTATTTTGTGAAAGAACGAATGCTCTAAAGAATTTAAATGATGCCTGCTTTACTTGGCTTTTTTCGTCGATTTCTTCTGATTACTCAACAGAGTGGATTGGTAAACCTCGATCGCTCGCCAATGAGCAGCGGGATCATGACGATTATGGAACCAGTCTTGAATCAGTTCCAAATTGTACCGAACACATCGGCTATTGATCCGCACCCAATGAATTCCTTCGATCCATTCTCCTTGAAGTCGATATTTCTTCAGGGTTTCGCCGCTCAAACTGAGCGTTTTGGTAGCTTGCTGTTTATCAACAAATTGAACCATTCTCAGGGTCTCGCGTAGTAGAAAATAAAAAATTGATAGATGGTATAGTTTTGCAGTTAGTTTGCGATAGCTGCTACCTCGCCTTCTCTCCAACTGGCGCAAAATTCCCACCGTTGAAGCACAATGTTTGAGTTGGATTTATCTTTCCTGTTCTTGGGCTATACGTGGTTAATTGAAAGCAAGGAACTCTGTTCACTACTTGTGAAATCGGCTTGATTACAGGTGGTTTTCCTTGCACCTGAAAATCATTAATCAGCCCGTTGAACACCTGCTTAAAGCCACTGTTGTGTGGAATATAGCCAAGAAATAGACAGCCTCCAACCCCACAAGTTGGAGTTCGTTTCTGATTTCCACTTGCAGAAACTCTCGTGTTGACTAGGTATAGAGGCAGCGATCCTGATTGTTGCAGCTTAAGCATTCGCATTTGCCCAATGTCCACAGTCGTATTGGAAGGAATATGAGGCGTATAGTCTTGCTGTAACTGTTGCAATAGTTTTGGTGGCGCAATTCGAGAGGCGGGTTGCCAACTTGACTCACCGGAGAAACTGGGAGCAATTTGCCAGATGAGAACACCGGATAGTGTGACTAGGATTGCTCCATAAACCAATCGTTTGATCGACATTCTTTTACTCCGTTACGTGAACTGTTGTCGGAATCGAAAATCCAAACTGTCTCAGCGCCCAGACATCTTCTGGATAGAACACACCGTTGGATGCTGCTGCTTGGTTCACTTGCTGCTGTAACTTTAGTCTGCCAAACCGTTTAATTTCGTGCTGGTAGCGTCCTAATGCTAGTTTTCGTGCCATCTCCTGACCAATTACACTCGTTAGCGATACAGTATCTCCAGGAGCATTGAAAAACTCTTGGGTACATCGATTTCCATTCGTCGAGATGACTAAATCAATGCCATTTCCAGAGGCTGGGGATGCACTCAGTAAATAGTAGATTTTGCTTTGTGATCGCGTTTGGGCGATCAGTTCTGAGCGCACGATCGAGGGGCGAGTTTGGGTTGGTAAACAACTTTTGATCACATCAGGAATTTTAGAGGTCTGCGCCTGAACCAGTTGAACTGATCCCAACAGCGTCATCAGTAACACGATGCTGCTGATTCCAAAGCGAATCGGACGAATGCGTTGAGGCATAGTTTTCTCCTGAAATTACAATCTGAGATACTTTCTGGGGTCTACTTCATGACCACTGTAAACATCACCGGGAGTTGCGCCTTCGATCACCGTAAAATGAAGGTGAGAACCTGTTCCCACGCCTGAATGACCGCTCTCGGTGATAATTTGTCCTTGAGATACCGTGTCTCCGACTTTGACCCAGAGTTGAGAATTGTGTGCGTACAGCGTCATCAGCCCATTGCCGTGATCAACGACAACCGTATTGCCGTACCCTTGCATCCAACCGGAGTAGATAATCTTGCCACCATCTGCCGCCTTCACGAGTGTTCCATCGGGTACGCCGAAATCGAGTCCCAAGTGATAGGCACTGCAAGCGGCACAAGGTCGCGATCGCGCACCAAACTCGCTGGTCACGGGCGCATTAGAAACCGGGCTGCTCAACTTCCCGGTAGATTTTCCGCCGCCTTTCTCGTTGATAGAGCAGGATTTTGCGCCGGATCGCTTCAGAGCTTTCTGGTAATTGCTAACCAGAATCTGCCCGTACTCACTGATCGTTGGTCCTCCAGTGTAATCCCTGCCACCGGAATGACTGCATTCACCGGAATACCACATCTCTCCCAAGCAGGCGATGAGTTCATTCCCAGATTTTCCTCGGCTCTGAAGGTACTTGATGTTTTGAGTCTCGGCATTGACAAATAATGAGTCTTGCACCGAAGTCGGAAAGTACTGCAACAATTCAGCCGAACTGGGTTCGTGTCCCGCCGCAAGTCGCCCGTAGAAGGCACTGCCTCCAGGTTGCCGCAAAATTGCCTGTTTGACATCCTCGCGGTAAGTCATGAACTGATAGCGTCCGAGTCCACGCCCGCAGTTTCCATCTCCATCACAGCCCCATTGTCCGACACTCTCGTAATTTCCTTCAATGCCACTGGTTGCATCTGCCAAAGCTTTGAAATCGACTCCACCAGGACCAGAACCACATAACCCAGACCCATCTAAATTTGCTTCGGGTGAATTCTCCCCTTTGATTTGATCAATCTGTTGCTGTACCTCTGGGGGAAGTTCAGTTCCGGGCGGTAACTCATCCATGCCTCCGTTGCCGTCTGATAAACCGACAAACACGAAGCCTTTTTCCTGGGTCGAAAGCCAGGGAACGGAACCAATGAAATAGGGCGTACAGCCAAGATCGACAAATGCCTTTTTGATGCAAACACGAAAATATAGCCCAAATCTACCTGTTCCTGTCGCTTCATCGGTATCTGTCAGAACGACTTTGAAAGCTTTGCCGAATGCGAGTCTACCTGTTGGCTCCATCCCGTCGTTGAGCCGTCCCAAAATGCCATGACCTCCGGGAACCATTTGCTCACCTGCTTCTTTTCCGCCTCGAATCCATCTCGCTCCATGTAACTGACCCGGATCGCTCAATGCTCCTGAGCCAGAATAGCCTGGTGAATTGAGTTCGATGTAGTCACAGCCTTTTGCCTGAGCGCAGTTGTAGTGAAATCCAACTCTGTCACTTCCGGTGATCGAAAACTTCGTTGGAGTGTGGGTAGACTCCTTGTGCCACCGCTCCCCACCATACGTCACATCATGAATTGCAACAGTTCCAAGCATCTCAAAAGGATTAATCGGAAACTGGGAGAAGGCAACTTGCGATAAACCTGGTACGCCGTTGATCAATGCTGTTTGCCACGCTTTGAAGTTGGAAAGCGGTACTTGATCCAAGCCTGGAATTTGGCTGAAGCTATAGCGATCGAGCGATAGTTCACTCAGCGGCAGTTGCCTCAGTACGTCGTGAGATGCGATCGCAGAAAGTGAAGTAGCCCCCCAATCATTCAGATTCAGATCTTTGAGCGCAAGATGGGCAAGGTTTTGATTGACCAGATCTGACAGCGGTTTGACTTGTCCAAGCTGAAAATTCTCCAGCATTGGCACGGCATCCACGAGCGTTGCGATCGTCTGCTGTCCAATCAGCGGAAAGTTGCTGAGACTGAGATCGCCCAGGTTTAACCGACCCAACTGAGCAACATTGTCTAGACTGAAGGCTTGAAGTCCAAAGGTATCTTGTATATCGCCTAACATGAGAACATCTCCAATCGAAGCCCCTGCTTGCCAACTTCGAGACGGGTCGTAACCTAATTGCTCGATCGTCTGACTTGGAACTTGAACTGCTCCAGCCTGCTCAATTGCAGGCAAAGAAGAAAAAGTGGTTTGACTCAAATCAGGTATGGGCGCACTGTTGTAGAGCGTTGTTGGAAAGTAACTCTCCGCCGCATTGGATCGCTGCGGAAAGATGACGGCTCCAACAACGACTAGAACAACAGTCAGAACTATTAGTGTGAGAAATCTAAACCAACGCATCGCTTGTTTGAGAAGCTGAATGCTGTAAGGTTAGGGATTCGATCTGACACAAATAAGGCAGACAATTGATAAATTCTGACAATCTGCCTCAGCGATCGCGACCAATCATTTCGGTCTGCTTTGCCCTCTGCTGAATCTGTTCGACGAATTTCCCAAACCGTTGAGCATCCGCAGAAGTTAGTTGCGTCATTGAGGAAATTTCACCGTGTTCCAGTTTGAGAATGATGCCGTGCCCTGATCTCAACACCGATTCTGGTAGGATTTGCTGGTCGGCTGCTTGAGGCTTCTTCCCACGTTCTGGAGCGAGAGCGTAAAGCGATGAGTCCTGCGCGTACAACAAATAAGTTTTGCCTGGAAATACCGTTCCTGCTGCTAGCGGTTGCCCAAGCTCTGAAAGAATAAATCGCGCCTGTTCTGCGATCGAGTGCGCTTGCTTTTCCCAAGTCGCCATATCCTTTGCCATCATCTGCAAATCTCGCTCAGAAAGTGACTGTCCCCCAACAAAGGCTTTCCCTACCAACTCAATTTGCTTCAAGTGTTGATCGGAGCGCCCGATGTCACGCGCTTTGCGATACCAATTGCGTAGGTCTTTCAGAGAGGATTGTTGCTGAGGCGGACTCAAAGGATGAGGCTCCTGGGATTGCTCTCGTTTGCTCTGAGCAATTTCTTGTGTTTGAGCCGGGGTTTGGCTGGTCTGAAATTTCACCTCATTCAGATATTTGTCAGTTTCGCGGAAATCGATTAGATTCGTTTCTCGAATCCCTTGCGTCGCTTCAGGCTGGATAATGCCGTTGATACTGAGGATCTCCATCGGTTCACTTTCCTTACTCACGACCAGAAAGTGACCGTTAACTGAGCTATAGCTGAGATCATAGCCGTTCCCGATCGCAGTCCAAGATTCCCCACTTTCATCCAGTTTCACAACGCCCATCGTTTCCGCGTAAGCATAGGCACGTTGAGCAATCAAGACAATTTCCTGCCCCCATTCTGAGGTAATCGAATCCTGCATTGCCTGCAATTCTTGGCTTGTTAGAGTGCGAGAATTATTTGCCGCATTGACTTCAAGCCCAAGCTGGACAATTTCTTGCCGTTTCTCGATCGCGGCTAATTGGTAGCACGTCCAGAGCGCTGCCGCAATCTCTGATCGAGAATCTTCTTGCTCCTTACCAAGAAGCTGATCATTCCAGTCTTTTCCGACTGTTGGCGTTTCTCGCTCTAGCACTAGCACTACATCAGAAAACTGCTGGGCAATCTGCCATGATAGATGCTCACCTTGACGATCGCGATCATGAGCTAAAACGATTTCCCCATCTCGATCGATGACTTGGCGAAGTGCCTCAACTGGAATCGCGCCCTGACCGTCGGTGGATAGAAAGATAGTAGTGCTTGTCGATTCGTTCAGCGCAGAGTAAGAGATAGCATCGATCGCAGATTCTGTGATTACGACTCGATTAATTTGCCCTTCACCTTGCTGGAACCAGAAATAGCCGTTCTCACGGGCTGTTCCAGGTGTCAAACCTTTGAAGATTTCCCCAGTTGCAGCATTTGGAATGGTTCCTCGTAGGTTGGCTCCGATCGCTTCACCGCGTTCAAAGTTCTCAGCGAGTTGATGCCGAAAAACCATCACATTTTGGCGAGAATCAGCCGCGAGTAATCCTTCAGCGTGTAGTCTATCGACTTGATCCCCAGGCAGCCTGCGCTCATTTACCAGATAATTTCGGACTGCCTCCCACTTGGTTTCATCTCGAATGTTGCACTTCGGTCGTTTCTCTTGGGCGGGAGTTTGAACGTTAGTCGAAGGACGTTCATTTGCTAGCTTCTCGACCGCTTCTTGGAATGAGCAGTTCTGAATGTGCATCGTAAAGTCGATCGCGCCAATTCCACCTTTGCCCACATAATGGTCAAAAAACTTGTTGTCATTGATGCTGATGCAGAAACTTTGCGATCGCCATTTTGCTTTGTCCGAACGGTCTTGTTCGAGTCCAAACTGTACTGCTAAATCTAGCAAGGCAAAATCTCGAACGCTGTCTGCTAAAGTTTTCCAGGATGAATTAGTTACCATTTCAATAGGAAGATCTACAGAAGTTATCGATTGAGTTGTTTCGAGTGCTTGGTGCTGCTTGGGTTGTTCCGATGTTGCCCAAGTCGGATCAGATAAGGATGTAGCGGCTGTGGACTCATATTGAGCTAGAGCAAAGAGTTCTGATTGTTCTAATTCTTCTTCAGGTAGCTGTGAAGTCATGGTCGGCGGGATGATTCTGGCTGCTTGGGCAAATCCTTGATCGAGGATGTTTTGAGAGAATAGCTTGGCAAAGCTGCGATCGCACCCTCGACGCTCTCCACCACGCAATGGGTCTTGTACGGCTGTTTCTTCAAGCTGAAGCGTTTGGTTCTCGCGAATGCGAAAGACCATCTCCGTATCAATGAAGGTGTCTCCGTTTTGTTCAAGGTAATGCGTCAGGTAAAGCTGATTGCCATGCCGCTCAATCACAAGCGGAATGTAGGGTTCGTGTTCAATTCTCAGGTGATAGTCTTCTGCACTTACTACGGCTGTCCATAAACCTGCTTCATGTAGAAACTTCGTCACATTCTTTTCGGCGCTGCCTGTTGGCTGGTTTGTAGTATTGCTAGTAGTCTGCTGTCGAGTTTCTTCCACCTGCATCGGTTCAAATACTTCCGAAGCTGTTTCAGTTAGCAGCACTTGTGGGACTGGCTTCTCTGCCACAGATTCATCACTGACTACTTCAAGTTCTGGTAGCCTCACACCCAAGAACTCACGCGCTTTATCCTTGAAATCAAATGCTGCTAGAGTCTGTTCCTGCTCTTTCATCAGAATAGTCAGGACACGATCGATATTTTCACCAGGAACGATCAGTTCCATGCGATCGCTAATCGAGTAGAACTCATTTCCCGCAGCCGCAATAAGGGATTGATCAAGCGAGAAACGATCGCCGATCGCACTCTTAGACGTTTGCAGCACAAAACCCGCCGCAGTGCTTCCAAGTCGAGCAGATGCTTGACTTTTAATCGTAAGTACCTCGTCCAAGGTTTTGACCGACCCTTGATAATCCGTCAGTTCGGTCATGAATGCTTTCACCTGATGCGGTTGGGAAAAGGGGACGGGTTGTTCGCGTAGCGATTCTTGAATATCGAAGCTGGCAGGCATCACCAGTCCTTGCCGTACATTGCCTTGCTGGTCGGTATAGTTTAGAAACTTCCCGGTCGGATATTTCTCATACGCTTTTAGCA
The DNA here is from genome assembly GCF_052939475.1 of Phormidesmis sp. 146-20. Taxonomy (NCBI): domain Bacteria; kingdom Bacillati; phylum Cyanobacteriota; class Cyanophyceae; order Leptolyngbyales; family Leptolyngbyaceae; genus Phormidesmis; species Phormidesmis sp. 146-20. The sequence goes on from NZ_JBJPHT010000039.1 coordinate 30,027, forward strand.
AGTTGCCCTGAAAAATCTGCCGCTCGGTGCGGTTTGCGGTCTGCCTCAGATCGAAAGCTTCGTAAATGTCTTGACCATCCCAGTTCTTATCTTGAGCAGAGATCGTAATTAGCGATTCCGTTTTTCCTCGATTGAAGCGGGTCAGAGGAATCGTGAGCATTCGAGCTTGGTTATCGGTCAGAATTTGTGCCTTCCAGTTTGATAGTGCGGTTGGACTGCCGTTGTGCCCCTTCTGCCAGATTCGGGCAACTACGCCATAGGTCACGTTACCTTCGGGCGAGACGACTCGAACGAGCTGACCGGATGGAAATTGGCGTAGGATATCGCGAATGTGGGTGAATTGGGTGTTGAGTCGTTCGGTCAGTTTATTTTTGCTGTAGGTGTCGAGTTTGCTTGGTAAAAGCTGAGTTCGATAGTCCCGCGTGGCTTGTCGAAGTTTCGCGATCGTAAACTGCACCTCATCCTTTGCCGATCGCTCTACCTTGTCAAAATCGTGGTCAGCAGCTTGCTTGACCGCTTCTAGCCCCAAATGCTCCCGCACCAGGTTAATCACTTCGAGTTGGTTGAAAGGTTTGACCGGAATTTTGGCATCTACCACATCGAGGTAAACCGAACCCGTAAATTCGTTCCGAACTGTACCTTGATCGGGAATGACCTCCATTCGCCCAATGGTACGGGCATCCAAGTCAAGCTGCTGTGCTTCTAACACGCTCTCGCCCATCGCCTGCTTTTGAGCGACTAGATCGAGTGTTTCTGATTCAAGCAACGCATAGAGATCTTCTTGCTCTTTTACAGATAGCAAGGGAATGCGTCCGGTGATGCGACTTATTGCCTCAATATCCGAATCGCCTTGTAGATTATTCCTCGGATACGCTAACTTTGCTTCGAGTTCTGGATTGTCATCGAGAATTTCGTGAATTACCTCTTCACCATAGGGGGTGAGAAAGTCTACAACATTTGCGATCGACAAAGCAGAATCGCGATCGGCGGTCGTATTCGCATTGAGTGTTGCCATTTTGTGAGACAGCAACGCCCCTAATCGCTTCTCGGCTGGAATATCGCTCATCAGCAAAGTGATTTCCGGCTCGGACACCTGCCCAAACCGATTCACTCGCCCCAACATTTGCATCACTTGATTGATGTCGCGTTCTGCCTGCGCCATGATCAGATGTCGCTGCCTTTGGTCAGCAAACTTCTCTGAAGCATGGAGATTGATGCCCGTTGCCCCAGCGCGATTGAGAATCAAGACATCCAGCCGACCCGCGTTGAACTGCTCAACGATTTCAACCCGCGCTTGAGGTTTGGTTTCATGAGCAGAGCGACGAGCGTAGCCTTGTTCTCCGGTCGCAGTGTAGTCGATGATGTTGTGCCGTCCGGTAATTTCATCCACTCGAAGCCCCGCCTGCGTCAATCGCCACTTGATATAGTCGATCGAGCTGAGCGGAATTGTTGAGAGGTCGGTCGTATCAATGGCTTCTCTAGCAGTGTCATAAGCTGCTAATGCCGCATCGGTTAGCTCTTCATCGGTCATACGTCGCCGAGTCATGTTGCCTTCGTGGTCTTTGATGGTGACATCGCGCGATCGCTCCAGATAGCGACTCAACACATCACCAAACGAAATATTGATCGCATCCCCTGGCTCAAGTCCGCTGTCTTCCGCATACTGACCAATGAAGGCATCCATTGTATTAGCAACAGCAATCACAGGCTTTTGCCCGCGTTCGATGGCTGCAATCGCTTCTTGAACCGCTGCCTCTGCTTTTTGGCAAAGTAAGCCTTGATCGATCGCATTATTCATCAGCGAAGTGAAGTTTGTCGATCGTGCCCCTGCCTGCCCAATAGAACTATCCTCGCTAGCAGCTTTCGCTTCTTTCTTGAGTTCTTTGCTCAGCTTGGCAACGGCTTTCTCTTTCGCAAGGTCAAACTGGCTGATTGCCCGCATGATCGTAGAAATGTTATCGGCTACCTCCCGATCGACTGGAACCACCTTGGCTTGAAACGCAACATCTTCAAACGATCGCTCTCTCCGCAGCATTTGACCCGATGCGACGAATTTAGTTGCCATCATCTGCTGAAGCGGAACACCGCCAGCTTTGAGCGTTCGCTGAAGCGATTCAATGCTAGCGACTGCTTCTGCTGCATCCGAGCGACGTGCATACAAATCCATCACGGCTGGATCTTTGATTGCTGTCGCACTTGCGAATACGGCTCCAGCACTGAGATCGATCAATTCTCTGGCAAATTCTGCTCGATTGGGTGCAGCACTGTTGCTTGTCCAACCTTTCTCTCCAGTGCTTCCACCCGCTTCGTGCGCCTCGTCGAAGATAAAGATCGCATTCGGCGCAATCTCGCGGAGAAAGTCTCGTCGGAAGGGTTCTTTACCGCTATCGATCGTTTGAAGTTGGCTATAAGTTGTGAAAATCGCATTGTACGCACCGATGCCCTGCTGCATGATGCGCTGCATCTCTGCTTCTTGTTGGGCAGGATTACCTGTTCTCAATTGACTGCCATTGGGCAAAGCAAGTCGAAGATTGTTATCGGTTGCAAAGATGTTGACTCCAGACTTGCCAATGTCCCGCAGGTCAGCCAGCATCGAAACGTAGAGCGTTGATTTCTGAGTGATGAAAATGGAAATGTATCCTTGATTGATCGCATCAACAATTTGACTCGCGCAAAATCGCCCTTTACCGTTTCCAGTTTGATCGCCATTAAGAAATACTTTGTCTCGATCGCGTTGCCAAAATGCCAAAGCATTTGCATCAATTTGCTCGGCATAAAGGTGCTCCCACAGTTTCTCCTTGGAGTCATAGCTCATGCGCTGTCGGACATATTCATCTACATTACCGACTGCGCGTTCTAACTTATCAAGGGCAGTTTGAGCCGCCGTTGCCATGTTGGAAGGAATGAGAGTGCCAGGTGATTTACCTTGGCTACGAGGCAAATAAGCAACATTCAACGGAGCATCCGGTGTAGCTGGATGCTCAACTTCTGGATTCGCCATAGTTTGAGTCTCTTGTGTGAGATAGGAAGTTACTTGGACATTCCGTAAGTCAACTGAGATAGCCAGTTCTCCAGCGTAATTTCGTTGTGTTCCTGCATCCACGACTCTTGAGTCTCTGGAGAAGCGATCGGAGTTGGGAACATCAGTCCATTGATCAGTTGAAATTTGGTTGCTAGCGTGTCGTTGCGATCCACGAAGGTTTCTGCCCATTCCTGCGTCCACCACCAAATCGGCTCTAGTTCCCTCGTCTGAGTGTCTTCGTACAGAGTTGGAGGTTCTTGCATCGATAGCACTCTGAGCGCTTGGCTGAGTCGTCGATGCGTTTGGATCTGATTCTCGCCACTCTCTTCCAACCAGCGATCGAGCATCCACTGAATTCTGAGCATCATCAAGCGTTGATAATCGCGCCACGTCAATTCCTGGATCTCGATTGGGAGCCTGACCAGAAATAACGATTGATCTCCCGTTTCTTGAGGCTTCCAGATCGCCGGAAAATGGTTGTAGTCCTTGGTGCTGAATGAGTTCATTGGGTAATCGCTCCTTGAGTACATCAAATGATTTGTAGATGACCGGAACATCTGCCGCAGGTAAGTCTCGTTGTGACTGTCCTCGCCCCTCGATTAAAATGATATCGATCGGGAATCCTGCTCCTTGTTTGCGGTACAGATTGCCCCAGATTGAAAAATGCTGAGTGACGTTGTAGTGCTGATAGAGGGCGAAAAAGAAGCCTCGGCTCTCAATGCTGTTGTAGCGATTTGATCTCAGGTCTTCATCGTCACCCAGCTTTCCACCCAGAATCAAAACGGCTCGACCCTTATCCTTGATTGCTTCCAAGGCTTTGAATGCGATCGCGTGATCCACCTGGCGCGTTCCCCGCCGATTGCCCGGAAGCTCAAATCGTCGAATCTTACCGTTTCCATCCTGGACGGGACCAAACGGCGGATTACAAATCATGACATCAACTTGCTCTTTCGGGCGGTAGGTAATGGCATTCTGTTGGGTGAGTTGGGCATAGCCTCGGTGCTGCAATTCAGCGAAACGCTCCGGGTTCAATTCATTGGCGATCGCTCTAGCTGGATTGACCCCGATCAACAGTGCCCCATTCCCTGCTGTAGGTTCGTAGACAGTGGTTTCTGGAGTAATGCCTGCTAGGGTCGAAGCAAGATAAGCGATCGAGATAGGCGTACTGTAGGCTTGCTGAAGAACTGAGGTCGAAGAACGAACGCCTAATGTCGGTTGTCGATTCAGTAGCTCAACTAAGCGATCGTAAGCTTGATGAGTCGTCGTACATTGCTGAATCAGCAGCGGTGCAACTCGCACAACTGCTGATTCCATTGCCTCATCTACTACTTTTGTCAGGGGACTACCAGGAAAAATGGATTGCCCCAAAATTGCTTCAGCCTGCTTTCGTGCCTGATTAATCCGGTCATAGTTTTCTCCTTCCAATAGGGAACTGTGGAACGCTCTAATCAGAGCTTCCTTGTGTTCTGCGGACATAAGCCAGTTTTAGTTAACCAATCCCTACTTGACGTTGTTCGGATAGATTGGGCTGTTGTTGCTCGATCGTTTTGATTGCCTGAGCAAATCGCCCAAAATCCTGTTGCTCTAACCTGGATTTCACCTGATCACCCTGTTGTTGATAAATCGTTCCGCGCCCATCTTTTGTTGTGATAGTAAGTGAGTCTTGATTGATTTGAATTCGATAATGCTTGCCGTTGTAATCGTTTGTTTCATTAAACTCCGCTACCATCCGAGCAGCAGACCCGAAAGCAGCACTCTTTTCAGCGTGTCGTGCCTCAGCAATCTGGCTACCACGCACACTCTCAATATCCTGACGCGCCTGATCGATCGCTTGATACTGTTCGTGAGAAATTCCAGCCTCAGCTTTTGAGAGAATCGTGATTCTTGGCTCACCAAACAGCAATTTTTCTGCTTTGAAGCGCAGTAATTCCTGATCAGTTACTGCGTCTCTCAGCATGAAGTTATTTCGCCCCTGAAGCTCTACCTTAAAGCCGTTGAGTTCGTAGCGATGCTCTTGGGTTCGAGCAAAACCCTGCTCAAATAGTTCATAGGTAGTTCTCGCGGCTCGATGTTCACGAATTGCTTCTGGGCGTGAGGCTAACCATTGCCCCACTCGTTCTATACCGTGTCCGGCTGTTTCGATCGCTTTTTCTGCTCTGTCCTGCAATGCTTGTGCGGTTTGCTTCTGAAAAGCCTTAAACTGGTCACTTTCCAAGCCTTGTTTGACAGTCTGGAAAGCAGTCTTCGCTCCTTCCACCACGATTTTTTGAGTAGTTTTGAACTGATCGCTGCTCAAATTCTGTTGAATTGCTTGAGTAGCCTGCTTGCTCAAATCCTCAAATAAGTTCTGAAAGAAGGCTTTACTGTTCGACTCCTGAAGTTGGACAATCTGCTGTTTTGCCACCTCTAAAGCATTCGTGTGATGAGACTCAGAGGCTTCTGACACCTGAGAGTTAGTTTGCCACATAAAGCGAGGCATATCTTCTAAGAGAACTTTCTGCTCTTCCCAAACACCCTCGCCATTTCTTGCCCATCCTTCAAACGCTTGAACGTCTTCTGATGTCACTCCTTGAGATGGCTGGATTTGCCCATCCACAATTTGAACCAAAACATTTTCATCTTTAGAAACAGTGAGCGTATCGCGATCGAGATGCAGTTTGTAAGAGCCAATCTCAGCTATGGTTGTAGTAGGCTTTTCCTGCCATAGCGGATTCAGCAATCCTTCTGCTGCCTGAGCAACTCTCCTCGCTGCCATTACAATATCGCTGCTAGAAAGCTCAGCTTGCACTGAGTTGGACGGATTAGATTCCAGAGCAACCTTTTGAGAAAGCTCTTGTTCATGGCATAACGTATTGATCGAAATAGTTCCGTCTCGCTCCTGCCGAAATAGCGTTTCCCCTTTGTTGATGACTTCCAGCATGGGCTTTCGCCCACTGTAGGAAGACAAATCAACTCTATCTACAGCAGGCTTTTCCAATGCAGATAGAATTAATTCTGCTCGATCTTGGTTGACTTCGTTGCGCTGCTCTCCAGAAGCTAGTTCACCTAAAATGATGCGACCATTCTTGCCATATTGAATGCGGATGTCCAAGTCAAGCGGATCTATACCTTGCCGAGATGAGATCGCATCTAGAACTCGCTGGGAGTAGGTTTGATGTTGGTTCATTTCACACCTGCTTCAATCGTCCAAGCACCTGATCCAACTGCGCGATCGCAACTACACGATTAACAACGACCTCATCGTTGATTACAAATAGCGCCATCTGATTATCAAACCGAACTTCCATAAATGGAGAATGTTCAGGAGATGGATTTGGATAAGAGATTTGACCTTTTTGGTAACGCATACAGAGAATATCATCGTAGAAAATTTCAATCATTGAGGGGGTGTAACCTGGAGGAAAGCAAGCTTTAGCCCGTTCTTCGGCTAGTTCGTCGATCAGTTCTGAGTGTTTGGATAGGACTGTGATCGCGTGAAATGACAACCCCCACTGCGAAAGAAGTGAAACTGGATTCGAGGTTGCACCAAAAATGCGCTCCAGGTTCGCTTCAAGATCTGGATCTTTCTCTCGCATCACTAAAGGCGTGTCTTCAGCGTCATAGCCTGCTTGAAGTTCTTGCCAGTTTGGAAAACTCCTATTCATCACTGTGCCTCTCTAACGAGTTAATTCAATGTCGCGATCGCTAATCTGCTCAGTTGTACGAATACTCTCATACGCAGCAGCAAATCTGACCATTAGATGTTCAATTCGCTCTGAAGAAATAGATACTGCCTGATCACCCTGTACTGTTATGACTTCTACTGGATTGTCTCTGGGGATGAAGAGAATGCGATCGCCATCTGCCTCAATGTTGTAATCGCACTTGCCAGTTAGTTCCTGCTCCCCACTCTGCTCGAAATAATCGTGTAGTTGAGTTACGATCGTCCTAGCCTCTGGCGTGAGTGGATGCTCTGACCGATACTCTGCATCTGCTTCTACTTCGTCTTCGGTCGGCTCGACAACTGCTCGAATTGCTGTGCCCCATTTAATAGCTCCATACTGATCCCGCTCTACTCGAATCGACGGTGCTTGATGCAGCACTTCATTATGAACTGTACTCAGATCGCCTAATTGTTGCCCGATCAATAATTCAACCTCGCCAACTGGACGCAGTTCCGTCGTCGGCTGGCTTGGTTTTAATTCACCGATCTCGGTTGTCATCTCAGTATCGCGGTTCTGCTGAGTCTCACGAGCACTTTGAACAGCTTCTAAAGAGTCAGAAGGTAGCAGAGCATTGACGATTACCTGCCCTTTTTCTTGGTGAAAGCATTGCACCCCGTCTACTTCAATGTCAATCACATCCTCATTTTCTGTCGCTGGCGGTAATGCTGGAGGCGAAATTGCTCCTGCCAAAGCCGCAAGTCGCTGCGGGGACAATTGCTCCAAGCTTTGTTGAAGTTCAGGAAGAGGAACTGCCATGTAAAGGCTATTCAGTTGTAGTCGTACTTCTGGTGTTAGCTCTGGATATGCTCTACCACCTTCCAACCATTCTGGATTGCGATACGGGAGTGCCTCAACTTCTGGAATAATTTCTGCATCTATCACAAGCCGCTCCTCTGGTTCAAGTTCAGCAGTTGTTTGAATCGGCTCCTGCAATTTCTCGGATGGTTCGGGGGAGCTAATTTTAGATAAGAACCGAATAATCGCCTCAAGAATCGTATTGACGTCATGTTGCACCTTCTCTGCGCTATGAGGTTGAACAGGAAAAGCCATAATTAAAACGCTGCTTGAATTTTGCTAATTTGCGATTTATCAACTTTCTTGGGGTCTTCGACAAGGGGCAAAATGCGTTCTGCTTCTTGCTCTCGTTCTTCGATCATGCGCTCAGTGTAGACGCGCAATTCATCACGGGTTAATTTGAGTTGTGGGCTATGCTGGCTCATACGATCGCGGATTTTTGCATTCCAAATTCGTTTTGACCAATCTTGCTGTTGTTCAACTGACTCTGGAATTTTTATCTTTTGAGACATGGGAATGCCGACTTCGCCTTGTCCTGAGATCGCTGGATTGATCAAGATACATTTCCCAGAAGGCAATCGAAGAAACTGATCAGGGCTGTAAAGTTTGCGAGTCCGCTCATTGTCAGAGATGTTCGTACTAGCTTTACCGCCACTGTGCCCTCTTGATTTTTGCTTCAGATTTAATTGCTCCTCGCCAATGTAATCACTGCACCATTGAGCCGTCTTGAGTTCTTGCGGGTTGAACCAAGCTTTCGTAGCACAGTTGGACAGGATAGTACGAGCCAAAGACTCGCCATACCGTTGCTCCAATTGCCCAAAGTCCTGATAGCCCATAATTGTGACAGCTCCGGCTGAACGCTGAGTCGCGAAAGCAGTTGCCAAGTCGATTCCAACGGTTGGAGCTTCATCGAGGATAAATACGAAGGGATCTTTACGAGCGATCGCAACGTTACGATCCAAAACCATCTGCATAATTCCTGTTAAAAATGGAGCGATCGCTGTTTTGATCGATTTGTCCATTCCAACTACGACCAGTGTTTTGCCTGTTATCGTTAACGGCACTGTTGTTTTGTCACAAAAGGCATTTGCGAGTCCTGGTGTCGTGAAAGGAACAAATAGGTTCTGTGCTGTTCCTCGAATGCTGTCTGCCGTCTTCTCAGAGCCTGACACAGAGAGATATTGAGAGAACGTATTTTTGGTCAACTTACTTAATTTGGAGTTTTGAATCCGCTTCGGTAAGTCGGTCATTGCCAAAATCACCTGGCACATCATCATGTCAGGAAACTTAGTCTGCTTCGCGAGGAGTAGCACAGCTTGAATCAGCAAATCTCCCGCGATCGAGAAGAACGGATCATCAGAAGCATCCTTGTGTTCAGACCGCATACACTTGTGCATAACCGAAGCAAGTTGTCGTGCTGCCATCCCGTCCATGTCATCCAGCAGGAAATCTAGCGGATTGCAAATCTCGGATTCGCTCATTCCGGGCGCAAAGATATGAACCTTGTAACCTGCTTTGACTGCCATTGGTAGAACGGCGGAAACCAAACTATCGTTCGGCTCAGTGTATTTGAAGTCATAGAGGTAAATGGGAAATTCTTGTGCGATCGCAGACTGAGCAATCGGCAGCACCATACTCGCAGTCTTACCCGAACCCGCACCACCGGAAATTGCGATTCCACGCTGGGCATCCGGCAGATAGAGCGAGTTGTAGATTTTGAAAGCCACAACATTATGCTTTCTTGCCTTCATCTGCTGAATTGCTTTTCGCTTGGCAACTGCACGTTCTTTCCTGCTTGCAAATCGCGCAGTTGCTAAACGGTTCTTTTTACCAATTCCACGTTCACCAAACCAGGCAAGCGCAAGCCATCCTGCGATCGCAAGCAGCAGAATCAAGCCGTTCTCACTCTTAAAAATGATTAAGAGGTCGCTTAACTGATTGCTAACCGGATTCGTTGACGGGGCGACTGAAATCGTTTGATGGATTTTGGTCATGATCAAGCAGTGGGTGAAAATCGGAGGATGGCTTTTATTTTGTCGATCGCTTGTGTCAGAAATTTCAACATTGAGGTTTGAAAAGAGCTAGACGGATTGGACACCTTTGCTTGAATAGGTTGAGGAACAGGCAAAATCTGAGGAGTTGCAGCCGTTCTCACATCTATGTTTCCAACTAACATTGCATCTCCTGAGTGGTAAAGCAGAAAGGGCACTAAACCCACTGCATAAGGAGAGCAATTCACTTGATTACGATTTAGTTCATCTTGACAGAATCGGAAGTACAATGCAGTCTGTACCTCTTTCGGTGTGACTTCAGTAATCACAACCTTAAATGCTTTTCCAAATACATTTCGTCCAGTTGGCTCATAGCTGTTTTTAGTTGAAGTAAATTTTCCTGTTCCGCCCTGTATCCATTGAGTAGAGCCAGACATCCAGCGTTTACCCTGGAGCAAAGGTGGACTAGAAAAACTAATTCCATCGCAGGTTTGACAAGGCATCTGATAGCCAACAATGTCACTGCCTGATATTGCCTCCGCCTTGATATTTGCCGACTTCGCGGATTGATTCGGAATCTGTACCAATCCGCTTACACCATCATCGTTAGGTGGGTCAGGGAAGAACTTCCAAGGCGTTTGAGGTAGCCCAGGAATATCCGAAATTTTTGCTTCCTGCCAATGTTCAAAAGCTTGCAAAGGAACTTCAAGTAGCCCAGGAATATCTTCTAGCGTGTATTTGGAATCAGTGATTTGGAAGTTCAATGCACCCAGTGAAGGATCTTGTTGAAGCAATTCTGGTAATGTCTCTTCCATCAATCGGTATCCTGGTTTTGCAGAGTGCAATAGATCTACCAGTGGTTTAATCTCGTTAACGGGATACTGATCCAGGGAAGGGATTGCATTGGCTAGGGCGATTAGGGTTTGTTGTTTGAGTAGCTGGAACTGATTCAATGGAGTTGCTTTCGGCGATGTTTGCGTAGCAAGCGCGATCGCATACAGATTCAAATCCTGCAACTTAAGCTGTTCTGAAAATCCCCTAAAGTCAGGATGTCTTCCAGTTTCTGACCAACTGACCAATTTCGTCCCCAAAGAGAACCAGGTTGCCTCAAGGTGGGCAATTTAGCAAAGGTTAAGCGTGTCCAGTCCGGAGCAAGAGTATGAATCTGATCGCGCTCAATCACAACAGTTGGGATTGATGAATTTTGAGCAGGGGGATTACTCAACAAATTCATCTCTGGTACTACCGATAACAGGAAAGGCAACATAACTATTTCAAGGGTAGGATTGAGGCAGGATGTGAAACAGAAGTAGTCCCTATCTGCGCGAGTTTAGAAACAACTGCTAGGGAGACTTTCGCTTGTGCAGCGGCTTGCTGCATTGGCATTCCGTTCCGCACATTTGCTAGAAAAGCCTGTACTCGTTGATTAACTGGGCTTTGAACCGAAATCAACCGTTGAGCGATCGCACGTTGCAAGCCCCGTTCAACATCATTCCAATTTGCGGTTTTATCACCAAGGGCGACACCACCTGTAATTGGTTGTGTATCGGGGACGATTGCCAGCGTTGCGTACTTTGGAGTACCAGAGCCATAGCGAACATCAAACATATACGTCTTTTTGCCGTAGGGCGATCGCGTAACGACCGTCAGTAAAGTTGAACGAGTTTCGGGCAAGTTGGGAAAGTGAATTCCGATCACTCGTTTGAGGTGAACAATGCTTGCACTTCCACCCTTATCCAGGGCTGCATCAAAATCAAGCGTGACTGCGTGGGCATCGTCTAACCAGGCACGTTGGATCGTTTCTCCAGTACGAGTGAAATCAATGTTAGTGCCATTGCCTAACCAAACTGTGACCGTTGCGCCGTTGCCAATCAGTCCCTGAGCTTGCGACTGAGAAACTTTCTGAACAATTGGAATTGCCAAAACTGGATTAGAGTGAAAAACTGTGATCGCAAATGGTAAACACAACAAAGAGCGAAGTAGAGTTTTCATCGAGTCACCTCCACAGGCGTGGCTGTAAATACTTGAAGCGATTGACCTGCTGGAACGTACCAGAAATTCGGGCGCTGAAGAATTTCTTCAACCTGTTGTTGCTGACGTTGAGAAATCCGGTCTGCCAACTTGCCGAAGCCACCCTCCAAAATCCCACCTAAAAGATTGGATTGCCCATTACTAATTGAAGTTGTGGAGAGATAGGGGCTGGTCGTAGTCGTCTGATTAGAAGGGCGATTCAGTAAACTACCGACCTGCCCTAATGCGCCCATTAATGCGATCGCGATATCTCTTTTAGCGACTTCACCACCTTGAGGGTTGTGATTCTTCGCGACTAGAGGTTGACCGCCTTCTCCAGCGATAAACATGGTTCCAGCAGGAATTTCGATTACTTGATTGCCATTACTGGTTAGAACAACTGCCTGAACGATTGAAAGTTGCATCATGCCGCTATTAGAGACAGCATCGACCTTCGCAACCATTTGAGATTCAGCAGGCAACGCTACAGAACCATCTGTTCCGTAGATTGGTTGAGATGATTGCAGTACAAATCGTTGGGGTTGCTGCTCTGCTTTTAAGTCTTGTGCCCAAACTATCGGAGTCATCAATCTCGCTGTTGCGATCGCGCCTGGAGTAATAGCAACAGTATGGCGGGAAATGCCAGACAGAAGTGCTTGTTCATCAGCTTCATAGCGCGATTGCTGGGTGTCGCTAACGGTACGAGTGACTGCTGGTTCTTGTGGTTGAGGAATAGCTTCTTCTTGCGATCGCGGGCTGTCGTCAACTAATTGTGCTGACTGTTCGCTGGTTGCGGGTTGAGCAGCAGAGGCAATTGTGCGATCGCTACTTTGACCATAACTACCGACTGCAAGCGCTTTTTGCCATGCTTCGTCTGGATCAATGGATCGAGCAGGAGAAACAGGAGAAGCAATAGGTCTAGCAAACTCTGGCGATCTCTCAGTAAGTAAGATTGGTTGTCTAACTGGAGTGTAGCTCGGTGCAGGTGGAGTGACCACAGTTGGATTACGTTCCACAACAGCAGAACTAACGGATGGAGTTCTTGCCACTTGTGTAGGTGGTTTTGCTGGCTTGGACTTGTCTGGAGAAGGTAGAAAACGAGCAGGTGTCTTGGGGGCTTGCTTGATGATCTGTGCCTGACTGCCCAAGGCTGTCACTGTCTTAAGACGACTGATTTCAGCTTGGTCTGGGTTCGGTTTAGGTGTCGTTTCACTATCGATGGTTGCAGGATTAGAGTCCGCAAGATTTTTGTTCCAGTTGCCGTTTAAGCTCCAGATGAATAGACCAACTGAGCCAAGCCCGGTTGCCATCAGTGCCGATACGAGGGCTGTTTTGGCGAGTGGATTACTCCACAATGGAATTGTTGTCTTGGAATTTGCCTCAAAATCTTCAAGGTCTTCATCATCCAGCAATGATTCTGCGGCTGTTGTGTTGTTTGATTTTCCAGGGGACGGCTCAACCTGGTATCCGGTCATGGCAGCGAGTTCCGCCAACTCATTCCAGGGATCGGTAGGTTGTACTGATTGCTCAGGTGTAGGAGACTGATTCTGCATGGTTCTAGTGATTTAGTTGCTCAATGTCCAAGTCACGAATTTCGCGAATCTGTAAGCCATTCGTTTGAACGTGGTAGACGGCTTTCTGAATGGGAGAGGACTGATTAGGAAGCGGATCAGTCGTTGGTTCAATGGCAGTTACAAAAACTGTTTTGTTGAAAGGAATGGCGTTGCCCTGTGGATGAGCGGAATCAAAAATGAGTAGATTAGCGACCAAATCCACTTGCCATTCTCCAGGTTTGATGAGTTTGGGCTGGGAGATAGATTCAAAGCTCAAAACACTCTGCGCGTTGCCGCTGAAAATATCCGGGGGAGTCAGCTTAGAAACCTGCTCTAGAAAAGAATTTCGGAAGTCTTCTCGTAGTGCAAACGAGGACTGCCAGCTTGAAGTCGTAATCCGTCCAGTTCCAACTGAAATCCCTGGATCTTTTACTGTGGCAGCTACGCTTGAATTCACATCATCCTTATTTGCCTGAATCTTTGTGTTCCAGGTAAACATTAAACCTAGAGAGTCTTTGGTGAACTGACGGATAGTGGCAGGAGTGCGCTGATTTGTGTCTACAGGTTCCATCCCGACCGAGTGACCATCTAGCATTTGTACCATTGCAGGAGCAGGTTTATGCGCGATCGACCACAAACTAATCGCACTACCCAAGCTAATGAGGAGAAGCAAAACTTGCAGTCCCAGTGTACCAAGAGCAAAGAGCGGAAGAATATCAGAAGAATCAAATCGCGGTTTGTGCTTGAGGATTTGCATAGGTTTGAATTGAGAACAACAACAAGGAAATTGGAAGAAAGCTATTTGCTGTAACGCAGTTGATTACCGAACGGCATATGCCCCGCTGCCATCAGTCCCATTGAGGCAACACCACTATTAATCGTGTGGAATACTGCCATACCACCTCCTGCGGCTAATGCCAGAGCTAGAGCAGGAGCTAAGATTGCCATGATGACTAAAAATCCCATCGTGTCTGTTGTTCCAGCATTGACTACAACAACTGCTGCCAGACCTACAATGATGTTGTAAGACACTTTGGCAAGCCCCAAAGCAAAAAATCCAGTCAGCCAAGCCCACAGCGACTTACCATCCAGCATGAATGCTCCAGCAACCGCAAAAGGCGAAATAAGAGCGGTCAGCAGCATAGCAATCTCCAGAAGATTGGTAAATGCCCATTGAAATGCCCACAGCACCAAGCGAACTGTTTCTTCTGCGGCAGAACCCACAAATCCACCCAAGAAGCCTGCAACAGCCGCTCCAGGAGCAGTCACAACGCTACCCAAATCACCATTCTGTAGCTGAGAATTGCCAGACTCGATCGCACCCTGAATTCCGCGCTGAATTGCCCGAATTGGACCTAACAGATTAGCAATTACTGGAAGTTCACTTTGATAAGCTCCGATCGTTTCTTCAACCTGCTTATTGGCTTGTTCCAGGCAAGTGATTTGTTTTTGCCCAACCATGCCATAACACTGACTGAGTTGAGCGCGGATCTCACTAACAATTGCACCTTGATTAGAGGAAGCCGCGATCGCGTCCTTGATTTTGGTGTCCAGTAACGAGACTTCCAGAACTTGGTTCGAGAGATTATGAACGACACCCCGCAGCGTCAGAACACATCGCGAGAGAAAGAAACCATTGCTGGCTAATAATCCACAAAGGATGAGTGCGAGAATAACGCTTTGTAGGGCAGCACCATATTCTTCTTCATGCAACATTCGCTTGACCAATTGAAGCATGAAGAAAACCAGCGCTCCAGCCGCAAAGATGCCGGAAAAGTAAACAATCGTGTGGTAGAGCGGGCTATCAAAAACGTTTGCCCAGTGCTTATTCCAGGCTTGTGCAACTTCAGTGCCCGTATTCAGTCCTTCTTGCAGGATTCGGCTGGCTCCTGCAACTGCCAGTGAGGAGGTATTGAACATATTCTGTGTGCCGCGATTGAGATTATGCCTACCGTACCGATTCCATCTGACAGATTTATGACGTAGGACAGATGACTTATGGCTATTTGACCAATCCAGGGAGATAGATTCCAGCAGAAGCTCGTAAAACGTGGTCAGCCGCAGCCATCGACTCAGCATGACGGGCACGATTTTCTTCATCCAGCGTTTCAGAGATATTCGAGGTAACGACTGCATTCGCCGCATCTTGGGCACGTAGCGCCATCAGTTGGGCGTAGCTCCCACCGACTAGAGAAGATTGATTTGCTTGAATAGCAGTCAGATTCTTGATCGCGTCCTGAGTGACATCCATGTTCTGAGCCGCCTGAGATTTTTGCTGAATCGTTTGCAGCGTTGCGGTTGCTGCTTCCATTTCTTGCTTCAGTGCTGTTTGTCCTTCGGTACTTAGAACTGTCGCTGCCATGCCATAGCTTTGAAGCCGATCCTGTTGGAATTTCAGCGACTGAGCTAGAGGCACAGGGTTGATGTTAAAGCGATCGCTCTTTTGAGTCGTCTGCGATGGAGTTCCAGCGGTTGCACCATTCAGAACCTGCTGCTCGATCGCTTTATGGCTTTTCAGAAAATCAGGAATTTGCAGCGGACCATAAATTGCTCCAGGACTGCTACCAGGAGGCAGTTCCGACCAATCGCCGGGATCACTGCTATTTCCCCCGTCGCCAGAAGGCAAACCCCCGCCCCATTGTTCATCCCAAGGATACCGACCTCCACCGAAAACACTGCTCAACAGATCTTGAAAGACGTGATTAAACACCTGAAAATACTGTTGAAGTTGCTGAACGAAAGGAGAGAGAAGCGACTGGATAGCATTATTGATGCCGTTTAGGGGCTGTTGAATAGTATCTTCTACCTGCCCGATCGCATTCTCAACTTGGCGAACTGGATTCGTCGCATCATTGGTGACTCGGTTTACTGTTTGTTCGATAGTATTAGATAAGCCATCCAGCACTCCAGCTTTCGCGAACTGCGGAAATAGGCTTCCGGCAAGCACTGCGAAGGTTAGCGTGAAGACAAGCAATCTAAATTTAGATTGGGTGGCGCGTTGAAAATTCCAAACTTTGGAAAAACTGTTAGGGGACATCCGTTAATACCTCTGAAGAAATTGTTTCAACTTGTCCGATCGCATCTAAACTGCTACCGCTCCGAATCGCAGTGACGTATTGTTCCGCGAATTTTGCCATTGCTAGGAGTTTGTTGTCTGGATATTGCGCCAACACTCGCGCACGGGCAGCTTGTTCATCTGGGTTATTGGCGACCGTGGCAAGCTGGACTGCACTGGGGTAGTAGCGGCAGTAGGTGTACGTGCCATCAACATCTATTAGCCAGTTGGAGTAAAGTTCAGACCTTTTCGGAAAGAAGAACTCACTGGCGTTTCGGGCAATGATTGAGCGATCGTAAGACAGCCATTTGATGAAAGACTCGATCGCAAGCGGTTGAATCCGCCCAATCAGTCGAGTGTTCATGTTCTGCATGATCTGTTGCCCTGCGATCGAGTTCATGATCGTGTCGGGGTCTTGTGCTGAGAGAAACACGCGAATTCCCGCTTTAGCACCGTTCGCACATAAACGACCAATCAGACGAGCGATCGTATTGAAGGCGAACAGGATTGGAGACTCATCAATGAAGAAAATCGATCGCGGAGATGCCAAAGCACGACGGAGCGCAGCAGAGTAGGCACTGAGCGAAAGAACAGCCGCTTCGTTCTCGTTAGAAAGGTTTCTGAGAGCAAAAACCAGCAGTTGAGCATCGGTTGGAAACGAAGAAGGGCGACCGATCGCTCGACCAATCCGAGAATTGAGCCAGTATTCTAGCTGTAAGAGAATCTGTGATTGGGCACTGCGAATGTGTCCGGTATCTGTTTCGATTTTTAGCTTTTCTGGAGTACAGAATTCCAGAAAGTCTTTCAGCGTTGGCGTTAATGCCCATGCGGGAGTTCCCAATCCATCAGCTTGTGCCTCTGAGTAGCGACGAGAAATTTCTGCATCTTTGAAAAATCTATTGAGGGCTTTTCCGATTAGCGATCGCACCGTCTGTTCCAACATTGCATCTTGCTGTGCAGTCGGTAGCACCATTGTTACTAGCGCACCCTCAAGGAAAGATTTGTAGTCCTCGAATCGCTCCTGCTGCTCTTCCTCAGATAAATGCCGTAGGTCGGGCATTTCCATTAAGTTGTTGCTCTCTCGCCCAATGTCGAAGTATGCCGCACGAGGTTGAAGAAACTCTGCATAGTCTGTGAAAGTCGAAGTTCCATCCGGTTTGGGATAGTCCAAACAGACGATCGGATAGCCTTCCGCGAGGAACTGAGTCATCATGCCAGCAATGAGAAGCGATTTACCCGAACGAGTGGTTCCGAGTGCTGCAATGTTTCGATGCTCGTTAATGAAGTCGATGTAGACAGGACTACCGCCTTCATCAGCGATCAATTCAAAACCCGTCTGATTGCCAGAATTTGTCACGGTGAATGGAATCAGACCAGATGCCTCATTCGTCAGATAAGTCAGTTGCCGTTTGAATGGCGCACCCAAGAGCTTTTCCCAGGAAGTGGATAAGCTTTGAAGCCAAATTCGCCAAGCGATTTCTGTTTCACGAACGACTTTAGCAGGCAGTTGAAAGCACTCGGAAAGGGCTTTACAGGCTTCATCTAACTGAGCCTTTGTATCTCTGTGAACAAGGAAAACAGTGGCAATGTTGATCGGGATATAGCCTTCATAGAGCTTTGCTTGAGCATCAACGGAACGCTTCACTTTAATTTGTGCAGCTACGTCGATTGATCGTGCCTGCTCTGCTACTTGGCTTGCCACATTCGACTGCTTCAGAATGCGCTGCATATTGGTCTTCAGCAGCGTTGTATCACGGGCTGTAAGCTGGCAGACAATTTCGGTATCTACGATGTAAGGGCGGCAGATCGCTTCCCATAGATAGCGAAGTTGCGTTTGCTGGTTCAGAAATCCGGCTGGTTTAGCGCTGAACCCCAGTATGCCAACGTATTGCCCTTTTACCTTGACCCATTGGCGATCGGCTTGAGGTACTGACTCATGCCCGTGTTCTCCTTGAATCAGGACAGTAGCACAGTGAACGTCGCTGTTGACCTTTTCGCTCAATCCTTGCTCAGTCAGAATCAGATATTGAGGAACAGCGGGTGCTTTCATTCGGTTGAAGCAATACCAATCTTTCTGCCAGTGTTGCTTCACGGTCATGGGTTTGATATCCAGCCCCATTTTGATGTTCAGCAACTGTTCCCAACGCAGATAGCCTTCGGTGAAGGCGCGACGCAACATCGCTTCAAGGTGCTGCTGCACAAGGTTATCACCCTGCCCCTTGAAAACTTCCCAGAGTTCTACCCCTTTTGCCAATGCCTTTTCAATCCAATCCGCATCAGTCGTGACTTTTTGATTGGGTTCGATCGTATAAGTGACGTAGATGTGGAGAGATTTTGGCTTGCGAGTACCAGATTGCTTGAGTTCCTGCGCTCTGGTTTTCTCGCTCATCAGCAGTAGGCGCAACTCGGAAGAGGAAGCTTTATTCAGCAGATGATCGAGTTGTTTTTGACGATCGCGATCGCTGGTAAAACTGGAAAGATGCACCGTCATCCGTTCCCCGATCGGTAGCTCTTTGAGTGCAGCCTCAAAATTGCGAAGTGTTGGAGG
This sequence comes from Phormidesmis sp. 146-20, assembly GCF_052939475.1. Classification (NCBI taxonomy): domain Bacteria; kingdom Bacillati; phylum Cyanobacteriota; class Cyanophyceae; order Leptolyngbyales; family Leptolyngbyaceae; genus Phormidesmis; species Phormidesmis sp. 146-20. The sequence continues at coordinate 48,705 of NZ_JBJPHT010000039.1, forward strand.
AATCTGGTCAGATCGAAGCGTATCGTGAACGCCAGAACAGGTAAAGCCAAAGACAAAGCAGTATTTCTTGTCTTTTTGCAGAATTTTTACGCCAACTTTCCTGCCCTTGAGTTCGATTTGAGCCAGTCCTGCCAAAGCATTAAAGTCTTCAAATGCGCTGAGAGTAACAGACTGTTTTTGATTGTTCTCAATCAAGGTTACTCGTTGCTTTCCAACTTTCGTTTTCATCGTCGTGTTCGATGCTTTCTAGGTTTTTTGCGTTTCGTTTGAGGTGAACTGATCAAGCTCTGTACCTGCGTGAATGTGCTGGTGTAGGGTAGATGTCCTCGCGTCCACTTGGGAGCGCGATAGAACTTCGTCAGAAAACGCCAGCTTTCATTGCCTGTGAGAATCCACCACGTTGCTGATCCCCAAATACCAACCAATCCTGTTGCCCACCAATCCAGGTTCAGAACGACCTGGCAGATGATGTAGGAACCGATCGTGATAATCAACCAAGGAATGACCTGCTCTCCTGGAATTGGTCCTAGCTGTGGCTTAGAATTGAGGATCTGATTGATCGGAATAAATTCGTCAGATTTCTTGTCGTGTTCAGTGGTCATGGATAAATCCGAAGGAAAACAAAGGCGATGGTTCATCACATCACCTTTGCTATTTACTTTGAAAGTGAAAGCGCGATCGCTTCACCAAGTTCTGAAGGGCTTTTCGGCTATGCTCCTCCTGCACCTTGCACAATCAGAGTACTGAGTGCATCACCAATGACCACACACAGCACAACAATGAGCGGAATCCGAGCAGCAGTCACCCAATCCTCATCATTCCGGAATGAGTTAACGACTCGTACCAAGGCAATCCCAATGTAGATGATGAAAATGACCCGCAATGTCCCAAACAGCAATGGAATCAATGTGTTGACTCCAGAAGCTTGTCCAACTGATAGAATCTGCCTCAAATAGGTTTCTGCCTGAACAAAGAATGCAGCATTAGAAGGCATCGCAGCACTAAGCCATGCACCTCCAGCGAAACCAGCCGTCATCCAGGGAATCTGCTTTTCGCTCAAATTTGCTTTCTTGAGCAACCATTGCCATGCTTTCTCACAGATCGAATTGCTGTGAATGATGGCTTTCAGAATTCTGATCGTCAATCCAGCAATCATCGCACCTACTACAAAGGTTGGGGCATGGATGACCAGGTTCAAGCCTAAAATACTACCAGAGACGAGCCAAGGAGCGAGTTTGCGTAAGCGATCGCGGGACTCCTTCGAGAACCAGCGCGATAATAAAGCACGTAGTCCAATAGATTTTGATTCTACGGGAGCAATCTCGGCTGCATCGGCTGCTAGTGGCAGAGACAATGACAGCTTGAGAGGGGGGCGAGTGGCGAATTCTGTCTCTGGATAGAGTTGTGTTGCGTCATCAAAAGCGTAAATCGTTTCAGGTACTTGTGTCATGAAGAACTCTCTCAAAATCAGTAATCGCAAATTCAGTTTTTGCTTAGAACCCTAAGCTGATTAGAGAGAATAGGAGCCAGTTCTGACACTCGTATGGCGTAAACCAGAAGAATTGCGACTTGGGTTACGGATCTTTACAACCAGTGCTGAGAAGAAAACAATCTACCCATTTGTACTACTTATTACTTCATAAACCCTCACAATAGAACTACAGGGTGCATACAACCATGAATCGATTTTTCTGATCGGTAAACCATAAAAATCTTCAAGTTGTATGCAAGTTTTAATTGTGGAAGATGAACGGAATGTCAGTTCCCTCGTTCGCTCTTCTCTGGAGGCTGAAGGCTTTAGCTGTTCAGTTGCTTATGACGGGGAAGATGGGTTACGACAGTTTCGAGAACTACAGCCTGACGTTGTAGTATTAGACCTGGGCTTACCAAAGCTGGATGGTCTAGAGGTCTGCACTCGCATTCGTCAGAGCAAATCTGTCCGAAAAGATCCCTACATCATTATGCTGACAGCGAAAGGTGCTGAAGTCGATCGCATTGTGGGCTATTCTACTGGAGCGGATGACTACATCACGAAGCCTTTCAGTCCTCAAGAATTAGTGGTGCGTGTGCGGGCAGTATTGCGACGCATCATGCGCCATCGGGGAGAGCAAATCACCATTGAAACTCGGCACTTTATCATTGACCAGGAGAAACGGGAAGTGATGGTGCAGAAAACCGACGATGGTGAAGTTGAAATCGTAAGACTAACTACCGTTGAATTTGATCTACTAGCACTGATGGCATCTCGCCCCAAGCGGGTGTGGAGCCGTTCTGAGTTACTAGATGCGGTGCGAGGAAGTGATTTTATTGGCGATGATCGATCTATTGATACTTACATTGGACGATTGCGGAGCAAGATTAGTCCACCAGGTAAGGAACAACGAGATCGCTTTATTCGCACTCATACGGGCATCGGATACAGCTTTGAAGACGATTAAATTACATCATGAGCCTTCGCTTAAGATTATTTCTGACCAACCTGCTGGTGTTGGTATCAGCACTCCTCTGCGCTGCGACAGTGGCTTATAGCTACAAGTCGCAGCAATTTCCGGCGCGATTAGCCAACTTAGAAAGACAGTACGAGAAATCGGCGCAATCAGAGCAAAAGCTGACGAATCAGAATTCCTACAATGACATCGTTGACATCTTTCATCATGTCAACGATCGAGGAACGATATTGGCGCTTGGTACAAGTTTGCTAACAGTATTTGCGCTGAGCTTATCGCTAACGAGTTCAATTCTGAATCCATTGAGGAAGATCGAACGAGTCGCGAAACGGTTTAGTGAAGGAGATTTGGATGCCCGTATCCCACCGAGTCGAATTTCAGAGATTCGTCAGCTTGAGTTGACGTTGAATAGTGTGGCGGATCGATTACAAGGCGTTGAGGAGCGTCGCCAGGAATTGATCGGTGATCTAGCACATGAAATGGGAACTCCTTTGACGGTAATTCGAGGTTATCTGGAACTATTAGATTCTTCAGACGGCTTCGAGCTAACCTCAGACATCAAGCGACAATTGCATGAAGAAGCAGAGCGGCTGACTAGATTGTTGGCGGATTTGAGAATCCTTTCGAGCATCGAATCGGGAGGACTGCCGCTACGGTTGGAGCCATTTTCTCCGTATCCAATCATCAAGGATGTCGTTGCTGTTTTTCGTAGCCAAGGTTGGCACAATGACTGTGATTTGGAATTCCTTGGTACAGGAAATTTGCCTCAAATCTTTGCGGACTGCGATCGCTTCAAGCAAATCCTGACAAACCTCATCAGCAATGCCTTGGCATACACGCCTGAAGGAACTGTCACGGTTCGAGCTTGGGCAGGTCGAGATAAACTTTGGGTGATGGTGAAAGACACAGGAATCGGCATCTCTTCTGAAGACCTACCGCTGGTATTTCAACGCTTCTGGCGGTCTGATCATTCCCGACGTTTGCGCTGCGACGGAAGTGGCATCGGACTTGCCATCACAGAACGCTTGGTCAAAGTAATGGGAGGACAAATTGAGGTTGAGAGCGAACAGGGCAAGGGAACGACTTTCAAGTTTTTCTTGCCAGTTGCTGCTTCAAGCTGAGGTAGGAAGGCACTATTCCTGAAGCCAGTCAAATAGCTGACCGATGGTAAGTTCAAAGCCTTCGGCAAAAGCAGGTACTGGAATGCGATCGCTCGAATCTTCAAACACAGCTAGAGTACGGTCTGCAAAATAGACGAATACTAATTCTTCGTCTGGATCGATGAGCCAGCCCATCTGAGTCCCGTTCGCAAGGCAATGGAGAATATTGCGAACGACTTTTGTTTGGCTCTGGTCGGGAGAAAGAATTTCGATCGTCCAATCAGGTGCGATCGAAAAGGTGTTCGAGACTTTGCCAGTCTCGTCGCGGGGAATCCGTTCCCAAATAAAGACAGCAACATCCGGCACAGTCGATCTTCCGCCAAAGGTGCAGCGCAGTTCAGGGTAGGCACGCGCAATGTGGTTCGGCTTTAGAACAGTGTTGATTGCTGGCACTAAATCGCCTTGAACAGTGCTGTGTTTTCCTTGGGGCATGGGCTTTTGAATAATTTGACCGTCGATGAATTCACTGGCGGGTTTGGTTTCCGGCAGTTGGAGGAATTCTTCGAGGGTGAGTGGCTTGAGGGGAGTTTGTACCATGACGGTTATTGAGGAATCCTTTGCCTCGTGATCACCATTTTACTTTTTCTCGACGATGGTGGGCAGTGCGAACTGAAGACGGTTGGACTCAAATCCCTGGAAAAGATACTCAGTGACTTGCAAGCCGATCGCTTTAGAGTCGGATTGGTGGGTTGGCAGGGATAGATTAAAGAGCATCTGCTTTAGCAAGATAGAGAGATCGCAGTTTCTGATGAAGTGACGTTCTGACGCTGGCGGAGCGCATTGCCCCCATCGCTCCATCTCCCTAAATTTCTAAAAAATGCCGATCGATCTTATTCATCTCCGCACCTGTCGCTTGATCCATCGCAGTAATCGTCTCACCAGACCAGCAAGAATCAATAGGGGTACAGTAAAAATCAGCAAGGGTACAGCAAGGATCGATAGAGGAGCGCGCCATCGTAGTAGCCAACGAGAGATTTTCAGATTTTTTTTGGCGGTCTGTGTGTCGGGATGGTTAATTCCTAATGTTCTCGCACGCATTTCCAAAACTTGAGCATATAGCAATCCCGCATCATTTAATTTTCCTTGCGACCTATAGAGAAATGCCAGGTTGTCGAGACTCTGTATTACATCGGGATGGTGGCTCTCAAATAACCGTTGATACATTTTCAGTGAGCGCACGTAGAGCGGTTCTGCTTCATTTAACCGTCTTTGCGAATGGTAGAGGTATGCCAGTTTGTTGAGACTAAGTGCCACATCAGGATGGTCGCCCTCAAACAACCGTTGCCTCATTTCGAGCGATCGTACACAAAGCGGTTCGGCATCACTCAATCGTCCTTGCGCTTGATAAAGTCCTGCCAGATTGTTGAGACTAAGTGCCACATCAGGATGGTCGCCCTCAAACAGCCGTTGCCTCATTTCGAGCGATCGCACACAAAGTGGTTCGGCTTCATTCAACCGTCCTTTCACTCTGTAGAGTTCTGCTAAGTTGTTGAGACTGAGTGCCACATCGGGATGGTCACCCTTAAACAATCGTTGAGTCATTTCTAGTGATCGCATATGAAACAGTTCTGCTTCATTCAACCGTCCTCGCGAATCATGAAGTAATGCTAGATTATTGAGACAACGTGCCACATCGGGATGATCGCCCTTGAACAATCGTTGAGTCATTTCTAGCGCTTGCACTAAGAGCAGTTCTGCTTTATTCAATTGTCCTTGCGCTCTATAGAATTCTGCCAGGTTGTTGAGACTGAGTGCCACATTGGGATGGTCGCCCTCAAACATTTGTTGAGTCATTTTTAGCGCTTGCACCAAGAGCAGTTCTGCTTTATCCAATTGTCCTTGAGCATAGTAGAGTAATGCCAGATTATTGAGACTTTGTGCCACATCGGGATGATCGCCCTTGAACAATCGTTGAGTCATTTCTAGCGCTTGCACTAAGAGCGGTTCTGCTTTATTCAATTGTCCTTGCGCTCTATAAAGTAATGCCAGATTATTGAGACTGCGTGTTATGTAGAAATGATCGCCCTTAAACAATCGTTGATACATCTCCAGCGATCGTATGCAGAGCGGTTCTGCATCACTCAACCGTCCTTGCGATTGGTAGAGTAATGCTAGGTTATGGAAGCTACCTGCCACATCGGGATGGTCGCCCTTAAACAATCGTTGAGTCATTTCTAGCGCTTGTACCAAGAGCGCTTCTGCGTCACTCAACCGTCCTTGCGAATGGTAGAGTTTTGCCAGGGTATTGAGACTGGATGCTACATGGGGATGATCGCCCTTGAATAATCGTTGATACATCTCCAATGATCGTATGCAGAGCGGTTCTGCGTCATTTAACCGTCCTTGCTCTCTGTAAAGTTCTGCTAGGGTGTTAAGAATTTTTGCCATATCGGGATGGTCGCCCTTAAACAATCGTTGATACATCTCCAATGATCGTATGCAGAGCAGTTCTGCGTCATTCAATCGTCCTTGCAAACTGTGGAGTAATCCTAGGTTATGGAGGCTACATGCCACACAGACATGGTCGCCGTTAAAGTAGGATTCGGTGACACTCAAACACTCTACAAACCATTCTTCCGCTTGGCGATATATTCCTTGCCCCTGGTAGAATCGTGCTAGTGCAACAAACGACCACATCAAATCGTCTCCTTCCAATTCTGCGGTGTGATGTTCTGCGACTTCTTGGATGTGCGATCTTACTAATCCAAACCCCGCAATATCTTTCGTTGTTGGGTCATTTGGCATTTGTCTCGCGATCGTAATCATCCCCCATACAAACGCCGATCGAAAAGGGGCTTCTCCTGTGTCTTGAACTGCGATTGCTTCCTCCTGCCGCAAGTACTGTCGAATCAGCGGGTGCAACCGACACCAACCCGGTCGATCTTGTTCAAATTGAACCAGCGACGAATTCTCTAGCCGCGCCTTCAATTCCCCCAATTCATAGGTTTCGCCCTCCACCCGCTGCATCACCAATTCTGCCAAGTCCCACCTAATCCAATCTAAGGCAAAATAACTCAGAGATCGCGCCACTCGTCGCGCTTCCGGTTCCAGCGTTTCCCACGTCAAATCAAACGCCGCCTTTACCCCTCGCTCTGCCAGCATCTCATACTCATCCGCCCTCACCAGCGCTGGATCTTGCATTCCTTTTGCCTGCAAACTTGTGATCGCCTGCTCCAAAGTCCGATAGCGATCGCGCCTTAAATAACTCCCCACCAACTCAATCCCCAACGGCAAATATCCTAACGCCGCACAAAGCCGATCAGCCGTCGCCTGATCCTGCTCTACCCGCCCGTGACCCTCTAATTCTGCCAAGAGTGATCGTGCGTCTTCCGGTTGCAACACATCCAGCGGAATTGTCACCTGCTTTGGTAAAAGATCCTGTCGTCTCGTCGTCACCAACACCCGAAACCGATCTTCAGTCGGTAGGAACGATCTCACCTTCGCCCAGTCCGCCACATCATCCAGCACAATCAGCGTCAATCCATCCGGTCGCCAATGTTGCCAACACCACGCGATTAACTGTTCCGGTTCGAGTGATCGCGCTTTGACTGCCTCCAATCCCGGCAACTGTCGATCGAATTCCGCCTTAAACAGAATTTGCGATGCGATATCCCCCGTTTGTCCATTCAGCCAACACACGCCTCCCAGAAATTTTGCCTTGTTCCGAGTCGCATACTGCACCGCAAGCTGAGTTTTTCCCAATCCTCCCATCCCCGATACCGCAGAAATCACGGCTCGATCTGACGATGCAAAAATTTCATCCAACCGCGCCAATTCAATTGTCCGTCCCTTGAAGTTTGGAGACGATCGATAAGGAATTTCATAGGACGGCGTTACTTTGTCGGAGCCGGAAGCCGACGAATGCTGTCAGAAGTTATTGATTTGGCTCTCGATCGTCACTGGAGCGTTGTACACATTCGCTGCTTTGAGAACGAGTGAGTTAACGATCTGCTGTTTTTCCGGTTGAGAGTGCAATGCTCGAATCACCTCTGCGATCGCATCTCGAATTTCGGTATCCGCTTCTGCCAAACCTTCCACTTCTACGATCGCAGCTTTATACTCCGACGCAGTTTCCCCCTCTTGCAGCGCTTTTGCAGCCCCCGGTCGCTTCTCCCATAGCAAGGTTGCCAACTTTCCACCCGCGTCCAGCGTTCCTTTCCCCAACGTTTTCCCAATTTCTTTGAACGTTTCGCTAAAAACCAAAGTTGCGAGCGCGGCAGCCGTAAATGTCATGGGTTCCATCGTCATACTTCCAATGAGGGACTGTATCTTTTATACTTAAAGAACGAAAGCTGTTCCGTAAAGATTCAGAGTTTCTGTAGAAAGTAAGCCTGGTTAGCTTTCAAACTCAATTGTTTCCATTTCAAGTGCGATCAGTTTAATTCAAACCACGATCGTTCGTACTAAAAGCGTGGATGTTCAAACTAAAAGTATGAACATTACTGATAAAAGTGTGGGTGTTCCTATTTGAAGTGCGATAGCTTCGCTGCACAGAGTGTTCATTTGGTTCTGGAGCCGCAACACTCACTACAACACGCAGAGCGTGATCGCGGTTTTCCCAAATTGATCCCATAGCTGAGTCCTGCAATCGCGACCTGTAGAAATTCTCGCAAACTCACCCAGAGTAAAATTTGGGGATGCACCGGGCATCGAACTAAATCATTTGAACATCCTCAATCAAATTCACGATGCTAGTCCCCAAAACTCAGATCTCCCGCTTCGACAAGCGATCGCAGTCATTCCCGAACACGCTCCGCGTGAGCCGAAGGCAACACGAAAACCATCCAATAGCCAGCGAGATCGCCCGTTGAGAATGAGTCGAAATCTTGAGAAAGAAGCCAATTGGATTGCTAAAATCAAGGAAATCGTGCTTCCAGTAGACACTATGAACTACCAAGACATCATCACCCTCGAACCTGGCAAACGCAGCGGCAAACCCTGCATCCGAGGGATGCGTATTACCGTCTATGATGTCCTGTCTTACCTTGCTTCCGGGATGACCACCGAGGAAATCCTGGCTGACTTTCCTTATCTGACCCGCGACGATATTTTGGCTTGCCTATCCTACGCCGCCGATCGCGAACAGAAAACCCTAACGATCGCGGCATGAAACTCTTTTTTGATGATCGCACCCATTCTAGAATTCAGCATACTGGGGTGGACTTGCCCCAATTCGTTCAGTAATCCGGGGATAGCTGATCTTGGGCTGCGGTTGGGCGATCGCAACTACACTCACTTGATGCCACCAATCCTCGCCAAAATCAAACCAATAGCCAAACGGTTCTCCAACGCTTAACCCTAATGCACCAATTTGAGTGCTGCCAACCTCCCCAGTCAATTCATCATCCGAGCCACCCTGTAACGGACTCGGCAACCCATAGCGATCGGCATCTGGATCGTTTGGTCGATTGCCTTTCAATTGAAACTCGTAGAGATGTTCTTCCTCACGATCGAACGCCTTGAAAATCATCGCGTGTAAATCCGCCAAGGTTTGATCGCCGCGAATCTCGATCGTGCGAATCACTTGCGGATTCTTCTTGACGAATTTCTCAGTGAGCGGACCATCCAGTAACGCTACTTCCAGCACATAGAGCGACTGTAGCGCTTCTGGGGAAGGCGGCTGAGGCGGTGTTTTGGGTTTTGTCGATCGAGATTTCCGGCTTTGGCGATCAGGAGGCTCCAATACACTCTCTTGTACCAGATTGAGCATTGCCTCACTGTCGTCTTGATGCCCTGGAATGTAAGGAATCAGACCTTTCCGATACGCTTCGATCTGTGCCCCCAACGGTGCGTTCCGAATGTCCATCATGAAGCCATTGACGGACAGCAACCAGATCAACGGATTCTCCTCAACCCGACTCGGCAAGCACCAATCCGGGTCAAACTGTCGCATCTTCAGCGTATCCCGCACCAGCTTCGATTTGCCCTGTCCCGTGCTAGACGCAACCCCAAACGACTGATAGAGTTCGTTGGCGCTGATGTGAGGGATCTGAGAGCTATCAAACAGAAAATTGACCATGCCGATCGCATGAGTGATGCCGCAAGCCCAAGTTTTTGCTTGTCCCTTATCGAGCGGCGAAGGTCGTTTGCGGCAAAGAGCCGCTGTCGCTTGCCGAATTAGTTGGGCGTATTCCTGATTGAGATGTTGCCGCGCAAATTCATCGGTCAGTTCAACGATGCTGTTAAACTTCGCTGTCATTGCCTTGGGCACATCTGCCGATTTGTTGGACTTCGCCATCGTGTTGAAACTCCATCAGAGGTCAGGAGAATGGACAGGGGCAACGTCGCCCTATTTTTGATTGTGACAGGAATTGCGGTGAGCGATCAAGGCTTTCCAGTACACTGAATGCATAGGAGGGCACAGTCATGGTGAATATACTCTCATCTCCTCAAAATTTAGTCACCGATACCTGGGTGTCAGCGACTTGGGAAGAATTTCTAGCGCTGGTCGATCGTCCTGAATTGGAGCCAGCACGCTGCTACTACGATGCAGGTTGGATGAGGATTGAAACGATGCCGATTGGCTCTGCTCACGGTCAAGACAATTCCATCCTGGCAGCGATTGTTAGCCTCTATGGAACGCTGAAGAACATTCCCTTTGTGTCGTTTACGAATACCAGTTTTCGGAAAGCAGGAGAGCGAGAATGCCAGCCCGATCTCGCCTATTACATTGGCTCAGATGTGCAGCGCCCGACTAAGAATAATCAGCCTGTCGATGTCGATACTTGGGGAACTCCAACCTTAGCGATCGAGATTGCATCGACCACATTGAGCGATGATTTAGGGCAAAAGCGATTGCTGTATGAACGATTAGGAGTCCGAGAGTATTGGGTGGTCAATGTGGAAACTGCAACCGTGATTGCGTTTGAGATTGCCAATGGAGGCAGTCGCCAAATCCAAGTTTCGCTAGTGCTGCCTGATCTGTCCCTTGCAGTGGTCGAAGAAGCCTTGCGTCGTAGCCAAACCGAAGAAGATGGAGCCGTAAATCGCTGGCTGATCGAGCAGTTTCGCTAGAATCCCACACGATTCAGTGGGTAAAAGCGGAAAGCGGCGTGACCGATTAGATTTTGTTGGGGCAAGAACCCCCACAAGTGGCTGTCATAGCTGTGGTTTCGATTGTCCCCCAACACAAAATACTGATTCTGAGGAACGGTTGCAGGTCCGTAGTTGTAATTGGGAGACTCTTGAAGATAAGGTTCGGTGATTCGCTTGCCATTAAGAAATAATTTGCCGGAATGGATGATGATCGTATCTCCAGGCAGTCCGATCACTCGCTTGATCAGATCATCCTTCAGATTTTGCGATCGCAGTTCTGGTGTCGCACTGAAGACGACAATCTCGCCACGCTGAGGCGATCTCAGTCGATAGCTGAGTTTTTCGATGATGATGCGATCTCCCACTTGCAGCATTGGGGTCATCGATTCGGAGGGAATGTAGCGCACCTCAGCCACGAGCGTATGGAATCCGGCTGCGATCGCTAATCCACAGACTGCCGTTTTCGTTGCTTCCCACCATTCATTTTTACAAGTTGTTCGTTGCAAGGTCGTCATAATTCACAGATAAGGATAACAATGATTGCAATCGTGATTTTGAGCCAACGCGCTCCCAAGGTCAGGGGACACAAGATGATTGCCAACGCGATATAACTCAGCCCGGTTAACCAGTCGTCACTGATGCTAAATAGACCGATCGGCATCAGAAGACTTACCATGAGCCATTCCAGAATTTTCTGGATCGCCTTCAAATCTTGATCAGTGAGGCGAGACATGACGAGGATCGCCCCAAACATTCTTATGTTGAAGCTTGGCATTGGTTTCTGCCTGTTGCAGTCTAAGAACCAGATTTTCAGGCAGCACTTTGAGGTTGTTCGGGTTTAGCTTTGCCAGTCCATCGGAAAGGAGAACTTCTTGGAGGGGAGTTCCGTTTGGTAGAGAAACGATCGCTTCTGTGATGCCGTGTTGCACCAACTGAGTGTGGCTGACCCTAACTTTTGCCTGTGCCGGACGCAAGAGCATTGCCATCACTCCTTCTGCCTGACTTCGCCAATGTTCATCCAGAACCAACCCCGCTAATTTCACGCGCAAAACTTCGCCAGTTGGTTTTTTGAGCCGCAAAATGCCGTTTTGAATCGATTCAACGGTGTCAAGAGATTGATTTTGAGGATGAAATTTTTCCAACCATCCGGCTCGATCCGCTTGATGAAGCAATGTCGGAACACCGAGTTTTAAGCCCAGAGGAATGCACAGCATGAGAGCGAATAGAGCAATGTGCTTCGGTTTTACGTTTAGCGCAGAGCGCAACTGCAAAGCAACCGGCGTTTCAGAATGTTGCTGAAATTGAAATCTGTGCAGTAATGCTGTCATCGATCGTTTCCAGCGACGCAGCGGCATTGGGCGACAGTTCTGTTCTAGAGCTTGCCGTAAATCGCTGACCCCGATCGTCAATGCAGTTAGCTGTAACTCTACGCGGCGTAGCGCATTGAGGGCTTGTTGAGAGACTGAGCGTGTTGATAGAACTTCGACAACACCACTGGCACTTTCAACATGATCGCCCAGCACTTCGACTAATGTGGAATCAGACTGTTCATCGAGCGGCTCGCCTGATGCTTGCGTTGATCGCACCTTTGAAGCAACGCCCAGTTCAGACAGAATTGTATTTAGGTCTGCTGACAGACCCTCTACGGTAGAAGCATTTAAGGCAGTTGCTTCATTGGAAGCTTGAAAGACAGTCTGTAGTTCTCCTTGCAGGTCTCCAGCTAGAGTTTGAACCATTGTGCGAAGCGTGGCTTTGTCGGCTTCTGTAAGATCTTGAGCGATCGTTGCATCACCAAGCAAAGCATTTAGCAAATCCTCGATCAAGGGAGAATGAGTCATATTTGTTTCTCGTCAGGGTTGACAGGGTTAGCGTAAATTCCGGATCTGACATTCGTATGGCGGAGGGCAGTTAATTTTTGTTAGCGATCGAGGTCATAATTCACTGACTTCTGGTTGGAATGAAGTGCCTGCTCTTGGGATACATCATGAGTGGATTGCTGCGATTTCTCTGGGTCTAAATCGTTTTGCAGCATTAACCAAGTCCGCCACTCTCGCAATTGCCGCACATCTTCTTGAGCAATGGTGCCCAGGTCGTGTAATTCAGTCAGATGCCATTGTGATCCGGTGCGGATCAGCCCTGCTGCACGCCCATGCTCCCGATGTTGCTGATAATGAGCAGCGGAAACCAGCCGTTCATCATTTCGTTCCAACCAGAACACATCGGACTGGGGACTGTAGCCGATCATGTAGTTCCTGATCGTAGTCGTATAACTCTGGCGTACCGGATCGTACTCGACTCTGCCCATTTGTTCCTGGAAAGTAAACAAGGCTTGAGCGTCGAGCAAGACTTCATTGGCTTGAATGGTTTGTTGTTCCCAGTAAGGGGCGGCAGCATGAGAGACTTGCTGCGGGGGCTGCTCTGCTATCTGCTTGAGCCAGATTTCAACTTGTTGCCAGGATTGAACATCCGTTGCGCTCAAGACGGCTCCATCTTCGCGTTGAAGCGAGTAGAGTCTGCTCTCATCATCTCGACTGATCAGATAAATCTCATCTTCAATTTGCACTCGGTAGAAGTGTTCGGTACTGCTGGGCAAGAACTTGAAAGCAGTATCTCCTTGATCGGCATAGTATTCAAACAATTCAGCCGTCTTGGAGAGCAGTGTCTCTGCTTGGGATTGAGATAATTCGGTCTGAGATTCTTGCGATTGCTCATCTTGAGCTTGGAGCCACTTTGCGAGTTCGCGAAATTGATTGAGTTGCTCATCGGTAATGTGAATTTCAGCCGAACGGACGAATAAGCCCTCGTGCCAATCCAGTTGCCAGGAGCTATCGTTTGCCAAGATCGACAACTGTTCAGACGCAGGATCATAAATCAAAGTCTGCTCATTTCCCCAGTAGCACCAACCCTGATTCGTTTGCTCAAGCAGATTTTGGGTTTGTGCGACCGCCAACGTTTTTTCCAAGATGGGGAGAATTTCTGCGGCGCGGCGTTCCTGTTCTTGCCAGTATTCAACGTCCTGCATCATTATTTCCCTCCAGCCAACTGCTCCAGTCGAGAAATTCGAGTCAGCAGATGGTCAACTTTTGCGTTCAGTGGCATCAGACCGACCTGGACTAACCCCACCGTTAGAGCCACAGTTAATAGAACTGAGCCACTACTGATGGCGATCGCGTTCCAGTTCAGCGTCTTCCGTCGCATTTTGGTTAGGCTGTTCAATCCCATCGCCATTGGCGTGGTCAATTCCTCCTGATATAGTGCTGTCAGATTGTTGACGACCATATTCACATGGCTGATCGATCGCTGCTGATTCTCCAGCAATTGCTTCAGTTGGATCAGTGTAACCGGAAGGGGCTTCAGCCATTGTTGCAGGCGTTCCAGTTGCTCGGCGGTTGCTGGAGTCGAGTGGTTCCATCCCTGCCAATCGGTTTCGTTCAGTTGGGAGGCTTGGACAGGTGGCGGCGAGGGCGCGGAGGTCTTGACGGAATTGTTCAAGGGCGCAGAAGTCGTTGAGGGCTTCGGCTGACTGGGAATCGTTTGAGCATAGCCCTGGAGCCGAGTGGGTGCGATCTTGCTCGGTAAGTCCCCGAATATCATGCGAGGTTGAGTCATGGTCAATTCCTGAATTTTGATAGGTACATAACTGTTGTCCTTTTTCGTTGAGATGGAAGGTTAAGTTTGGATGGTCGTCGATTGCGATTTGCAATGCAGCAAAACTGATTTGACCTGTTTGCATCAGCGCAATTCGGTCAATTTCTTCTCGTCGAAAAACAGTAGAGTGTTGAGCTAAATAATCGATCGTGGCATGAGCAACTGCTTGAGTGAGTTTGAGTCTCGCCGTTTCTCTGGGTTCTTGGGCAATCGCTGGCTGTAATCCGATTTTGAGCGCATCTTGCTGCCATGCTGCTTCTAGCTCTTCTCTCGATACCTGCTGTTTTTCCTTGCGTCCCGATGAAATTGCGATCCAGGCTTTATGTTCGCTACTTGCATTCTCTCCAGCCTGTTGCTGAATTTGCTGGCTGCGTTTACTAAAGGCTTTAATTTGATCGCTAGAATAGCCTTCCAATTCCCACAGGGTATGTCAATAGTTTTGTGTCAAAGGTGAAAAGTTAGAGGGGAAATCGGTC
>NZ_JBJPHT010000040.1:0-62413 GCF_052939475.1 Phormidesmis sp. 146-20
GACTTCAAACGAAGCGAGAGAATGACTCGTGCATCACCCTCTCAACTTACCTTGATATAGTAAAGATAATAGGCGGAACCACATTCATCTTCGTGGGAGTTACGATCGCCAAATTAAAATATGAGATTATAACTGCAAAAACTTGAGCGATCGTCCCCTTGAGATGAAGAGCATCCCCTCTTCAAAACCATCACTCTTCTTCATCTTCCACAATCTCGCCTAAGTAAAGCCTGACAAATTCTTTTGCTGCGGTAGGATTCATTGCTTTGAGAGCTTTAACAATTTCTACGATCGTGTCTGAAGTCGGTTCTCTCTGCTCATGAAACCATTTGAATACAGCAGAACGATCGATTCCTAGAGCAACTGCCAGCCGATTTTGACTGATGTTGTAAGTTGCTAATACTTTCTTTAGCGCCTGACTTGCCCTTCCCATGCACTTCATCGTGTCAGAGGATGATCCGGCAGTAAATGTTGTCTGATCAGACCACGACGTGACATGTTGTCCATATCAACCACATCTAAGGTAAATCATATGGCTGAAGAATTTATTGACGATCGCATTCCTTCCCCCATTCGTCAGCGCGATCGTGAGACGGTCAGAATTATCATTGTGGGGTCTCGTCGGGGCATTACCAATGTGATTCACACGCTGTATGCACACGAGTTTGCTCAGATTCATGAATGGAGCAACCCGGAGCCTGAAATCAATAGTGGCAAGCTGATGAGCGTGATGACTCGATATTTGCATCTGGAGTAGACGACGATCGCTCAAATCCCTCGATACAATGGCAAAACAGATGGCAAAAAAGGTGAGGGAATTTGAGATGAAGAATCTACTGCATAGCTCAATTTTGGTGGCGATCGTCACCCTTTTCAATCCGTTGGGAGCCTCTGCACAAAACTTGCCCAAACCTGAATCAGGCTGTCTGAGCGGCTACCCGGATGGCACTTATCGGGGCGATCGTCCCCTGACTCGGAATGAGTTTGCTGCTGGAATGAATGCTTGTCTCGATCGCGTCGATCGTTTGATCCAAATTAATCGAGAAGGCTTGGCAACGAGAGCAGATTTTGAGGCGTTGATCCAACGTCAGCGACAATTGAATGAAGAATTGAAAGTGTTGAACGATCGTGTCTTAGAGCAACCATCTCCAGCAAAGTAACAAGTTGTCTACACGGGGAGAGATTTGATCAAGATTGTTTTCCGTCTGTAGACTCATCAGGAGTTCACTCTTCAGAACAGGACTTTCACAGTTTAGGATTGTTAACTTATAAGTATACAAAGCGCGTCCGGGTGGCGTTCTTGATATCTCCTCTTTCTAAAATGCGTCTAGCTAAACCCTGAGTCTTGTGGTGATGACTTGGGGTTTTTAATTTTGCCTCGCCATTTTAAGCTGTTTTGATTGAGTTGTTGAAGGTATTCGTCGGGTTGAGAAATGATCGATTCAGCAAGAGCGATCGCTCCTTCCAACTGTTTTTGAGTGAGTTGTTTGTAGGCTGGCTCTTTGCCTTGCTTAAGAACTTCATACCAACAGCAACCCAGCAGATTATCTAACACAATGCGCTGAAAACAATGGTTAAACTTTACAGGAAATTGTCGGGTTTTGGCGAGTTCTGGAAGCGTTTGATTGGTTAATTGTAGATAGCGATGTCGCAGGTGATCAAGATTCATCTCTTAAGGTGTGGAAGGCAGACGATATTCAGTTTGTTGATGCTCTCTGCGCCATTGGTCGGCTTTTTGACGAATTAATTCTCGTTCTTCATCTGACAGCTTGGTTAGATTAAAAAGGATTTGCCCCATGCGGTTGTTGTGCTTGAGCTTGTCATGGTGACGATCGAGAAAGTCCCAGTAAAAGAAGTTGAAGGGGCAGGCGTTTTCCCCGGTGCGATCGCGGCGATCGTAGCTGCATTTTTTACAGTAGTCGCTCATATTATTAATGTAGTTTGCAGAAGCAGCGTAAGGCTTAGAGGCCATCATCCCGCCGTCGGCAAACTGGCCCATTCCGATTACATTGGTCTGCATGACCCAATCGTAGCCATCGATAAAAGCAGTGTGAAACCAATCCTGCACTTCTTGAGGAGAAATCCCGGCAATCATCGCAAAATTGCTCAACACCATCAATCTCTGAATGTGATGCGCGTAGCCAATTTCTTTGACCTGATTGATGACTTGATGGAGACAATTCATCTTCGTTTCGCCCGTCCAATAAAAGGCAGGTAAAGGCTGATTATGATTGAAGAAATTGCGGCTTGGGTAATCTTCTCCCATGTGCAGATAGATGCCATGCATGTATTCTCGCCAGCCTAGAATTTGCCGCACAAATCCTTCGATGCTGTTCAATTCCCAGACATCTTGATTTTGATAAAATGCTTTCTCTGCGGCTTCCAAAACTTCCAAAGGATGCAGCAATCCAATGTTTAGATAAGGAGACAGCATCGCGTGCCACATGGTTTGTTCTCCTGTGACCATTGCATCTTGATAAGGGCCAAAAGCCGACAAGCGAGTTTGAATAAAAAACTCCAGCACTTGAAGCGCTTGCTTACGAGTCACGCCCCAACGAAACGGCTCGATCGACCAATAGTTTTGGCTCTCTTTTAGCTCAGGAGACTGCTTAACCCAATCGATCACTTCTTGAGTGATGGCATCTGGCTCAAACCAAATCGCTTCGGGTAAATTGAGTTTTCCTTTGGGTGGCTTGCGGTTTTCTTTGTCAAAGTTCCATCGACCGCCGATCGGCTGATCCCCCTCCATCAATACGTTGAATCTGCGCCGTCCCTCGCGATAAAAATCCTCCATAATTAGCCGTTTGCGCGATTTTGCCCAATCGAGAAAGTCCTGATCTTGCCAGATAAATCGATTGCTGGGGGTCAGCGTCACTTCACAGGGCAGATCAAGCTGTTGAATGAGATTGGCGAACGGGCGATCGGTAGGAGTCATCACCCGCAATTCTGTAATCTGATGCTGCTCAATCCAGGCTAAAAGCGGCGTTTTGAAGTCTACAGAGGTTTTGTAGGTGACATCCCAGCCTGTTTCGCGCAGTTCTTGAGCAAAATGGCGCATTGCTGACCAGACCAACACCAATTTTTGCAAATGATAAGGCAATTCTTGACCGTGGTTGAGCGATTCAATGAAAATTACCCGCTCTGGACGATCGCAGCTTTTTAGCGCCGACTGCCCTGCCCAAAGCTGATCCCCCAAAACCCAAACGCCGATCGTCATAGTCACGCTTTCCCTATACGAATCTGAACTATAGTGTCATTGTTGTAATCTCACAAGCTGAAATACGTCTGTCTGGAGATGCAAACTGTTCCCGATTGATCATGACAGAGCAATGATTTTTTACTAACCTTGACAACAAAGATGGATACGGGCAGCGACAAAAACAGAATTGGTAAGTTAACCAGCTTTTAAACGGATAAAACATGATTCATTGATTAGAATGAAACTGTTATGTCACATCAGTCAGTCAAATTATGGTGGTCGCAAAAAGTAGAAGATCGAACGCAGCGATTAAAGTTGAAACAACAGAAATCGATCAAGTTGGCGCACTGTTAGCCGATTTGCCAGAGCGCGAAAAAACAGAGGTTCCTCTACGTGATGCGATCGAGGAACTGCAAGACTCCCTACGAGCCTCTCTGAACAAAGGCTACAGTTATGAAGAACTTACCAAAATTCTTAATGACAGTGGAATTTCCATTAGCGCCTCAACGCTGAAGCGCTATTTGTCGATCGTTCAGAAGAAGCCCGCCACAGGAGGAAAAACCAGAGCCAAACGGACTCCTAAATCTTAGATTAAGTTTAGACGACTAATATCAGACACAAAATTTTGTGAGGGCAGGTTTCGTCAGGGTTGCTGTCAATTTAGCCAATTCTGAGCAAGCTTGCCTTTTTTATTAAAGCCCTTGGTCATCGCGGCAGAGGCGCTACCTCTCTAACAAAGGCGGTGGGCAGAATTCTCTCAAGATTCTATTCCTCGTCGTCTGTCGTCATGGCAATTTGCACCGCTTTTTGGCTGACCGTCTCATAAACCGTCGTGAGATACTCCATTGCAGTTTTAGTCGAAGCTTGATTAGGCGGATCAGACTTGAGGGGAATTGTTCCCAAAACGGTCAACACCGTCTCGCTGGTGGGCGGAGGCGTAATCACGATCAGAGAAGGTTCGAGTTGTTCGTGGTATTGCCAAAAGCGATCGAGGTTCAGAGGGGTCGCTGCTCGAAGGGTTGGTGTGTCTGACGGCTCGATCGCAATGGGATCACTCCCCATGCCGCGAATTTGACGTAAGGCTTCGATAATTTGCTCTTTGGTGCGGCCGCGTAGCTGAAACAGAACAAACGGATCTTCACTAAAGCGATCGCCCAGCAGGTAGTAAACGGCTCCAATATGCTTACAGGGATTGGCAGGATCAGGGCAAGAACAGCGACTGTGAATATCAAATTTATTAAATGGAAACAAACTCAGCCCATTTGCAGTGAAGACTTCTTCAATATTTTGGGGCATTTCTCCAGCCAGCAGCTTTGCCGAGAAGATTGCCCGTTCTGCCATCGACTCAACCACATAGCTCCATTGTTCATCGCTAAACGGGTCGAGAGAGAGAGAAACTTTGTAGGGTTCTGGGGCCGTCCCCTGCACGTTGGCAGACACTTTTGCGCCCTGGAAGTCAATCCCCAAAACGTTTCCTTCTCTGGCGTAGGTGCGGGCGCGAGCTAATCGACGAGTCCACCCAAAGGATTCGAGTACATCAATCCAGCGCTGGGCCCACCATTCGCGACTCGGTTGAGAATAAGCGTCTGTCATGAGACTGGAGTGTGTAGAGGATGAATTGTATTATAGGTGTGAATGATGGGTGTGAACTTAAAGGGGCTGGCGAGTACAGTTCGCTTCGCAAGTGCATTCGGCAATGCGGCTAACAGAACAAACCCTGCCTTAGCAGGTTAAGACGCTTTCAAAGGAACTTACATTCACGCTATAGCTGTCTTAATTGAGTCGTGAGATGATTGGGCAAGTCGAGATAGCTGGGTGGGCTACTCGATCATTGCTAACCGTCTTGTTGCTTGGGTTATGGTGCAAATTTTGCTGGCTGAGGATGATGAGTTGTTTCGTCTGGGGTTGCGAATGCGGCTACAACAAGAGAATGGATTGGAAATTGTCGCCGAGGCAGAAGATGGAGAGACGGCGGTTGAGTTGACCCGATCGCAAAAGATTGACCTTGTATTATTAGATGTTGGCTTGCCAGGAATTGGCGGCATCGAAGCCTGTCGTCAAATCAAACAGCAGCAGCCTCAATTGCCAATTTTGGTGCTAACGTCTCGCTCCGAAAAGGATTTGATTGCTCGATTGATTACGGCTGGCGCACATGGCTACTGCTTAAAGGGACTCGCCGCTGAGAAATTGATTTTGGCAGTGCGATCGGTAGCCGCAGGCGCTTCGTGGTGGGATCAGACGGCCACAACCGAGATTCAAGCCGTCTTTCAACAGGATGCGGGCTACACAATACCGACCGTTGCGAGCAATCCTCTGACCCGGCGAGAGCAAGAAATCCTCGGATTCGTCGCAGTTGGGAAATCAAATCAAGAGATTGCTGAAATTTTGGTTATCTCACCTGGCACGGTGCGGGTTCACGTCCACGCGATTTTGCATAAGTTAGATGTCCGCGATCGCAACCAGGCCGCCGTCTTCGCAATTCAAAACCATCTGCTTGCCGCTGAGTTTCTACCCAAATAATCTCTCCCAAATAATCTCTCTTCAGAAACACGACAAACCTTAAAAAACTTCATAGGGTTAGATCCTGTGAGTTTGAGGACGATCGTGAATCTGCTCAAAAACGCTAAATTTTGGCTACTTGGAATCGCGGCCACTCTGACCGTCCTTCAGTTACAGCTTGCGTGGCGCAGTGGTCACAAAGAGCTAATCGAGCCGAGTTTTTTGTGCTGGGTGGCGGTGTGGTTTTTGGTGTGGCGTCACCGTTCTAGTTTGAGATTGGAAAGTGGAACAGCGGCGACCAGTGTGGGACTTTTGCTGATCGTCTGGGTGTTGATCAGAAGTGCTGCTGTGGTGGAATATGATGCCTTTTTGCGTTTCTCGCCGTTTGTTTCAGCGTTGGGGTTAGCGTTGTTGGCTTCTGGGTTTGGCGTTAGACAGTATTGGCGAGAGTTGTTGATTTTGGGGTTTGTTGCGATTCCATCGACGAGTTTGTTGTCTACGATCGACCTTTCTCCTTTGACGGCCGAGTTTGCGACTAGCGTTCTCTGGTATTTGGGCTATCCGGTCATGCAGCAGGGAGTTAATATTGTGCTGCCGACGGGTGTTGTAGAAGTTTATGAAGGCTGTTCGGGTTCTCAGTTAATTTTGCAGTTATTAACGCTGACGTTCCTGTTTTTGGTTGTATTTCCCAGTCGTCTGATTTCAAAGCTGTTGATTCCATTAATTGCTGTGTTGATTGGATTCGTGGTAAACGGTATTCGAGTCGCAATC
This sequence comes from Phormidesmis sp. 146-20, assembly GCF_052939475.1. Lineage (NCBI taxonomy): Bacteria > Bacillati > Cyanobacteriota > Cyanophyceae > Leptolyngbyales > Leptolyngbyaceae > Phormidesmis > Phormidesmis sp. 146-20. Next base: position 6,470 of record NZ_JBJPHT010000040.1, read on the forward strand.
ATGGCAGTATTATTTGCAAATTCTAATCGCCCTGCCTTTGACTATTGGCATATTGGTGCAGGGTCGCAGATCTTCTCAATCATCGCGGTCATATTACTGGGAGTTTTTTGTTATTTTTTACCGTTTGAGACAGAGTGGGAAATCGAAGCGGATGCAGAAGAAATTTAGAATTGGACTGCTGGCGGCCACATTGACCAGCGCTTTGTGTGTATTGGGAAAAACGATCGTAGCGCCTGCCCAAGAAGTTGATACGGTTGCCACGATCGCGCTGCCCGCCAAAGTCACACTTCCGGGTTGGCAATTTCTCGCCAGCTATCCCTTGATTGTCAATCCCCAAAGTCCCGGTTTGACCTCACCCGTCACCGAGCAAACGATCGCAGGTCGTGCGTATCAATATGCTCAAAATGGAGTACCCCTCACCATTGAGATGCGCTATTTTGTCAACTCTTATACCCATGTGCCGTCTGCGATCGAAGAAAGTTCTCTCACCTCTACCCAACCGCTGTTAACGATTCGTCAGCGCAACGGTTTTTATGCGTTGTTTAGCCGACAAAACCGCACCCATCTGAGTGCCTGTATTCCCGTTTATGGTGAAAGTACGGTGAGCGATCGCCAGTTTATTCAAAATCAAAATCGGGTTGAAGTTTTATCCAAGCGATCGCTTCCCTGGTTACTGGGTCAGGCTGCTTTGCGCGATCGGCAGTGTCTCTGGGCAACGTTATCGATTCCTTCTACAGCGTCACCTGAGCAATTAGAGGCGGCCTGGGATAATTGGTATCCCTTATGGCGCGGCAGTTTGAGAGACTGAAGACGTTAGACAAGAGACATTGGTTGCTCTGTTTCAGTAGGCTTCTGCCCCCTAAATCCCCCACGAGTAGGGGACTTTGAAGGGAGTCAAAGTTCGGCGATCGGCGGGTCAATTCACGATCGACTGAAGCTATTTATTTGATTTCTTCTGACGCTGGCGCGCTCTTCTTTTTTGCATTAGAGCAGCAATTCCGATCGCTGTTCCAGATCCTAAAATCGTCAAGGGTTCAGGAATGGGTTCGCCTTCGGGAGTGGTCGGAGGCCCGATCGTCGGAGGCGGAAACAGTGGTTGACCGGGAGGAGCGATCGTTTGTGGAGGATTAGAGTCATTGTTGTCGTCGTCGTCACCGCCTGTCAAAAGCGCCACCCCAGCCCCCACACCCAGCAGACCTAACCCGACAGCCGTTCCTGGAAAAGGAGGCGCACCGCCGCCCGTAATTGGAGGAGTCGTCCCCCCCGCTGGAGGCACTTGCCCTGTCACAGGCGGAATTCCTGCACCGGGAGGCGTTTCGGCAGATGGAACCGGAGGCGGCAACGCACTTCCACCACAGGCTGTATCTCGCATTCGCACAATAAAGTCGTCAAAGTCACGATCTTGTTGCGCTCTCGTTCTGACAAGGGCTGACCCGGTATCATCCCACGCGAGAATCATGCCACCGTCTGCACAAAGATTAGTCGGATTGCCCGTAAAAGTGACCTGACGCTCTTTGTTGGGGTTCATCGTGTCTTCGGAGTAGACCGTCCCGGTGGGGCGACCGTTAAAACTCGACTCTAGATAGAACACGTATCGAGTATTGGGTCGAAAGGTGAGGCGGCCCAGCGGTTTGATCACGGTTGCTTGTGCTGTGCCCAAAAAGTCGCGCTCTGTGTTGAAGTCGTTAACTCGAGTCGAGGGTCGCTCTACCGGAGCAGGACTGTCGGCAGGTTTGACCTCGATCAAGAGCGGAGTTTTCTCGTTGGTTTCCAGATTGATCACGCCAAATGTAGACTGATAGGCCCCATGAGATTCTACAAAGTCGGACTCGATCGTGGTTTCTCGATTAAATTGCACGCCTCCATTTCCGATCGACAGATCGGCGGCTTGAGCTTGAGCCAATAAGTTTGTAGCAAGCCAGCCCAGAGCAACGCCACAGGCTAAAACCTTTGAATGGTGACGACGAGGTACTTGCATGGATAGATGAGGGCTATTTTGTGAACGATCGAGAAACTCTTTCGCCTGGTGAGAAGGGCGCTTTGACGAGACATTCAGGAGGGGAGTATCTTTTGACACGACTTTTGGCACAATAGTAAATCAAACGCTACAAAGAACCTTTAGAGAACAGGAATGAATCACTTTTACTCAAGAAGATGTCATTACCAAGTTGTCCTTTAAGGGGACACTACGACGAACAACAAAATGATGTCTTTGTTTCTGCTCAGTGTAAAAATGTTCAAAACAACAAAACATCACCCGATCGAGACATCATATCGAGGCGAATCTCATTCTTATGGGATACGTCAATAAAGCGAATCCAATTCAACAAGCTTTTGGGATGGAAATCGTACCGCTAGTGAAACGCTAGAGATTTATATCCTCACCTTGATGGATGATTTTAGATGGATTAAGTTTAGGAATTTGTTGGCGACGATCGACGAATCGGAAAGCGTGCAGTAAAAGATTTCATCAGGCTTCTTTAAGAAATCAACTTTGTGTTGCTAGAACTGATGTACATTCGGTCAAGTTCTTTCACTTTGTTGTTTGGCGCTTTTGCCCCCAACTTCGCAATTTTGGCAGACTTTAGAATGAGCGTTCTGGTTCAAAGTTCCTTACGGGCGGGAATTTGGAGACTGTTTCTAGCTAAAAAATTGTGGTGAGAGACTCAATTGGATTCACGTTAAAATTGCAAGCAAATCTTGCCGAAGTGTGCGCCACTTTCTAGATACTGCAATGCTTCACGAGCTTCGGTAAAGGGAAAGACCCGATCGACAACTGGACGAATTTTGTGTAGCGCGATCGCTCGATTCATCTCTGCAAACATCTCCCACGAACCAACATAAATTCCTCTAACTTGAATACTTTTAGTGAAAATCGGCCGCAAATTTGTGCCTAAGTCTGCTCCTGATAGCACTCCGATCAAGCTAATGTTTCCTCCAATTTTGGCGGCTTGCAGCGATTTGGGTAACGTCCCGGCTCCTCCAACTTCGACTATATGATCGACCCCTTCGCCATTTGTCAGCCGATACACTTCTGCATCCCAGTTGGGCGTTGTTTTGTAGTTGATTCCCTCATGGGCACCCAGTTGACGCGCTCTAGCTAACTTCTCGTCGCTGCTAGAGGTCAAAATAATTCGTGCCCCCGCAAGTTTGGCAAACTGCAACGCAAAGATAGATACGCCGCCCGTCCCTTGCAGCAATACCGTATCTCCCGCCTTTAGACCGCTTCTCATCAGAGCATTCCATGCCGTCACAGCCGCACAAGGAAGCGTCGCCGCTTCGAGATCTGAAAGATGATCAGGCACCGCAATCACTCCGGCTTGAGGCAGCACTCCATATTCTGCTAACAGCCCATCTCCAGGACTTCCCAGCGTCGATCGCAACCCTGCCTTAGTAGGAGCGCCCGATCGCCATTGCTGAAAAAAGGTACTGGCAACCCGATCGCCGACTTTGACTTGAGTTACTTGCTCCCCGATCGCTACCACTTCACCGACTCCATCCGACAGCGGAATCAACGGCAACGCTTGTTTGGGATTGTAGCGACCCTGAACGACCATCAAATCGCGATAGTTGAGCGAGGCAGCCTTGAGACGCAGCAGCACTTGGTCAGGAGCAGGTTGGGGAGTGGGTCGATCGACAACTTGCAGCGCGTCTAACCCAAAGGAATTTTGAATCGCGATCGCTTTCATGGTGTGGCCTATTGAAGGGGCAGTCTTTCAGAATTTTAAAGGATTGCAACCTCCACGAATTGCAGTTGTCCTCTAACCTGATTGACGGACAAATCTCTCCTGGCTTCGTAGAACCTCGCGGAGCGTCATCGCTAAACTCACTCTAAAAGGGTAACGCAGCAGCAGCGCTCTAAGAATTTTGTCCGTCAATCTGCTTCAAACCTGAAATTTTCTTGTTCAGAACACGATCGTTCCGGTTTGAAATCGAAATGTTCCGGTTTGAAATGCGATCGTTCCGGTTTGAAATCGAAATGTTCCGGTTTGAAATGCGATCGTTCCGGTTTGAAATCGAAACGTTGAGGCTGGCGAATAGAATTCGCGCCTAAAAGAACAAAGTCTGCCTTCGCAGACTAGACCTCTCTAAAGGTTTGTTAATCCGCGAAGGCGGATTTTGTTCTCGTAGCTGCGGTTTTAACCGCCAAGCAAAAAGTTTTGTCAGTCAACCAACTAAGCGCCAGAAAGGGCTACTTCAAAAATGCAAACTTGCCGTTGTTGCCATCAGCATCCATCTTAATTTGAGCAACGTAGAATTCTTTTTGCACAATGTCTCCCTCTGGCGTAAAAGAAATGGCTCCGATCGGCGTTTCGTACTGTCCTTTGAGCAGCGTTTGGTTGAGAGCGACCCGCAGATCAGGAAGCGCCTTTTGAGAAACTTTGGTTTGAGCGTCGATCGTTTTCAAGGCCTCCACATAGACCTGAATTGCTGTAAAGGCTTGAGCGCTAAACTGGGGCGGTTCTTTTTTAAACTGGGCTTGATACGCCGATCGAAAGGCTTTATTCACCTCACCGGGATGCTCTGGACTATAAGCCTGGGCAATCAAAATGCCATCACAGAGCGCCTTACAGACAGGCAAGATATTCGATGTGTTAAGACCATTGCCGCCAATAATCAGACCTTTGTAGCCCAATTCTCGCAGTTGACGCACCAGATTACCACCGTCGGCCGCCAGTCCAGAAACGATTACCAGGTCAGGCTTTGCGTTGATGCCCGCAGTGGCTTGAGACTGAAAATCGGTGTCCGCCGTCTGAAACTTTTGCACCGTAACCAACTCTAACTTTTGGTCTTTGACCGTCTGCTGAAAGATCTCAGTTTCTGACTTACTAAAAGCATCATTTTGAGCATAAAATACCGCCACTCGTTTGATCTGCGGATTGATTTTTAGAGCCGCTCTGACTGAATTGGGTGCCACGATCGAAACCGGAGCCGACACCCGTGAGACAAACTCCCCAATCTGCGGAATGCCCTTTGCCGTATTCGAGGGCCCCAAAACCGGAACTTTGGCTCGATCGGCGATCGGATCAGCACTAAAGGCCTGTTGAGACAGCGTAGGGCCGACAATTGCGACCACTTTATCTCTTGTCAACAGCGTCTGAAACGCATTGATAGCGCCCGCTTCGTCCCCCGCCGTATCCTGAAACACCAGCCGAATCGGGGTGCCATTCACGCCGCCTTTATCGTTGAAGTACTTCTCAGCAATTTTTGCTCCTGCCACTTGTTCTTGCCCCAACAGGGCGACATTACTGGTTTGAGCGACAGCAACTCCGATCGGGATTCCGCTAGAATTGCCGCCCGAATTGCTCCCAGAATTGCTCGTCGAAGCTGTACTACAAGCTGACAATAAAATCGTAAAAACCAACAAAACCCAGGTTCGAGCAAAATTTGATTTCATAAACACAAATCAGAATTGAGAGTCATAGTTTGATCTACCACAAATTGGGCAGCCACACTGAGCAATTACGGTTTGCAGGTTTGAGCGCGATTTTTGGGGTTGCTCAACAATAGTACAAACTCGCTACCCAATTCCCTAATGCTGGGGGCTTTCAAACTCAACGATCGCATGACTATGCTGTTTGAGTTGTGAGAATTCGGCGATTCGTGATTAGTGGTTAGGTATAAACCAATGGCTAAGAACTAATGACTAGCAACCCGCTATTTGAAGATTCTTACAACAGATTTAGAATTGCGATAGCAATCCCAAGTCACTCGTGAAATACAGCATTGATCGTGCCCCCTAAATCCCCCAACTTTGGGAACTTTGAGCCGAGAGACTTCCTAGATTTCAAGAGACATTCCCCAGTTTCAAAGTCCCCCAGACTGGGGGATTTAGGGGGCTGAAACCGACTGGAACGGAGCGACAAAAATCTGTTCATGACTCATTTAGAATTGCGATATTCAGATTCCGCAATGCCAAATTTAAGAACTGGCAAGAATGGCTTGTGCTGCACTATCGTCAGTAATTAATCCACTAATCAGCTTGCCGTGGAGAGCCGCGAGAATCGACTCAGACTTTTTTGCGCCTCCCGCAACCCCAATTACCAGCCGTTGAGTCGGTTGTTCTAAAGGAACTCCAGCCACTCGACTATTGGTGCCACCGCAGATTAGAGTTCCGTTGCGATCGTAGGCCCAGCCCGCGATTTCTCCGACTGCGCCCAATTCAATCAGTTCGGTGACTTCTGCATCATTGATAAATCCATCTTGATGAAGCGGCGCATTCCAGACAATCTGACCCACCCCGACAAAGGTCGCTTTTGCTTGCTCGGCTAATCGCTTTACCGTGAGAAATGAGTGCTGCGTTTGTAACAGATCTCGCTCTTTTAGGTTGGTCGCAACAACTGGAGTCGGGACAGGGTAAGCCTGAGAACCCACCCGATCGGATAAGTGAATCACCACCTCATGACGGCCCGCCCGCCCCGCGTGGGACATATTGCCCAAAATCGAGACAATCTTATGCTGAGGTTGGTTCATCGGGGGAATTTGCTCAACCATCGATCGCAGCGTCCGCCCCGTTGAGAAAGCCAGAATCGTTGGTGTTTTGGCCACTAGATAAGCTTCTAAATGAGTCGCCGCACAGACCGCAATCCCGTTGAAGGTGTCGATCGCCCCGTCACTGGGGACAACTTCACACACCAACAGCCCAAACTGATCTCGAATCGCCTCCGCCAGCGCAATACACTCACTCAACGGATGATCAAGCCGAAACTTGATGAGTTTTTCGCTAACGGCCAGAGCAACTAATCGCTGTGCCATCTGTCGAGAAACGTTTAGCTTGGTAGCGATCTGTTCCTGGGTGTTTTCCCCAATGTAGTAGAGCCAGGCAGCATGAGCCGCAAGATCTAACTTACGATCGTAGCGATCGGACGACTCTCGCATTGTTCACCTTCCAACAACATTTTCCAAAGTGAGGCTCTATCAACAGGAGCTACCTTGTTCTTTGTTAAATATACGCCCAAAGGCTGATTTATTGCTCAAAGATTCAATTAGCTCATCTTTGAAGGCGTTTGAGCAAACTTACGATATTCCCCCTGTGATCTCCAGATTAAAGCCTGTGATATAACTAGCCTCCTGACTCATCAAAAAGGCAACGCCATTGGCGACTTCTTCCAGGCTTCCTAGTCGGCGCATTGGTACAGAGGCAATCATCTGCTGTTCTACCACTTTGGGGTCAGGATCAAAGTACTGCGAATTGGTAGCCGCCTGCAACTCTGCTTGGCGAGTCCACATATAGCCAGGGCCAATCAGCGCAGGTGAGATGGCATTGACGCGAATGTGATGAGGCGCAAGATCTTTGGCGGCTGTTTGCGTCATGCCGATCACAGCAAACTTTGAAGCTCCATAAGCCAGCATGTTGGGCGGGCCAACCACTCCGGCATAGCTTGCAGTATTAACGATCGCTCCTCCACCCGTTTCTTTCAAGCACTGTGCCGCAGTTTTGAGCACGTAGTAGACCCCAATGATGTTAATGTCAACCACCTTTTGAAAGTCAGCATCGGGATACTCATCGGTCTTGGCAAACACGCCCTGATAGCCTGCATTGTTGAACACATAGTCTAGTTGTCCAAACTGTTCTATCGCTGCCGCAAACGCCTGACGAACATTGTCTGGGTCAGTGACATTGCAGGTCAGGGTTGTGATTTTGGTGTTGTAGTGTTTTAGTTCGGTGGCGACTTCTGCCATTTTTGTCGCATTGAGATCAAGTAGGACGATGTTTGCTTGATTGGCAGCAAACCGATGGGCAGTTGCTCGTCCAATGTCTCCAGCGCCCCCAGTGATCAAGATTGTTTTATTAGAGAAATTGTAGGTTGCAGTCGTCATCTTTGAGTTCCTTTTTTCAACTTATAAACATATGTTTCAATTGCTTTCTGACTTCTCATCTGGCAACTAAATCTGGCTATGATTCTATTATTGAGCAATTGTTCAGTAGTTGAGCAAAAAATAAAACTTGTAATTCGGTTTTTATTACATAGGAGACATATGATTGTGACGCGGCAATTCCGCTTCGCCAAATTGTTGGCAATGTTTTTTGTGGGTGTTTTGCTAGTTCAGCTTCATGCCTGTTCGGGGGGAGGCGGGTCACAAGCTAATCGAAAAAGCACCGTCACGATCGCCACCGTTAATAACAATGACATGGTGATCATGCAGGAGCTTTCAAAAGAGTTTGAAAACGCCAATCCTGATACACAGCTTAAATGGGTAGTCCTCGAAGAAAACGTATTGCGTCAGCGCGTTACCAACGACATCGCCAACAAAGGTGGACAATTTGACGTGATGACGATCGGCACCTATGAAGCGCCAATTTGGGCAAAACAAGGCTGGCTCAAACCCCTGGACAATCTCCCTGCTGACTATGATGTGAATGATCTTCTTCCTCCGGTAAAGCAAGCGCTTTCTAGTGACGGCAAACTCTATGCACTGCCTTTCTATGCTGAGAGTTCGATGTTGTATTACCGCAAGGATCTGTTTCAAAAAGCAGGAATTACCGTTCCTGAACAACCCACTTACGCTCAAGTCAGAGAATGGGCAGGCAAAGTTCACGATCCAAACAATGGAGTATATGGGGTCTGTTTGCGCGGGAAACCAGGTTGGGGAGAGAACATGGGATTCTTCACCACATTAGTTAATACGTTTGGTGGACAGTGGTTTGATATTAACTGGAAACCAACGATCGACAGTCCAAATTGGAAAACTGCGCTGAACTACTATGTTGATCTACTCACCCAATATGGGCCGCCAGGTGCAAGCTCTAACGGATTTAACGAAAACTTAGCTCTCTTCTCGACAGGTAAGTGTGGGATGTGGGTTGATGCAACAGTGGCAGCCGGAAAGTTATCAAACCCCAAAGAATCGCAAGTAGCGAATACAGTTGGCTTTGCACGGGCCCCGATCGCCAGCTATCCAAATGGCTCAAATTGGTTGTGGGCCTGGTCGTTGGCAATTCCTTCTACAACCAAATCTCCTGATGCGGCTCAGAAGTTTGTGACCTGGGCTACTTCCAAGCCCTATGTGCAGCTAGTTGCTGAGCGTCGAGGTTGGATTGCGGCACCTCCTGGCACTCGGAAGTCTACTTATGAAAATCCGAACTACCAGAAGGCGGCACCCTTTGCCCCGATCGTGCTGCGATCAATTGAGTCAGCCGATCCGAGCAAACCTACCGTCAATCCAGTTCCTTACACAGGCATTCAGTTTGTCGCGATTCCTGAATTTCAAGCGATCGGCACTCAAGTCGGACAAACGATCGCCTCTGCACTAACCAAACAGGTTTCGGTCGATCAGGCGCTCCAACAAGCCCAAAGTAGTACCGAAGAAACAATGAAACGCGCAGGTTACATCAAGGCTTAGTCTCTGCTCCTCCCTGGCTCCTCTCGCAGGGGTTGGGGAGGTTTTCTAATGAAACTCGTAGGGAAAGGACATTAGACCAGAGACATTAGACCAGAGATTAAAAAGAATACCTAACGATTAACGTTAGCTTCGCAAGAGCAGTTGGAGGGCATTCATAATTCGTGCAGGAGTCCAACGGCCAGAGTCTAAAGTCCAACGTCCAAAACCCCTCCTGGCGTTGCTGAATCAGGGGGTGTGCCCCAAAGCGGCGGGAAACCCAAGGTTCAAAGTCTCCCAATTTTGGGAGATTTAGGGGGCGAAAAGATGGACACTTTCCACGCATTCATCCCTCCAATCAGCAACGCCCTCCTCCCCATCCCAACAGAAAGCTTCAACCTATGTCCTCTACTTTGGCTGTCAAGCCTCATCATAAACACACCGCTACTAAGCGACAGATTTCAACACTTCCGCTTGTTGCGCCGTCGGTCTTTGTTTTGCTGCTCTGGATGATTGTGCCGTTGGTGATGACGGTTTGGTTTTCACTCCAGCGCTACAACTTGCTCAACACCGCAAACAATCGCTTTGCAGGACTCGAAAATTTTACGTCTCTATTGAGCAATCCAGCTTTGTGGATCTCGATCGTCAATACGCTGGTGCTGGTTGGCTCAGTGTTGGGGATTACGATCAGTCTGGGTACGCTCCTCGCCGTGTTGTTTAATCAAGACTTTTTTGGGCGTGGCATTGCTCGAATTTTGGCGATTTCACCTTTCTTTGTGATGCCAACCGTCAGCGCTCTAATCTGGAAGAATTTGCTGATGCACCCGGTGAATGGATTGTTTGCCTACGTGACGCGATCGCTAGGGTTAGGAGCGATCGATTGGTTTGCAGACTATCCAATGCTGTCGGTGATTCTCATTGTCTCGTGGGAATGGCTGCCGTTTGCGCTGCTGATTTTACTAACTGCGATTCAATCCTTAGATGACGAGCAAATCGAAGCCGCCCGAATGGATGGTGCCAAAGCGATCGCACTGTTTCGGTACATTACGCTGCCCCATTTGGGACGAGCGATCGCTGTCGTCGCCATGATCGAAACCATCTTTTTTCTAACCATTTTTGCAGAGATCTTTGTGACGACCTCTGGCGGGCCGGGACTCGCCACAACTAACCTGGCTTACTTTATCTACTTAAGAGCCTTGTTTGAGTTTGATGTTGGCAGTGCCTCAGCCGCCGGACTCATTGCAGTCGTCTTAGCCAACATTGTCGCCATCTTCCTCATGCGTCTAGTCTCTCGCAACCTGGACGTTTGATAGACGTTTAATAACCCTTATCCCTCGTCCCATGACTCGAAAACTTTCTCATCGCATCTTCATCACCTTACTAGGCTGGTTAGCGGCAGGTCTATTGTTCTTCCCAATCTTCTGGATGGTTCTCACTAGCTTTAAGACCGAAGCCGCCGCCGTTTCTATTCCCCCACAGCTATTCTTTCAGCCCACGATCGAGAACTATGTTTCCATTCAGGATCGATCCAACTATTTCGCATTTGCTCTGAATAGTGTGGTCATTTCTGTCTTATCGACGTTGTTAGCGTTAGCGCTTGCGGTTCCTGCGGCGTATGCGATGGCGTTCTTTCCGACCAAACGGACAAGAGGAACGTTGCTGTGGATGCTTTCCACCAAGATGTTGCCCTCAGTGGGGGTGCTAGTCCCCATCTACCTGCTGTTTCGCAACTCTGGACTACTGGATACGCGCATCGGCTTAACGTTGATTTATGCCCTGATCAACCTTCCGATCGTCGTTTGGATGATCTATACCTTTTTCAAAGACGTTCCTAAAGAGATTCTCGAAGCCGATCGTATGGATGGAGCCAACATTAAACAAGAATTTTTTCATGTATTGTTGCCGTTGGCACTACCCGGAATTGCTTCGACGGGCTTACTTTCCATTATTCTGTCCTGGAATGAAGCTTTCTGGAGTCTCAATCTAACTACCACGAATGCGGCTCCTTTGACGGCGTTTATTGCTTCGTTTTCGAGTCCTCAAGGCTTGTTTTGGGCACAGCTTTCGGCTGCTTCATCAATGGCGATCGCACCCATTTTGATCTTTGGTTGGCTCAGTCAACGACAACTTGTTCGAGGTCTAACCTTTGGTGCAGTCAAGTAGAGTCGAACTAAGAATCTTGTCCAAAAGTCTACCAGAATTGGCAGGCAAAAGACTTAAACAACGCAGCAAAGAGACTAGCTCTAATTCACCCATTCAATAACTATTCACAACTATCCTTTTTTATGGCAACCGTCACACTGAGAAATCTTCGCAAACAGTTTGTAGGGACTGAGATAATCAAAGGGATTGATCTCGACATAGACGATCGTGAGTTTGTTGTATTTGTTGGCCCGTCAGGCTGTGGTAAGTCAACATTACTACGAATGATTGCCGGCCTCGAAGAAATCACATCGGGCGATCTGCTAATTGATGGACAACTCGCCAACGATGTATCGCCAGCCGAACGCGGACTCGCAATGGTGTTTCAAACCTATGCGCTTTATCCACACATGAGCGTTGCCGACAACATGGCGTTTAGCCTTCGGTTAGCAGGCGTTCCTAAAGCGCAGCGCGATCAGCGAACCCGTGATGTCGCCCGCATTCTACAACTCGAACCGCTGTTAAATCGCAAGCCTAGAGAACTATCGGGTGGACAACGCCAACGAGTCGCGATCGGGCGGGCCCTGGTGCGAAATCCTAAAGTATTTTTGTTTGACGAACCCCTATCTAACTTAGATGCCGCCCTGCGGGTACAGACACGAATTGAGTTAGCCCGACTCCATGACAGTCTGCAAGCTACGATGATTTACGTGACTCACGATCAGACGGAAGCGATGACCCTCGCAGATAAGATTGTTGTCTTGCAAAATGGAACGGTCGAACAAGTCGGAGCACCGATGGATCTCTACCATCATCCCCAAAATCTATTTGTTGCGGGCTTTATCGGCTCCCCCAAAATGAACTTTCTGCCCGTCACCGTCACAGCCGTCAATGATGTAGAAACAACGGTGAAACTTCCGACTCAAGCAACCGTGACTGTTTCTATCCAGCCTGGACTGTCTGTAGGCGATACTGCAACGCTAGGAATTCGCCCCGAACATCTCCGGTTGGGGTCAAGTGGTACATTAGAAGGTGAAGTGGTGGTGGTTGAGCAGTTAGGTGGAGAAACTTATCTCTATGTTCAGATTACGGGTGGAGATAGCTTAGTCGTGCGAACGGATGGTGCTAACAATAGTCGAGTCCACGATCGCGTTTCTATTAACCTTGACGGTAATTTTTGCCATCTGTTTGATAGCCAAGGAAAAACTGTTTCCAACAATCGTCGCCGTTCTCTATTGCATTCATAATCCTTTTCATGAGTAACCTTCGCACAGATTCTACGATCGAGCTAAATCAATCCGCTTTGTCTCGTTTATCAGATGCCGTTCAGATTCCTCGTTACGATCGCCACCTTCTCAAAAATGGAATCATTCACATTGGCGTAGGTGGATTTGTAAGAGCGCATTTAGCGTTGTATCTCGATAATTATTTTCATGAAACTTCTGACTTTAATTGGGGAATCTGTGGCGTAGGGCTACTTGAGCAAGATCGTCGAATGCGAGATGCTCTAAAGCTGCAAGACTGTCTGTATACCCTGATCGAACGATCACCCAACGACGATCGCGCCCGCATTATTGGATCAATCGATCGCTATCTGTTTGCGCCGCCAGATCCCCAAGCTGTCATTGCAGCCCTGGCCGCTCCTAGCTGTCGAATTGTCACCCTCACCGTGACCGAAAACGGCTACTACTACAACGAAGGCAATGGTGAATTAGACGTAGAACACCCGACCATTCAACACGACTTACAGCACCCCAATCGACCGATCGGAACCTACGGAGTTTTAGCCGCCGCCCTCGACCAACGCCGGAAACAAGGATTAGCGCCCTTCACCGTTCAGTCTTGCGACAACCTACAGGGCAATGGCACTATCACTCGAAAAATGCTGACTGCCTTTGCAGAACTTCGCAATCCAGCTCTCGGAAAATGGCTCTCAGAACAAGGTGCATTTCCTAATAGTATGGTCGATCGCATTACGCCCGCGACAACGGATGCCGATCGTACCCTGGTTGCCCAACAGTTTGGCATTCAAGACAGCTTTCCGGTTGTTGCAGAACCCTTTATTCAATGGGTGATTGAGGATCAGTTCTGTGCAGGCAGACCCAATTTAGAAGCCGTTGGCGCTCAATTTACAAGCGATGTACATCCGTATGAATTGATCAAAATTCGACTTCTCAATGCCAGCCATATGCTAATTGGCTATCTTGGCTCGCTGTTAGGCTACACCTATGTCCATGAAGTGATGGCTGATCCGCAGTGCAGGCAAGCAGTCATGGCGCTCATGGAAGAAGTAACTCCCACGCTACAACCCGTCGCAGGCATGAATTTGACGGACTATAAAAAGACGCTAATCGAACGCTTTGAAAACCCCAAAATTCGCGATCGACTCCCTCGCCTCTGTCTGAATAGTTCTGCTAAAAACCCCAAATTTTTACTCGGTTCATTGCGCGACAAACTTCAGCAAGGCGGCTCGATCGACTATCTAAGTCTGACGATCGCAGCCTGGTTTCGCTGTCTAATCGGACAAGACGAACAGGGAACCGTGATTGCGATCGAAGATCCCTTATCCGATGTTCTCGCCCTCAGAGCCTCTCAGAGTAAAACCGACCCCCGCCCGCTACTCAGCCTGATCGAAATTTTTGGCCACGACCTCCCCCAATCCACCCGCTTTGTCGAAGCCACCACCAACACCCTACACCAGCTTTCCAACCTGGGAGTCAGAGCAACGCTAACCCAGCTTTTTCAAGGGAACCAGGGACAGAATCCACGTTTGTAGACTTAGTAGACCGTGAAAGACAAACTTTGCCCGATCATACTTGGCTTAGACTTGGGAACCAGTGGAGTGCGCGTAGTCGCGGTAGAGGCTCAAGGCTACCTCATTGCTCAGTCCAGCCACGCCTACCCCCTTGCTACCCCTCGCCCCAGTTGGACAGAACAAAACCCCACCGACTGGGTACAAGCCAGCATCGCAGCACTACAAGACATCGCCCTCCAGTTGCCCAATGCCGAAATTGTAGCGTTAGGTTTATATGATGAGAGGTTCGATCGCTATCAACAAAGCTATTACGCCCTCAAGACCGACCCTTAAAGCAATGTGAATTCGATGAAACTTTTTCACTGCATTATTAGCGTCTTTTGCCACCCAAGCTGCCAATTCTAGGAGACTTTAAGATTAGAATTCTAGCAGAGTGAGCATTGTCCACGAAAGCCATAATTCAAAGCATCGACCAAGGGTAGTAGCTATCAAAAGCGCTAGAAATTTACTAACTAGAAATCTACTAGACAGTTTGAGTCTCCAGAGTCATTCCAGCCTGACGTAATCGCTCTGCCAGAATGTCACCTAATCCCGTTGCTGGCGTGAGAATTCCACCCCTCGCCTGACCGCCTGGTAGTTCATCAGCTTGTAGAGCCAGACATAAAGCAGACTCACAGAGAAACTTGACCGTCGCCCGATTGCCCGGATCTCCCTGGTCACGAACAAACCCCCAAACCTTGCGCCCATCTGGTGCAGTGCCTACCAGTTCACAAGAAAACCAGCCTTCATTCATCGTTTGCTCAGACGGCCCACTCCCCGGTGTTGGCAAAAAAGGTTGAAGGAGCGATCGTAGTTGGGGTTGTTGCAACAGACCCGTAACGACAGCAAATCCTGCGGTCGCACTAGCTGCTTTTAGCCATGCCAAAGGTTCATCAAACTTGAGATACTCCTGATAGGTAAAGCCACTTCCATAGGATTGTTGCCACTCATCAAACAGGGCACAACTACGACGCACAATTCGAGTATTGACCGGGCCCATAAAGAAGGGAGCAACCCAAGTGTTGAGATCGGCGCTGTAAGAAGGTGCGTCTGGGTCTTGGTTGCGATCGAGGTCACTTTGAGAATGTTGAGTAGACGGATTTAGCAAAAAAGGATCACGAAACTGCGCTGCATGAGGAGAATCATACAAATTAAAGCCAGATGCCAGCGTCCCTCCATTTAACCCGCCCTCAGCCTGAAAGTAAGCATTCACATTCTGACAAGGCATTCCCCATTCTCGTTGCAGGTGACGCACGACTAGATAGCTCCCTAAGTCAGACGGAACAGAATCAAACCCACAGCAAGGAATAATCCGAGTCCCGTCAGAGGCGGCTTGAGTGTGGTAGCGATCGACGAGTTCCCTAACCCAGGGCGTTTCTCCAGTAATGTCCACATAATGAGTTTTTAACCGAACACAGGCATCCACAAGCGTATTGCCATAGAGCGCAAACGGCCCAGCCGTCGTCAACAGCACCCGCGTTTGGGCGATGATCGCATCCACCGCCTGCTGATCCTGACTATCTGCAACCAGAACATCCACCGCCGCGCCAACTTCATTGCTGACCGCTTCTAACTTCTGGCGGTTTCGTCCTGCAATCGCCCAACGAACGTGCTGAGGAGCGTGTTGAGCAAAGTACTGAACGGTCTGCTTGCCCACAAACCCACTAGCCCCATAGAGAACCACATCATAGAGACGATCGGACATCAAACAATACTCCTGAGCAACACAGCGACACCCTCTACTCTAACTAAACCTGAAGGATCTAAATGTCTCCACGGTTTCTACCTCAAACTAGGCTGCGACAAATCGAGCAAAAGCGTTTTTTCTTTCAACCTGAATCAGTCCTAGCAGTATGAGGCAGAAGAATTAGACTTCCTGCACGAATCATATAGCAATCCTAAATAAGTCATGAACAGATTTTTGTCGCTCCGTTCCAGTCCGCTTCGCCCCCTAAATCCCCCAGTCTGGGGGACTTTGAAACTGGGGAATGTCTCTTGAAATCTAGGAAGTCTCTCGGCTCAAAGTCCCCCAACTTTGGGGGATTTAGGGGGCACGATCAATGCTGCATTTCACGAGTGATTTAGGATTGCTATAGATGCCCTCCGACTGCTCTTGCGGAGCTAACATTAATCGCCAGGTATTCTGAATAACGAAGCGAAGACCTGATCGAATTGATGCCCTTTTAGCCTCTCATCTGGTTAGACTGATAGACTGAGCAAATAAACTTACTATCATGGCTACCTGGATCTGCGTCAAACAATGCGGTGCTTGCTGTCACCTCGACCCCACCGATCGCCCCGAACTGCCCGATTACCTTTCACCTCCCGAACTCGACCTCTACCTGAGTATGGTTGGCGAAGACGGCTGGTGCATCAACTACGACCAGATCAATCGCGAATGTCAGATCTATGAAAAGCGACCTCGGTTTTGTCGCGTCGAGTCTGAAACCTTTCAGCAAATGTATGGCGTTGAGCCAGAAGAACTGAATAGCTTTGCGATCGACTGTTGTCGCCAGCAGATTGAGGGCGTGTATGGCGATCGCAGTCTAGAAATGGTGCGATTTGATCAAGCTGTCGGAATTTGAAGAAAGATTGCCAATCAGAGAGAAGTCCTGGATAATGAAAGAAATGTGAAAACCAAAATGCAGCTATGGCGCTTACAGAACTCTCGATTGCTCAGTTGGCTGAGTCTGATTTAGAAGCTGATCAGGTGATTGCGACGGCAGTTGTCGTTTCTCAACCCGACCTCAGTCAAGCCTCAAAGTGGAGTTTCTGGAGCGTTTTTGGTTCCACGTTCGTCACAATTTTTCTAGCAGAATTGGGCGACAAGACACAAATCGCCACCCTGTTGATGAGCGCCGAATCTCACGCGCCCTGGGTTGTTTTTGCAGGTTCGGCCACGGCTTTGATTGCCACCAGCTTGATCGGGGTTCTGATTGGTCGCTGGCTTTGCACTCGCCTCTCCCCCAAAACATTAGAGAAAGCAACAGGCACGCTTTTACTCTTCATTTCTTTGTTGCTGCTGCTCGACGTGATTCAACCGTAGCCCTCTATTTTTGAGATTCGCTTTATGGACTGGCACCTTTTAGGTTTAAGCTTTATCACCGTTTTTTTGGCAGAGTTAGGCGATAAGAGTCAACTAGCAGCGATCGCCCTCAGTGGTAGCAACTGCAAGTATCCCAAAGCGGTTTTCTTAGGGACGATCGCTGCTCTCATTCTGGCCAGCTTGATTGGGGTGATGGTCGGTGAAGGAACGGCTCAAGTGCTGCCTGCTCGTCTCGCCAAGGCGATCGCTGCTTTTGGGTTTGCCGTTTTAGCCATTCGTTTACTGTGGTTTAACCGCGAGTCAGAAGAAACGCCCTAACACTCAGTGAAGAAACGCCATAATAAAAGCCCCCAGCGAACCGGAGGCAATTTGGAGTTTCACCGCATTCTGTTGTACCAAACTTATCTGAGTGCTTCGGAAGGACGATCAAGCGTCCAGCCCAAAAGCACGCCTCCCGCTACAAACTTGATCATTTCCAAAATCCAATAGCTGATGTGAAGTTGATTCATCCCGTCGGGGGTCGCGATCGACGACTCAAACAAGTCGAGTTGTATCCCTAAAGCCCCCATTTCTGGCGTGATGAAGTAGGTGCAGATCATCGCCGACGACAGTAGCAAAAGTGATAACAACACACTGGTTCGTTTGCTGTTTGCAGTCATTTTGCGCTGCACAAGTACGCCCGTCACCACTAGCGCTGCACAGAGCAATTCGATTCGATTAAAGATCCAAAAAATCCCATAGCCTGCGGGGACAAAATCAGGCTGAGACATCATTCCTGAAGCGTAGAGACTCGGCATTATCACCAAATCCAAGAACAGGCTGGCACCCAACCAAAACGCCAAAGTTAAGGTCAAGATCTTGTGCCATGCGACAGATTGGGAGGAAGCAGGTCTGAAATCAACCTTAGAACTAACCGTCATAAAAGCCTCTATTTCATGTCTCATTTGTAGGCTAACAAAAATCTGTTTGAAACTGGGACAATCCACAAGAAACTTAGTAAAAGAACGGCTCTTCTTTTTGGGTTAAAAGATTAGCTTTAAAAGCAATAAACCTGACGGAAGAGTGTCAGGTCTACTACAAAAATATTGGAGAGCCAGGTACATTACTAAGTGTGTGCTTTCTGCAACTCAAAAGGTCTGAAAATAATTTCAATCCCTCCTGATCAACGATCGTACAAACTAGATAAGAACAGTAGCCAACATGTACTTCTTGAGAGTTGCAGTTGCTTTGGGAAGGAGACACGTCCCAAAAAGCGGTTGGTTAGAGAGACTGAAGTGATGTCTCTTTGTGTCTGTATAAACAGTAGCATCCACGATTTGGGAAATTGGCGATCGTGAATGGATAAAAATCCAATTTAATAGAAGTTAATATTTGCTTAAACTGCGACACAAAGCAGTCCAAAAAGCGATCGCTTAGACTAAAAACAGCACTTCTAGACCAATCACTTTCCCAAAATTACAATTAAACAAACCTTAAAATCAGTCATGCTCAAACGTCTTGCCCTGTCGATCGCAGCCACCATTATTTCGTCTATCGGAGCCAATCTGGGAGACGCGACCCAACCTGCTCAAGCTGTCCAATTGGCTGATGGCACGGTTTACTTTACATCGCCCCCTCGACTGGTCGGAGCCTCTACCACATTTAACTCAGTGCAAGCGTGGTCAGCCACTTATTACTTCACGATGAATTTGCTGGAGAATGCAGGCGAGCCGTTACAGCGCGTCACCATTGCCCAGGACGAGGGCACCGACACCATCCGATTTGACCCCAAGCGAATTGAAGCCTTTGAAGGAGAACGAAACCATTTGGGCGCAAAAATTCCCCTTCAGGCAACGGTTGATCGCAAAGCTCGATCGGTTTCCATCACCTTCGATCCGCCTGTGGCACCGGGAAGACTGGTGACGATCGCCCTATCCCCCGACCAAAATCCCCTCTATGGCGGCGTTTATCTGTTTGGCGTGACGGCCTTTCCAACTGGAGAAAAGTCCCACGGTCAGTTTCTAGGCTTTGGGCGACTGCACTTCTACGAAAGCGGCCCCAGTTTTTTTAGAGGCTCAATTTTCCATTAAGGTAAGGGCTGACTTACCCAAATGTTGTGCCATTCCAGCCCCACATTGCACCCTTGGCATCAGTAAACTCGATGTAGATCCGATCGATCGCCACGCCCAACCCCTCATTCACTTGCTGACAAAACTCCTGGCTCATCAGCTTTACCTGCGCGGCACTCATCGAACCAATGCTCTTAATTTCGATATAGCAAGCTGGATCGGTCGTGCCCGCAAAGGTCATCGCGACACTGGGTTCGAATACCGTCATCACGTAAGATTCGGGCTTTCCAGTTTGTTTGGCGAGACTGGCAGAAAGCGTTTTGAGTAGAGTGGCGATCGTCGTGGGATTGGGAGAGGCGATCGAAGTCTGAACTTTGATAAACGGCATAAGCAAAGGATGAGGGATGAATACATGTCAATAATACAGATCTCTTCACCCGTTCATTCCATTGCTAACCCATTGCTAACCGCCGTACTGCCAGCCTGTGCTTTCGAGTCGTAGCGGGTCGCCTTCTCGATGAATGCCTGCGGCAATCACTTCGCCTACAAAAACAGTGTGATCGCCTTTATCCACCATGCCTACAACTTGACATTCGACATAGCCCAGCGAGTCTGAAATAATCGGGCAGCCCGTTTCACCGAGATAAAAATCAACATCCTCAAACTTATTGCCGACTCGACGCTGAGGCTTAAAAAACTTTTGCGCCATTTCTTTCTGACCCGCTTCGAGAATACTCAGGGCAAAAACGCCACTCGATCGAATCATCGCATTAGAGCCAGAATCCTGCTTAACACAATTGACCACCAGCGGCGGCGTAAAAGAAGCCTGCATCACCCAGCTTGCTGTAAAACCATTCACCTCTTCTCCGTCCTTCACACCACACACATACAGCCCGTGGGGGATTTTGCGGAGCATGGTCTTTTTAGCCTGTTCATCCAACATCGAGTCACCTAATTGAAGTCTCTAAAATTAAGCTTAACAAGCTAGAAATCCTGGAGATCATTATTTTTTACGTGGGGCAACCCCTTGCGGGTAAGGAGATTGCAATCCATCTCATAAAACAAATCCGGCTCTCCCTAATTTCAGAAAAGTCGGATCTGTCAATAATCTGTCAACAATCTAACCGTAAGCGAATCTGACTATTTGGCCAAGAAAGCTTGCACTTGCTTGATGGCGGCAGGAAGAATTCGAGAAATTGCCCAGCCTCCAGCAGCCAAAATCGGAAACAAAACAATCAATACACGAAAGTCGAAATCCATAACCGTGTTCTCTCTAAAGGCTTTGTTATCTTTCAGTTGTACCGCATTTGGGTACGTTTTCAAAGTACTTTCATTTTTGTGAAGCTGACTGATGAAAGCCTAGATCGCTCCCTTTTCCAGCGTGAACTAAAGCCAGCTTTTCGTACTGTTGAGCATGTTCGATCAGATGAGTAACTTCAGCCTCAGACAGATCGCGCAATGGTTTGGCAGGCACGCCGACGACAAGCGATCGCGCCGCTACATCCTTCGTCACCACTGACCCTGCCCCAATGATGCTCCCTGCTCCGACGCGCACCCCATCTAAGACGATCGCTCCAATCCCAATCAAACTACCTCGCTCGACATAGGCACTGTGAATGACTGCCCGATGGCCCACCGTTACGTAATCTTCCAAAACCGTCGGTTTGCCCGGATCTCCATGTAAAATTGCACCGTCTTGAATATTAGTGCTGGCTCCAATCACAATGCGTTCGACATCGCCCCGGACGATCGCGCCATACCAGATACTTGCCCCTGCGGCCACTTCTACCTGACCGATCACAGTCGCATTGGGGGCGACAAAAGCCGCTTGAGAGAGATCGGGAGGCGACCAATAAGATGGGGTAAATCGAAAAGATTGGTTGAAGTTATTCACAGTTCGGCAGAATGGGGCTAGAGGAGGAAACTTCCCTAGTTATAATAATTTCACGCTTCTCCATGCACAATTACATGATCGCTTGCACTTCATGACCAGCCCAGGTTTTCAATATCCAATTTTTGGCCCAGAGATTCAGTGCCCTCACTGTCGTCAGACAATCCCGGCGTTGACTCTGACAGACACCTATCTGTGCCAGCGTCATGGTGCATTTGAGTCAGACCCCAAAACAGGCGAACTCATTCATCTTCAGTCTGGACGACACTGGCGACTGTGGAAAGATGAGTGGTACCGACAACACACCCACCCAGATGGGATTCGATTTGAGATCCATGAGGCCCTCGATCGTCTTTACACTCAGGGCTACCGAGCCACACGAGTCATCATCGCCCAGCGCTACAAGGAGCTAATCAGCACTTATCTAGAGCGCAGCACTCCCTGGCGTGGCCAAAACGATGCTCAAAAACCCCGTCTCTATGGTCTCCCGGTTGAGTTTAGCCCCGATCCCAAAGAAGAACCGTGTTGGGATGTCATCAATTTTGACTTAGAAAAAGAACCCGGTGCCCCTGTCCGCTATCCCTACTTTCGACTCTTTGAATAAAACTATTTGAATGAAACTCAGAGGGATTCAGCGATCGAGGACGAAAACCAAACTTAAAGTTCCTCCCTCCTCCCTCCCCCCTCCTCCCTTTTCTTATGCATCACGTTTCGATTCGGACGGCTGATATCTTTCGGGCGATCGCTTTCTACGAGCGTTTAGGGTTCACCGTGCAGGAGCGATTTACGACGGGCTATACGCTGGCCTGCTGGATGGAAGGACTCGGCCGCATTGAGTTGATCCAGATTCCTGAGCCGCACCCTGCTCCCGATGCCTTTGGAGACGAGCATTATGTAGGCTACTATCATCTCTCGTTTGACTTGAGCGAAATCACGGATAGTTTGCCCGATTGGTTAGAGAGTTTAAAGCAGCAGGACGATTCTTTGAAGGTGCTTTTGGAGCCGACCCAGCAAATGATTGGAGATCGGGTCTACGAAGTCGCCTTTATCGCGGATGCGGATAGCTTGCCTCTAGAATTGATTCGTGAAATGAAATCGCCCTGAGTCGCTCTTCATCAAAACTTCCATGCCCGAACCTTTCTCAGACAATTGGACGTATCTCAAAGTAGAACTAAGTTGGCTAGAACGGTTGCTTTTATTAGCTGTGACACGACAAAAAAAGGAGGCTAAGGAAGTCGATCGAATCGCTCAAACTCGCGCCGATCGAGCCACGGCTCACTGGTGGAAAGGCATGGTCAGCCTGGATGGACTGGTCGCTTACGAGTCGCCTGTGCCCCAAAAAGTAGAGTCCTCCGAAGCGCCCAAAGGCAACTACCAGCAGCAAATTGAGGCGAGAGTCAAAGCGAGTCAGCAGCAGGGCATCATTTTGGCGTTACCAACTCTGTGCGATCGACTCAATCTAACCCCGTTTGAGAAGAATCTGATTTTGATGGCGATCGCGCCAGAAGTGCATCGTCGGTATGCTCAGTTGTATGAATATTTGCAGGGAAAAGACGGCACTCACGCCAATCTTCCCAGTGTTGATCTGGCGTTGCGGTTGTTTTGTCGAAAAGATGACGAGTGGAAAGCAGCGCGATCGTCTCTCACAAATTGCAGTCCATTAATTCAGCATCGATTGGTAGAACTGGTTTTCTCGCAAGAAGCGCCGTTGTTAAATCGACTGATCAAACTATCAGATTCATTAGTGAATTTTTTGCTGTGCGATCGTCCCACTCTGTCAGATTTAGATCAACTATTAAATTCAAAAGCCCACACTTCACACCTCACGCCTCACGCCTCACATCCTCACACTTTCTCAGATCTGGTTTTGCCAGATTCTCTAATCGAAACGCTGCAAAATTTTTGTTTTCAAATGAAGTTTTCTTCACAAGTCGAAGCCTGGGAATTTGGGTCATGTAAAGGAATTTTGGCTCTGATGTTAGGCGCTAAAGGAACTGGAAAAACGATCGCTGCTAAAACGATCGCCCACACTTTACAAACTCCTTTAACATCCGTCAACTTATTAGAAATCACTCACCATACTGAATTACTTACAGAAATCTTGACCGAATCGCCCAAAATTCTACTCATCAAGTCGGCTCACATCTGGTTAGGAAGACAGTCGCCCCTAACTCGATCAGAAGTGCATCAATTTCTTAAAGCACGGCAAGAACCCCAATACTTAACATTCATGACTGTTGAGAGAATGCCTGCAATTCAACAAGCCTGGAAACCGCTCTCAATTTTGCAATTTCCATTTCCTGATGCGAAAGCACGATCGCGCCTTTGGCACCAAGCTTTTTCCTCAAAAGTTCCGCTTAGTGACGATATTGATTGGGATTTTTTAGCAAACAAATTCCCCTTAACAGGTGGAGAAATTCAAACGATGGCCCGATCGGCTGCTGTTTGGGCGATCGCCGACTCTTCAGACTCCAAGATTGGAATGCGACACTTGCTCAAAGCGCTAGAAAAATAACTAAACTTTTACGGGAGCCTTCCCACTCGTCCCAATAGCGGAAGCTCGATCGCTTTACGTTTCCACAAGCGCACCATCAGCCACAAATTCACCAAAAAATAGCCCGATGTCAGAAGGCTACCCGTGACCAATAGCGGCAACTGCAACGATTCAGACGTGCTTGTCCCAAAACCGACCAAAAAATAAGCCACCAACCAGCCCAGCGCCAATTTGATCACCAACCGACTCAACGATCGCTCCTGTCTCGTTCCTTGATGTCGATAAAGCGTCCACAGAGCCGGAAAAAAACCAAACACAGGCAGCAGATACAAAAACAGCTTGAGGTGTTGAATGTCGTCGTTTTCAAAGGAATCAGGATCGCGCATAGCCAAAAGTCAGAATTAGGGAGGATGAGCCAGAGTGTGAAGGAGAGGGATAATAAACGTAAGGTTGATGTGAATCGATCGCTACTGTTATTTTTGGCTGCAACATGCACAAAAGCAACAAGCTGCTCAATTGGTGGAACGAAATTACTCCGGTGGCCCGTGTGGTCACGATCGCGCTTACAGCCCCGCTTTTGGTCTTAAATGCCTGGGCTTTCTCATCGATATTTGACTACTTCCACTCGTTAATTGTCATCTTGATCGCGGCATCCCTGCTGACTTTTTTGCTCAATTATCCGGTGGGGTTGATGCAGCAGCATGGGGCAACGCGCGGACGGGCGGCGATCGTCGTCTTTCTGTTTGCGTTGTCGGTGCTGTTGGGGTTGGGCGTGACGCTGGTGCCTCTGGCGATCGAGCAGGCTCAACAACTCGTCGTCCGGTTGCCAGAATGGATCGACTCTGGTCAAAGACAGCTAGTTTTGCTCAACGACCAGCTTGAGGGGGCAGGGTTTCCGATCAATTTGGATATTTTGGCAGAACAGATCAACGATCGCCTCAAAAGTTCGCTACAAGGTCTGACCTCAGAAGTCTTAAATCTGGCCGTCTTTACGGTAACCAGTTTGCTAGATGTGTTGCTAACGCTGGTCTTGACGTTTTATCTCTTGCAGCACAGCGACCAACTTTGGGCCAGCCTGGTGGAATGGTTGCCCGCTAAGATTCGTCAGCCCTTTTCTGAAACGTTGCGCCTTAGCTTTCAAAACTTCTTTTTTGGGCAGTTGATCTCCGCAACGATGATGGGGTCTGCGCTGACGATCATTTTTCTGTTTTTACGGGTGCCCTTTGGCTTGCTGTTTGGGCTGACGATCGGCACAATGGCGCTTGTTCCTTTTGGCGGCTCTGTTGGAATTGCCCTGGTCACCTTGTTGGTGGCGCTGCGTGACATTGGAGTGGGCGTTGAAGTGCTAATTTCTGCGCTAATCGTCCAACAAATTGTCGAAAACCTGATTGCACCCAGAATTATTGGCAGTGTGACGGGGCTAAATCCGGTCTGGGTATTTTTGGCAATTCTTACAGGAGCGAGGGTTGGCGGACTGCTAGGAGTTGTGATTGCGGTGCCGACTGCGGTTGTGATCAAAAGTGCATTGGTTGCCCTGCGATCGCCTACCAGTCCCACAAGTCTAATTTTGACTGAACCCCACGCCCCGTCTCAACCCACGATCCTTGAGGACAAACCTGACAAAAGTGTGAAAGACCTGCGATCGGGTCAGCCTGCCGAAGGTTAAAAAGGGTTAGAAGAATAGATATGAGAGTTTGTTACAGCACCCGTTAGCTTTTTCCCGTTTTGGGAATTGGCCAGCCCGATCGCGTCGGTTGTTCATAAACTCGCTTAAGCGTATTCACATCTCTCGGAGAAATCAAAGGCGGATTGCGGACTTGAGAAAAGTACAGGGCATCCGTTTGTAGCGGACTGTGCCCCCAAATTCCCAATGCATGACCCAACTCGTGGCGGGCAGAGGCCAACACATAGTCGATCGCCTGATTTGGCTTGACGATCACCGTACAGCGATGCGCCAAGATGGCCGAAGAATTAGAAATCTGCTTTGTGTACAGTTCATATCTCGTCTCAGCCGATCGCGCACGAGCCGCACGAAGATTTTGAGACCGTAAAGGAATGGACGATCGCAACACTTGAATATCTGCCTGATCTGGTTCGCTCACGGTTTGCAACGGCAAAAATACAGTCCACTCTTGAATCGCCGTTTGTACCGCTTTTACCCAGGCTTGGGCCCGCTTGTCTCCATCCGTGACAGGTTCGATATAAACCGCGATCGGAAACTGTGACCAAACCAAATACTCTGGCTGAGTCTTCTGAATCTGATCAAAATAGTCGCCCTGAGACCGATCGCCCTGTTGCGCCAGCGTTCTTGGTAGCGGATGCACTTGAGGCGCGGGCAGCAGATTCGCTTCCAAGGGATTCAGTGCCAAGAGAAGTAGGCACCCCAGACAGCAGAAAATTCCCAGACGCACAACTGCTCTGAGAAATCTGTTGCAGAATTGCCCTTTCCAGACGTTCAAGCCTATTTTCCTAACCAGCCAGCACTGAGGATCACCGTAATTCCGATAAACAAAACGGTGAGAATCCAGGTTGCTCGATTTAAGGTTGTTTCGGCACTCTTGGTACTCGTAAAGAGTTGAGCCTGCCCACCCAAACCACTCAGTCCATCCCCTTTGGGACTATGCAACAGCACGAGGACAATCATCCCCGCCGCACAAAACATCCAAATCGCTTTCAAAACGTAAACTGCTGTCATCGTCACAATTCCACAAAACAACTGATAATTCCAGATTACCTGGCAATCTTCACAGGTGTCCGATTTTTACGAACCTCAAACCCGGCAGACTCGATAATCGATCGCCCCGTCATCTCAGAAGGTTGATCCAGCCTGAGAATGTCGAGAATCGTGGGGGCGATATCTGCCAGACGACCATCTTCTCTCAGCGCCACATCCGTCCCGTGTCCCGGAATCTTTAGCCCTTCCCCTTCTACCAGGATAAACGGAACGGGATTTGTCGTGTGCGCCGTCCAGGGGTTTCCTTGCTCGTCCCACATCAGTTCTGCGTTGCCGTGGTCTGCAATGATGATCGCCGTTCCCCCAGCGCGATTGACGTTCTCTAATAGACGACCGAGACATTTATCGACCACTTCTAGAGCGGTCACCGTCGCATCCATTTGTCCTGTGTGACCAACCATATCTGGGTTGGCGTAGTTGATCACAATCAGAGAATAAACTTTCTTTTCAACGGCGGCGACGGCCACATCGGTTACAGCCTCGGCAGACATTGCGGGGGCACTGTCGTAGGTCAACACCATCGGACTCGGCACCAACTCTCGATCTTCACCCGGAAAAGGGTCTTCTAGTCCGCCGTTAAAAAAGTAAGTAACGTGGGCGTATTTTTCAGTCTCCGCAGTACGAAGCTGGCGCAATCCGTGTTGAGAAATCACTTCACCGAGAATATTATTCAAATTTTGCGGCTCAAAGGCCACCAAAACAGGGAAATGGGGATCGTACTGGGTGAATGTGGCAAACGAGAGCGGTTGAATCTGTTGACGATCGAAGCTATTAAATTTGGGATCGACAAAGGCCTGAGTGAGTTGGCGGGCCCGATCGGGGCGAAAGTTAAAAAAGATCACGCCGTCTCCCGCTTCTAGTGCGCCAGGGGCAATGCGGGTGGGCAATACAAATTCATCCGTTTTGCCTGCGTCGTAGGAAGCTTGCAGTACTTCCATAGCAGAACGCCCATCGCCAGAGCCGTCCTGGGTGATCGTGTCATAGGCGAGTTGTACCCGATCCCAGCGGCGATCGCGATCCATTGCATAATAACGACCGCTGAGCGTTGAGATCTGTCCGATGCCGATACGAGCGATCGCGGCTTCAATCTGACCGACCGCCTCCAATCCATCGTGAGGCTGGGTGTCTCGCCCGTCGGTAATCACATGCAGGCAGACTGTTTGAATGTTTTGTGCTTTAGCCAATTCAAGTAGCCCAAACAGATGAGTCAAATGAGAATGTACGCCTCCCTCAGAACACAAGCCCACCAGATGTAGCTTGCCGTTACTCTGCCGCACGTCTTCACAAACCTTGACTAACTTAGGATTTTTGAGCAGCGTACCATCTTCGACCGCATCTGAGATTCGTACCAGTTCTTGAGGTACGACTCGACCCGCCCCGATATTGAGATGTCCCACTTCTGAGTTGCCCATTTGACCATCCGGCAGCCCAACATCTTTGCCAGAAGTCCGAATCAACGTGTGAGGGTAGACTTCCCACAAGCTGTTCATCACGGGTGTGTTAGCGGCAGCAATGGCGTTCCCGTCTTTGTCTTCGCGATAACCCCAGCCGTCTAAAATAATTAGCACTACAGGAGAGACAGGCACCTGCGCCATAGTTGAACGCCCTTCCACTAAATATTTCTCCGCAAATGATACCACTGCAACTGAGACCCTTTAACGCCCAAACTCCCGACAAAGTTAATCTGTTTGAGGAGTAAAGAGTGGGTTAAGAAGGCGACAAGGATTGAACCCAATCGCTCAAGGCAATCTTAGCAATCAGTAATAAATGGTTAAATTACAGACTGTCTGTTTTGTTTAACCTCTACCTTTGTACTTAGATCAGCGAGCCTTTTGCGTTTTCTTTGCCTTTTCTTTCTCTTTCTGTTTTTCTCGCTTAGATTCCACTTTTGCGGTTTTTTCGGCTTCGATCGCCATTAGTTTATTTTTCTCTTTTTCTTCAGCAATTTTATCGAGATAGTAGTGATAATCTCCCCGATAAAGACGCAGTTCTCCGTCTCGAATTTCGACGACTTTATTGACGGTTTGTGAGATGAAATAGCGATCGTGCGACACAATAATCACGCTGCCATCGTAGTTTTGAATCGCCTCTTCGAGCATCTCTTTGGCAGGAATATCAAGGTGGTTGGTCGGTTCATCTAAGATCAATAAATTGGCGGGACGCAACAGCATTTTTGCCAACGCAAGTCGGGCTTTTTCGCCCCCGCTGAGAGATTCTACTTTTTTGAACACGGTGTCTCCACTAAAGAGAAATCGACCCAACAGCGTCCGCACTTCTTCATTCGTCCACTTCGGAACTTCGTCGTGAATGGTTTCGACAACGGTTCTTTGTAAGTCGAGGGCTTCGGCTTGATTTTGCTCAAAATAGCTGGGCAAAACGTTATGATCCCCTAACTTAATGCTGCCGTCGCTGGGGTTTTCCATACCCATAATTAAGTGCAGCAAGGTCGATTTTCCGGCTCCGTTGGGCCCCAAAATGGCAATGCGATCGCCCCGCTCGATCAGCAACTCAGCCCCCAAAAACAAAATCTTTTCGCCGTAGGTATGCACGAGATCCTTGATGATCACCACTTCTCGACCACTACGAGGAGCCGGAGGAAAGCGAAAATGCAGCGATCGCACATCTGAATCAGGTGCCTCAATCCGCTCAATCTTGTCTAACTGTTTCTCACGGCTCTTGGCTTGAGTACTGCGGGTGGCACTGGCCCGAAAGCGATCGACAAAGGTTTGCTGTTTTTCTAATTCTTTTTGCTGCCGCTCAAAGGCGCTCATTTGGGCATCCCGCAGTTCGGCTTTTTGGGCTAAGTAGGCGGAATAGTTACCGAGATAGGTGGTAGATACGCCGCGCTCAGTTTCGACAATTTGGGTGCAGAGGCGATCGAGAAATTCCCGGTCATGGGAGACGATTACCATCGGGGTAGACAAGCCTTTGAGGTAAGTTTCGAGCCACTCGATCGTTTCTAAATCTAAATGGTTGGTCGGTTCATCCAAGAGCAGCAGATCGGGTTTTTGCAGAAGAATTTTGCCCAAACTCATTCGCATTTGCCAACCGCCACTAAAGGCACTGACTAAGCGATCGCCGTCTTCGCTCTCAAACCCCAGTTCCGGCATAATTTTCTCAATGCGAGACTCTAAGCCGTAGCCGTCTAAGGCTTCAAACCGTCGCTGTAGCTTGTCCATTTTGTGGATCAGCTTATCTAATTCTTCTGGGTCAGCCGTCTCCATCGCATGGTGAACTTTGGACAGCGCTTCATGAACGTCGTTGGCTTCTCCAAAGGCTCGCCAAAATTCTTCTCGAACGGTGCGTGTGGGATCGACTTCAAATTCTTGGGTCAGGTAAGCGATGTGTAGACTCGCCGGACGAATCACCTCACCCGTCGTCGGCTCCATTTCGCCTGCAATGATCTTCAGCTGCGTCGATTTGCCAGCCCCATTCACGCCGACCAGACCGACTCGATCGCCGGATTTGACCTCCCAGTTGATATCTTTTAATACTTCGCCAGTGGGATAAATCTTACTGACGTGTTCGAGTCGCAGCATGTTGGGAGGCTCCAGAGGAATCGGTTAGGGATTGTTGCAGGATAAACAAATCGTAACAAGAGATGGAGAGATTGTGAAAATCCTCTTTGCCGTGATCGATCTGAAACGTCCTCAGTCAATGAAACTCGCAAATGATATCGTGAGCAGGTGAATGATTAGTGTCTCTTTGCCATGTCAGCTTCCGAATCTCTTTCCGCACAGTCGATCCCAGTTGAAAAAATTCAGTATGACGATCGGGGTCTGGTTCCTGCGATCGTGCAAGATTATCTCGATGGCACTGTCTTGATGATGGCCTGGATGAATGCGGATTCGCTACAAAAGACCTTAGAGACGGGCGAAACCTGGTTTTGGAGTCGATCGCGCCAGTCATTTTGGAACAAGGGCGCAACGTCGGGACACCTTCAAAAGGTCAAAGCAATTCGGTATGACTGTGACAGCGATGCTTTGTTGGTGACTGTAGAGCAGATTGGTGAGATTGCTTGTCACACAGGAGAGCGCAGTTGTTTTCATCAGGTGAATGGCACGATTACGCCGCCGCCTGCCGATACGCTGTCTCAGGTGTTTGAGGTGATCTGCGATCGTCGGGATCATCCCAGTGAAGGCTCTTACACTCGCAAGCTATTGGATGGCGGCGACAACACAATTCTCAAAAAAATTGGCGAAGAAGCTGCCGAAGTCGTAATGGCTTGTAAAGATGATGATCCCGATGCAATCGCCGGAGAAGCTGCCGACTTGCTCTATCACACATTAGTCGCGATCGCGTATCACAACGTCGATCTCAAAGCCGTCTATCGCAAACTTCAGGAACGCCGCCGATAAGATGACTTGCAATGGAATGAGAATTGAATCAGGTCGTTTACTGCCAAGTTACTTCGCTCCCTAAATCCCCCATTCTGGGGAACTTTGAGATCAAAAAATTCTGGAATTCAAAATGGGTTCGAGCTTCAAAGTCCCCCAAATTTGGGGAATTTAGGGAACTGCAACCCATTGAAACGAAGCCAAAATCAACTGACCAGGCATATTTGGAGAATTTCAGGTTAATAAACTCGCGTTCCTAAGCGGGGAGGGCGATCGTACTGACGTTGAGTTATTCTCCCCTTTCTCAGAACGGTCGGCGAGGGGACGCGCTAAATTTGTTGCGATCGAGCGCAAAGTCTCCATCCACAAACGCCCCGACTTCGGTGCCTGCTTCGTAGGTCATGTTTTTGCCCTTGAATAGCAGTGCCAGTGGGTTGATGATCGCCGCAACTGCAATGATCCCTCCTGACGTACCGCCGCCGCCTTCTTTACTGCCGCGCAGAGCCACCCGTTCGCCGCTGACCAAGGTGACTTCTTTGATGGCGATCTCTAGTTTGCCTTTGCGTCCGAGCATTCCAGAGCGTTTGACATCGGTGACAACACCCTTGGCGCTGGCACCTTTAGCAATCACCACTGCATTGCTGATAATCACATCTTCTGCGACTTCAAACTCGATCGGGTCGTTCTTCTCCGCATTTTTTGAAGAAACGGTTTGCTTAAACTTGAGCTTGATTGGAGTGCCATCGGCCAACCCAAAGGTCAGAGCCGGGATTGCAGAAGCGGGAGGTAAAGGTTGTCGTGTTTGGCTGATCTTCATAACAGGAGTCGCATTGGCTATGCTCGGAAAGTAAGTCGCCATTGCGACAACATCTAACCCAACAAACAGCGCAGACATGACAACAAGAGCCTTCTTCATGGGTATAGTTCCTGAGAGTATGTAGAGATTGAGAAGTTTGGGCAAAGTGCCGATCGAATCGACAAGATCTGCCCCGGCGATCGCAGACCCGATGAGATTTTGTTTGAACCAGAAGCCTACAGCAGACTTGAGAATAATCTCGGTTTTGTGTGCCCCTATAGTCATCACCGTCCAAACTTGCTTTTACGCCAAAAAGCTAACTTTCAGTCAAAAACACTGTCAAGGTTTTCGTGAGAAACGATCGACAGCTTTATGGGTCAGACTAGGTTACAAAAATCGCTTTTTTAACTAAGTACAGAAACATTTAAAGGATCAACAGGGATCAACGCTGCAAACTCCTGTGTAGACCGATCGCAGGACTCAAGGATCTTCTTTTGCAGGAGTCGATCGCGGATAACCCACTGAGTTGAGCGCTTCGGGTGTCCAATTGTCGTAGTAGTGCGTGGTTGCCAATCGAGTCGAGGCTTGCGTGAGTTTGTTGATCGATTGAATGGTCAAATTGAGAAAGGGGTCTTGTCGAGTCCGAACGCCCTGAATGTTAAAAGCATCGTCGGGGTGTCCTCCAAATGCAGTCAAGTCAAGTGGCTGAAGGTGTGTATTCAAACGATCGACTTGTTGTTGAAAGCGGTCAAAACTCGTCACCTGGCAGTCAGGATGGATTAACAGCAAAACGTCATGCTGTCTGGTTTGAGCAAATTGATGAATCATCTGCATCAACGGCGAAGACGACGTGAGATCATCCAATCGAAATCGCTGCACCTGAAAGTCAATTTTGTGGTGCAGCCGGGCCTGCTTGGCAAATGGACAAATCGGCAAACCTCCAAATACGGGATGTGGCTGCTCTAAAACATCCTGCAAATATTGAGTCATCGCAGCAATCACGCTCGCTGTTTCTGGCATTCAGCCTCTCCTCACGGTTGGACTTTGGACTTCGGACTCTGAACCTCGGACATTGGATCTTGGGCGTTGCTGAATCAGGGGGTGTGCCCCAAAGCGGCGGGAACCCCAAGGTTCAAAGTCCCCCAAAATTGGGGATTTAGGGAGCGAAAAGATGGACACTTCCCACAGATTCATCCCTTCAATCAGCAACGCCGGATCTTGGACTTTGGACAGAGCAAATTTTAGTTTAAGGTCTAAGGTTCAATGTGTAATATTTGACCTTCAACGCTCTCTGTTCACCGTCTGACGTCTTCTTCAATCCCCCGATTCCCCCGGACGCTCTTCGCTAAAATAGAATCTGTCCCCTGCCGAGCCTTTCCCTTGACTGCCACTTCTCCCAAAATTGTTCTTGTTGATGGTCACTCCCTGGCCTTTCGCTCTTATTTCGCGTTTGCCAAAGGTCGAGATGGCGGACTTCGGACTTCGACTGGGATTCCGACTAGCGTCTCTTATGGGTTTCTCAAAGCGCTGCTCGAAACGATCGACCTCGAACGCCCCGATTATCTAGCGATCGCCTTCGATTTGGGGGGAGCGACCTTTCGCCACGATGCCGATGATACCTACAAAGCCGGCCGACCCGAAGCGCCCGAAGACTTTATGCCTGACCTGGAAAACCTTCAGGAATTGCTCAAGGCGATGAATCTGCCGATCGTCGTCACGCCGGGATATGAGGCTGATGATGTGATTGGGACGCTGACTCGCAAGGCCAAGCAGGAAGGCTTTCAAGTCAAAATTTTGAGTGGCGATCGCGATCTGTTTCAACTCATCGATCCCGAAGAACAGGTGAAAGTGCTCTATATGAGTACGGTCTACGGCAAGGGAACTCAGCCGCCACGAGAGTTTGGCATCGCGCAGGTTAAAGACAAGTTGGGCGTTTTGCCGTCTCAGGTGGTGGACTTTAAGGCGCTGTGTGGCG
This sequence comes from Phormidesmis sp. 146-20, assembly GCF_052939475.1. Lineage (NCBI taxonomy): Bacteria > Bacillati > Cyanobacteriota > Cyanophyceae > Leptolyngbyales > Leptolyngbyaceae > Phormidesmis > Phormidesmis sp. 146-20. Next base: position 40,048 of record NZ_JBJPHT010000040.1, read on the forward strand.
ACCCGTCGGACAATATTCCCGGCGTAAAAGGGATTGGCGAAAAGACGGCCGTGCAGCTTTTGACGACCTACGGAACGCTGGAAAATGTGTATGCGTCGATCGACGAGATCAAAGGAGCCGTCAAGAAGAAACTGGAAACCGGAATTGAAGACGCTCGACACTCGCAATGGATGGCGCAAATTCATCTCGATGTGCCGTTGGAGATTGATCTCAAATCCTGCCAGCTACACGGGTTTGATGAAGCGGTTGTGTTACCTCTTTTCGAGAAATTAGAGTTCAAATCTTTTCTCAATCGGGTTAAAAAATGGCAACAACAGTTGAGCGGCGAATTTGTGGAAGACAAGCCTGTTGCCGAGCCGGATCAGCCGTCTGCTAATGTTCCTCGATTTGAGAGTGACGATCTGTGGTTCTTTAGCGCCGAAGATACCGAAAATGCCGAAAAGATCGAGGCGGTCACGATTTCACCTCAGATCATTGACACGCCCGAAAAACTGGCTGACCTGATCGAAATTCTGCAAACCTGTACCAATCCAGAAATTCCGGTCGCCTGGGACACTGAGACAAATTCGCTAGAGCCGCGAGATGCTGATTTGGTGGGAATTGGCTGCTGTTGGGCAGATCAGTTTGACTCGGTTGCTTACATTCCTCTGGGGCACACGTCGGGCGGCAATCTCGATAAAACCACGACCCTCGAAGCGCTGCGTCCGATTTTGGAAGGGAGTCAATATCCCAAAGTGTTGCAAAATGCCAAGTTCGATCGCCTTGTTTTGCGCTTTCAGTCTATTCATCTAGAAGGGGTCGTCTTTGACACGATGTTGGCCAGCTATGTGATCAATCCCGAAAGTAGCCACAAACTGAGCGATTTGAGTCAGCGCTATCTCAGTACCCAATCTCAAGACTACGAAGATCTGGTGTCTAAGGGACAAACGATCGCGGATATTCCGGTTTCCAAAGTCGCCATCTATTGCGGATTGGATGTGTATACGACGTTTCATCTCGTGCCAAAGCTGCGATCGGAGCTACAGGCCCTTCCTCAACTGCATCGCTTGTTATTGGAAGTTGAGCAACCGTTAGAACCTGTGTTGGCAGAAACGGAAGCGTGCGGTGTGCGAATTGATCAGGCGTATCTCAAAGAATTCTCGAAAAATCTGGAGCAGGATTTACACAGCCTTGAGCAACGTGCTTATGAGTTTGCGGAGGAGAAATTTAGCCTCGGATCGCCCAAACAACTGAGTGAATTGCTGTTCGATCGCCTGGGACTCGATCGCAAAAAATCACGCAAAATTAAAACAGGCTATTCCACCGATGCGGCAACGCTTGAGAAGCTACAGGGCGACCATCCCGTCGTCGATTTGATTTTAGAACATCGCACGCTCTCAAAGCTGAAATCGACTTATGTAGACGCTTTGCCGACGCTGGTTCGACCCGATACACATCGAGTTCACACAGACTTTAACCAAACGGCGACTTCAACAGGGCGGCTGTCTTCCTCTAATCCCAACCTGCAAAATATTCCCATTCGCACGGCGTTTAGTCGTCAGATTCGCAAGGCGTTTATTCCGCAAGACGGCTGGCTGATGGTGGCGGCAGACTATTCACAAATCGAGTTGAGAATTCTCGCTCACCTGAGTCAAGAACCCGTCCTATTAGAAACTTACCGGAACAATCAAGACGTTCATACGCTGACGGCTCGACTATTGCTCGACAAAGAAGAGATCAGTTCTGAAGAACGCCGTCTTGCAAAAATCATTAACTTCGGGGTAATTTACGGCATGGGTTCTCAGCGGTTTGCACGAGAAGCAGGCGTGTCGCCCTCGGTTGCCAAAGAATTTATCGAACGGTTTAACGATCGCTATTCCCGTGTGTTTGCCTACTTACAACAAATGCAGCGAGAAGCGATCGCCAATGGCTATGTCGAGACGATTTTGGGACGACGACGCTACTTCAGGTTTGCCAGCGAGTCATTACAAAAACTGCGCGGTCGAAAGCCCGATGCGATCGAGTTAAATAAACTTAAACTACGCGATCAGTTTGATGCGGGATTATTACGAGCCGCCGCCAACGCTCCTATTCAAGGCTCCAGTGCTGACATTATCAAGATTGCTATGATCCGCTTGCACGAATTGCTAAAAGATTATGAGGCAAATCTGTTGCTGCAAGTGCATGACGAACTTGTGTTTGAAATCCACCCCGACGACTGGAAAAGCTTAGAGCCTCAGATCAAATCCACAATGGAAGACGCTGTGCAATTAAGTGTGCCGCTATTGGTAGAAATTCGTGCGGGACAAAACTGGATGGAGACGAAATAGCAGAGCGTGGGAATTAACTGTTAGACATTGAACATTAGACATTGAACAGCAGCATTTTAAGCCTCTGTTGGGTCTTTGCCTTTGCAAAATGATATGCAGAAAGATGACGGCGATCGATTAAATAAGGCTCATCAGGTTGGTGAAAGTAATCGAGAAATCTATGGCGATCGTAGCATCGTGCAATATTACACTCAGTTGAATTTGCTCCAGCCTGCCGAACAAATGATTCTAGATTTGCTGAAAGATCAACTGTCAACGATGAAGATGCTAGACATCGGAGTAGGTGGGGGACGTACCACTCAACACTTCTCTCAACTTGTAAGAGACTATGTTGGCATTGACTACTCCACAGAGATGGTTAAAGCTTGCCAAAAACGCTTTTCAGCTTCTCCTCAGTCTTTGAAATTTGAGGTTTGCGATGCTAGAAATATGAGTCAATTTGCAGATAACTCATTTGACTTTATTTTGTTTAGCTTTAATGGAATTGATTATGTTTCACAGAGCGATCGCTTGACAATTTTCCGAGAAGTTAGCAGAGTCGGTAAGCCAGGAGCCTATTTCTTCTTCTCAAGCCACAATCTCAATGGAATTGAACCAGAATTTAATTGGAGAAATCGAATTAAATTCAATCCTTTGGCTACCTATGTCAATCTAGTGATGTTGGCTCTACTACGCTTTTTTAATCGGTCGATCGAGCTTGATCAACTCAAGACTGCGACCCATGCAATCATCAAAGACGAATCTCACAACTTTCGCCTCAATACTTACTACATTAGACCTCAAGCACAGATCACTCAACTAGAAATAGACTTTAGCAATGTGCAAATTTATTCCTGGCAAAGTTGTCTAGAAATTACTTGTGAAACTGAGTTGTCTTCTAATACAGATATGTGGCTTTACTACTTGTGTACAGTTGATTGATCAAGAATTACAGCAGATTTCAGGTTTATATTGTTGCTGGGTCTGCCCCCAATATTCGCAGTATTCTGATAGGGTCGCATCCGGGTGTTGCTCCACGATCAAGGCTAACTGAGCCTCACAGCCTGCTAACTCACGCTTCATCCCTCCCCCTTGCTTCCTTGGGTTGAGATGTCCTTCGACTTGTTGTTTGAGCATCTTCTGCACAAAAGCTTTAGTGACCTCAAATTGAGCCGCTATCTTCCGAACCGAGGAGCCGCCCGCTTGATTGCACAGACTTAAAACCTGCTGTATTTGTGCGAATGCTAGAAAGATTCGTCGATCGCAGGTTGTCGATCTTTGAGACAATCCTTTCAAGGTTAGAATTCACCAATGTCTCACTCTATTGCTGCCCGATCGCCTCATCCAGTTTTACAAGCAAAAGCCTTGACTCGTCGCTTTGGGGGATTAGTCGCGGTTAATCAAGTTTCTTTTAGCGTTAACACAGGCGAAATTTTCGGACTCATTGGCCCCAATGGCGCGGGCAAAACGACGTTGTTTAATCTGGTGACGGGGCTGGTTGAGCCATCTAGTGGACAAATGCTTTATCAAGGAACCGATATTTCTCGCCTGCGACCCCATCAGATCGCCCAAAAAGGAGTGGCCAGAACCTTTCAAAATATTCGCTTATTCTCAGACCTGTCGGCTCTAGAAAATGTCATGATTGCTCGACATATTCACACCCAAAGCGGACTTTTTCGAGGGGTATTGGGGCTGTCACCTGGGCCGCGAGAAGAACAGCAAACGCGATCGCGAGCCAGCGAATTGTTGAATCTAGTCGGACTGAGCGATCGTGCCCAAGAAAAAGCCTGCAATTTTCCCTATGGCGATCAGCGTCGGCTAGAAATCGCCCGTGCTTTGGCGCTAGAACCCTCCGTCTTGCTGCTCGACGAACCTGCTGCGGGAATGAATCCGCCCGAAAAGCAACAGTTGAGTGACTTTATTCGCACGATTCGGGATCAGTTTGATTTGACAATCTTGCTGATCGAGCATCATGTGCCGCTGGTGATGGGGCTGTGCGATCGCATTGCGGTTCTCGATTTTGGGCAACTCATTGCGCTGGGCGATCCGGCGGAGGTCAAGCACGATCCGGCAGTGATCGAGGCTTATCTGGGAGGATGAACGGATGGAAAATCTGCCGCTTTTAGAGATTCAAAACCTGAGCGTTTGGTATGGCGCAATTCAAGCACTGCAAGCGATCGATCTGACCATCTACCCTGGAGAAGTGGTCACGCTACTTGGCGCAAATGGAGCTGGAAAAAGCACCACACTGAGAGCCATTTCGCGCGTCGTCAACCCGCGTCAGGGCAGCATTCTCTATCACCGTCAAGAAATTACGCGGCGGCAGCCTCACGAAGTCGTCAAACTAGGAATTGCTCACAGTCCAGAAGGGCGAAGGGTTTTGACTCGTCAAACGGTGTTGGATAACTTGGAGTTAGGGGCTTATAGTCGAGCCGATCGCCTGGGCATCAAGTCAGACATTGAGCAGCAGTTTTTACAGTTTCCACGATTAGCCGAGCGCAAAAATCAGCTTGCAGGCACCTTGAGCGGCGGAGAACAGCAGATGTTGGCGATCGCTCGTGCCCTGATGAGTCGTCCTAAGCTGTTGCTTTTAGATGAACCGAGTTTAGGATTGGCCCCAGCGATCGTGCGAGAAATTTTCTCTATCATTCAAAACCTAAGAACCACGGGAATGACGATTCTCTTAGTCGAACAAAATGCTAATCTCGCGCTACAAATCGCTGATCGAGGTTATGTGTTAGAAGCTGGCTGCATCACCCTATCAGGGTGCGCTGAAGACTTGTTGAGCAACGATCGCATTAGACAAGCCTACCTGGGATAGTTTTTAGCAGTCGTAAGTTCAACTATCCAGGTAGCCGTCTTTCGGCAGACCTTTCGATTTCAAGCTCGATCGTCCCTCCAAAGCACTCTTTTACTCACCAAAGCACCAGGCGAATCCGATCAAAATTCCCAATCCTGTTAGCCAAAGGGGAACTTTTAGCGCAAAAACAAATTCTAAGGGAACTAGAACCAAAATTTGAGCAAGCGACAATCCTGCCAAGAGAACCACAACTAAACCGACTAAAGGCATCGTTCTTGTTTTGCTGAAGAATGACTTTGATCATAGATCGCATCAAAACACCAAAGGTGTCTGATGATCAGTCAGAGGTCTTTTTAGTTGTAGCAACCCTTCGTTTTTAATGCTCATTTGCTCAAGCTGGTTTAACTCTGAACGCTAAGTAGTTTCTCCGGAGCTATTTTCTACTTTGCGTAGTATTTATATTATTTCTATGTGAAATAAACGCGGATAGAACTGTTAAGAGCAGTAAACTAAAAATAGCTAAGTTCAGAAAAAAGTACGGGCAAAAAGCCCACCTCAATAGACCATTCAAGCAATTTGTAAAACTTTTAGTGTGTGAGATAGTTGATGATGATAAATTTGGCTAAAAATCGATTTAAGTGGAGCAGTATCTTAGCAGGACTCGTTGCTTTGGGAGCCGTTCCTGTTGGGGCACAACCCGCAAATTTTGGCACTCTAACACTCAATTCCGAAACTCGATCGGGAGTTTTGTCAGGCTCTACAGGAGGCTCAACTTCGCTGCCTGCGATCGTCAGCAATCGCGATCGTAATAATAATACATGCCTGGGATTTGCTGACCCCAAACCGGATCACACATTGGTATTACAACAGCCTTTTTCTCGACTGAAGTTGAGTATTAACAATGGAGGAAATGACACCACGATCGTCGTTTCTGGCCCTAATAACACTATCCGCTGTAGCAGTGATTCTGATAGTAAAGATGCCCACCTTGAAGATACGGATTGGCAGCCAGGCACTTATCGAGTTTGGGTCGGCTCGGTCGAATCCGGTAACCGACGCAACTATCGATTAACTGTGCAGGGAAATTAGACCTAAAGCTTGTCGATCATCGCACATCAAGCCCACTCCTCGTCTACTCAAGTAAAGCGGGGATTTCTAGATTGAAGCACTTTTGAAACTCAAGCTAAAATCCCATTGCTTCCCCCAAAAGGCATAGGTTTTGTCGATTGAAACATCTCTTAAAGTAGACTGCCAAAGCATACCTGACGTGACTCTTGATAGAGCGAAAACTAGCTTGAGCACACTACATTCAGATTAAGGAATGAATCAGTTCGTGTAGGTTGATTCTGCCCTCAATCTTTCACTTGTGGAGCGCAAAATATGACTGGGATTTTGGTAGATGCAAGTAGACTAAATCGTTTGACAACTGAGGAGTTAAAAAACGAAATTTTAGCGCTCACACACGACCGAGATGCTGACCCCTTAAACGAGAAAGTTCTGTTTCACAAAAACGAATTGTCTCCTTATTTTGAGGAATTGAGCCAAAGAAATCCTTACCCGATCGCTGCCGAACAAATCCCCGTCGTGTTGGGCGTGTGGACTCCCTACTGGTCAACCATTCCCTTTCATGATGCTTTGCCAGGTCGCATTCACGACGCTTCTTATCAGATTTTTGGCAACCGGGGCTACTATGGCAACATTGCTCGCTATGCGCCAGGTCATCAAGTCAAATTGCTCAATCGATTCTCTTCTTTTCTAGCGGCTTACGACTTTATGGTGCTGCAAAAGTTTGAGGTTAGAGAAGGGGAATGGTACATCCAAAATGTGGGAATCGAGCAGGCTTTCAAACGAAGAGAAGCGCCTTTGACAATCGAGAAAGCTGAAGAGTGGTTTAACACGGTTGTCGAGTCTCGTCTAAGCAATCAAAAAACAGAACTTCCTGAAACGCTGAAGTTAGAAAACTTAGACAAAACCACGGTCAAAAAGTTTGAAAAGACTTACCTGGCAACGCCAAAGTTTGAACATCTTTATGTAGATCACGACTTTCGCCTAGTGAAAACGCAGCGTGAAGCCAAACAAAGACCGTCTTATACGATCGCTATTCGTAGAAAATGAGATATAGCCGTCCTAAATCAGTTGTGAGAATTTTGAAATAGTCCGTTTTTAGTGACTCGCTCTTAGCCATTGATAGAGGGCAGCAACGCCAATTTTCACAACTCAAAAGGGATAGCGATATTCACCAATTTGGATGCAGAATGATCGCTTCAGAAAATAGCTTTGATCTTCTGTGAGGTTCCTTGAGGAAAACTTAGTGATTGCTAATTTTGACGATCGCCCCTTGCTCAGACGGGTATCGACTTTGGCTTGCACTTTTGAGCAGGTTGACTCCTAAAATAAGCACCGTAATAGGAATGCCGATCGACACCAATCCCTTCAAACTGGCGTGCCCTTGTAGTAAGTATTGAGCGCTACTCGAAAGCCCAAACGCCAGACTCGTCAACCCAAACAGGCGAGCAGCAGGAATCAGAGCAGCAATCGTCAACACGATCGAGGCATACCAAGGCATCAACCAGGGCGTAGCGAACAACAACAAAACGAGCGTGACCCAGCCAATATCCTCGGTTAGATGCAGCGGTGTGTCCTCCCAGCGTCGGCAACTTCGCCAAAGTATCCAGGCATAAAACCCCGCAAATCCTGCGAGAGTCACCCGGACAACTCCCAGAAGAATAACCTGCTGTTGGGCAAGCGTCAGCGTTTCAGGAGAAAAAATTCTCACGAGATCTAGCCCAAACTTAGCGATCGTATGCAGCGACGACTGATATTGGCCAGCGACACCCGGATTAAGCAAACTGCTCCAGGCTTGAATTTCAGGAAAGGCAGTTACCGATAACAAGGCGATCAAGACTATTGAGAACACTATTGCGTTAATTAAGGCTTGCCAACGACGCTGACGAATCAAAAAAACAGCTACCAGAGGCATCCAAACTAATGGAATGGTTTTGGAGAGAAAGCCCGCCCACAATGCCACAAAGCTTCCCCAATAGTGCTGTCGCAGCAGACTGACTGCTAACACAATTAGACTCGTAGACACCAAAACATCTACGTGTGCAGAAGCAATCTGCTCCATCAACAATAGGGGGTTGATTAAGTAAGCGATCGTGACTTTATCGCGGCTCAAATTTCCTTGAGAATTCATCGGCAACGATCGCCAAATTAAGTAGCCGTTGAGAATATGAAATCCCAAACAGATCGCTTTGAAGCTGTAAACGCTGAGAATCGGATCGAGCGATAAAACTGCGGCCGATAGTGTAAAAAAGAACTGAGAAACAGGCCCATAGGTCGAAGTTTGTCCCCAATCCACAAAGGGAGACAATTCGGATACAAACACCCCAGCCCTCACCAAAAATGGGTTGGCATGACTCAGATTCATCAGCCCCGCATGGAGGTAAAGATAGACATCATTCCCCAGCGGATAAGCGATAAAAGCAAGTAAAAGAAAAGTGGCTGCCTTTCGCAATAGGGTGAAGAAATGAGAGGGGGCCGTCGATCGCGAGTCGTCAAACAACCAGATTAGATAGAGAACCGCCAGCACAAGATAGGTGCCTCCGATCTCAATTTGGTTGGCCAGGCTCGAAAAAGTCGCAAATTTCTTTCCACCCGCCAAAATGTAGTGAAACTTATCTAACCCCAGATTAACGAGAGCAACGCTCAAATAAGTCGCGCAGAATAAAGCACTCGCCGTCAATATTCCTGCTTTCTTCACGTAGTTTTTTGAATAATTTTATATAAATATAACATTGGCCAAAGTGACATAATCTGACCCGTGACAGAGGCTTATTTTTGCAGCAAATCGGTTAACTTTGGGAAGCGCAAAACGATCGATTACCATTGATGGTTTTTTGAGAAAGCGTCCATCCTCTAGATACGGGGGCGATCGCTCAGATTCAGGTTCTTTTATTGAGAAATACAGACAGACGTGCTTAAAAGACGTGGGTGGCTGATTTTAGGAGTCGTTGCAACGATCGCAGTTTTGACGGTTTCCTATTTCCTGTTGGGTCAAAGTATTGCTGCCCGTCTGCCCCAAAGCGTCTGTGTCTCTGCCTACGAAGCGGGAATTCTCTGTTATCGACAACCTAAACTACTCTTTAGTCAGAAAACCACGGCGATCGCCACCAGTCCCAATGGCAAGCTTTTGGCCAGCACCAGCGAATCGACCATCTATCTATGGGATTTGCAAACCGAACGGTTTACCACGCTCAAAGGGCACAAAGATTGGGTGAGCGCGATCGCGTTTAGTCCCGATGGTCAAATTTTGGCGAGCGCCAGCCTCGATCGCAGCGTCAAGTTGTGGAGCCTCAAAACGGGCGCACTTTTGGCGACCTTCTACACTGGGCGCGTCACTTGTCTCACTTTTAGTCCCGATGGTCGCACACTAGCGACGGGCAGCCGACTTTCTAAATGGGCGGATGGCTCCTATAGTCGGATGGGCGTACAGTTTTGGGATGTAGAAACTCGCCAATGGATCGATAGTCTGGGAGATCAGCCCGTGACCGCGATCGCCTACAGCCCCAACGGAACCCAACTCGCGATCGGAAATCGCAAAACTCAAATCTGGCAGCTAAAAACTCAAAAACTTTTGCACACCCTCAATTCAGGTGATTTGACAGCGCTACTCTTTACCCCTGATGGCGAAGCGTTACTAACAGCCAGCAGTCGCATCAAGCAGTGGGATGTCAGATCGGGAGACCTGACACACACGTTCTCTTCGGGCGCATCTGATCTGGCATTGAGTCCTGATGGCGTGACGCTGGCCACCGGAACGGGTGGAACCGTGCAACTCTGGCAGCTCGACAACGAACAACTCTCTGGTATTCTACGAGGCTCTTGGCACAGTAGCGTATCGGTCGAGTTTGGGCTAGGAGGGCGAACGATCGTCAGTAGTGGCAGTGACGGCATTCGAGTGTGGCGACCCGATGAAGAATTGTGATAGCTAGAAGGCTTTGATTTGGGCTTGGGACTCTGGATATTAAACCAAACAGCCTCAAAGTTTCTAACGTCTTCTAGCGTCCAAGGTCTAGCGTCCATTGCTTAATCTCCACCAAATTCTACATCTCCACTTGACACTAAATCTCAGCCTAAACAGTTACAATGCCCTGTGATTGGCGTAAGAGGCACGAGAGAATGCGGCAAAAAGATCGCCAGAAACGGGGCACTCAAGGATTTGTGCGATTCAAAAATCTGGGGCTGATTGTGGCGGGTAGCCTGCTGGTTGTGGGGACGATGACCGCGATCGGCGTTTTGCGATCAGGCGATCAGTTCTTTAGTAGAGTGGGCACGCTGTTTAGCAATCCTCAGCCTGAGCCGAAGGTAGAAGCGCGATCGGTTGTTATTCAGCAGATTCGAGATGCCAGCGAGTTGACGACCGCGGTCTTCACAATGGAAGCAGTTGTGCCAACACAGCAGGATGCGACAGTGGGCGGCTTTGTAGTGGGGACGACAAAACTTCTCTACATTGCTTACGGAGAGGTGCGGGCGGGCGTAGATTTGAGTGCTTTAAAGCCTGAAGATGTGCAGGTTGTGGGGCAAAGGTTGAAGTTAAGATTACCGCCGCCTCGTGTGTTAGACAGCAAAATTGACGTAAATCGCTCCAAAGTTTACGACTACAACCGGGGAGTTTTGGGGTTGGGGCCGGATGTCGCGCCTGTGCTGCAAGACCTGGCCCAGAAGGAAGCGCTCAAAAAAATTCAGGCGGCGGCTGTGACCGATGGAGTGCTACAACGAGCTAACGATCGAGCAAAACTGGTCGTCACCCAACTGGTCAAAGTGCCAGGAATTCAGGAAGTTGTCATCGAAACTCAGCCGCCAACTTTGAGCGATCGTTAAACTTAATGAGTCAAAAAGTTTACTCAGTTCTGAGCGTATTAACTCTATTTAAGATTTATACACTGAGTAATATTAAAGACTTTTAGATTCTAAAAGTAAGTATTTGTAGGTATTCTTTCCGTTAAAGATTGAGAAATTCTCTAAATAACTGTTTTTTAGTCAGTGGATTCTGAGAAGCGATCATAAGACTATAAATTCGGGGATCACTCTATTGATAGGTGATCCCCAGGATTCTTCAATCTTAAAATTAATATAAACATTGCTGACATAAGGCATAAATACTTATCATAATAAAGAGGTCAACACAGAATAAACTTTCACGAAAGTCGCCTGACTCAGTAGTTTTAGATACATTTTTTGTTTTTGACAATTCAGACGGGTCATTTTTGGGTGAAATCGTCTTTCTCAAGTTCAACTTTTTGAAAATTGCTGAGGTTTAAAATGCAAACGGTACAAACAGTTCGGTGTCCAAATTGTGGCAGTCACGCCGAGCGTCACCACCTCGAAAGTAATCACCTGACCCGTACTCAGTGCCCCACTTGTGATTATTTGATGATCACCTGCGCGAAGACGGGCAAAGTGATCGAGGCTTACGCCCCTGGGATTTATGCGCGGCGGTGAGGGATGAGGGATGAGGGATGAGGGATGAGGGATGAGGGATGAAAGAAAGAGTCCGTCCCTCTGTCTATTGTTCTGAAATGTTTATGGCTCAGACTTCGATCGCTTTGAGATACCAGCAGGCGCTCGCTTTCCCACAACTCTTGACTCCACTGTGAATTCGGGGATTTCTTGCAGTTCGGTATCACTCAAGCAGTACTGTTCGCAAACCAGACTGAGCCGAGTTCCGGTAGATTTGACCGCATTGACCGAGTGAGTTAAGTCGCCCTGAAAATGGACAAGCTGATTGACTTGAGGTTTGATCTGCCCAACTTGTTGCTTGTGATTTCGTAAGATCAATTCTCCGCCCTGCAAGTCTGAAACTACCTGCACATAAAGAACGCTGACGATCGCAGGGGGCAGAATTGTCTTGCAATAAGACCGTAGGGAGCGATCGATATGAGGATCGACCCGTGACCCTTCTTTGAGAAGCAACGGATTGAGATAAAACGCATTGCAATCGGGCTGAAGCGCCAGGTCTAAATAAAGTTTGAAAAAGGGAAACATTCGCTCAACTTTTTCTTTTCCAGACTGTTGAAATACCACAGAAAATCCCTTTGTATTGACAAAATCACGATTCAAATTGTTAAGTGCAAAATAAGGACAAGCTGAAATTTCTCCACGAAGATCATTCAAGTAAGCAACCGGAAAGGCATTGGAGTGTTGGCGATAGTATTTCACAGCAATTCAATCAAGCGTTAAATGACAAAATGAGAGACGTTTACTTTTATTACATCTAGTTTATCAACCGTATGATCCCTAATCTTGTGTTAGATTGTTGGTTAGGAATTATTTTCGGCCGTGTAATCCGTTTTTTAAGCGTTTCTCCGAATCTACTCTCTACATTCACTGATTCTGGAGATACTCCATGTCTATTTACGTTGGTAACCTTTCTTATGAGGTCACTCAAGACGATCTCACGCGGACTTTTGCTGAGTATGGCGATGTCAAACGTGTACAGCTTCCCACCGATCGTGAAACGGGTCGTCTGCGCGGCTTTGCATTTGTAGAAATGGGCACCGAGGCCGAAGAAACCGCAGCGATCGAAGCCCTCGATGGCGCTGAATGGATGGGTCGCGATCTCAAAGTCAACAAAGCCAAACCCCGCGAAGAAAGAGGATCTTCAGGTGGCGGAAGCTGGGGCAACAAAGGTGGTTCTTCTCGTCGTTATTAAGGATTAAGACCAAGAGCACTCTACTCTAAAGTCTTGGGGGTGGACGAAGAGTCTGCCCTTTTTTTATGGAGATGGGAGAGGTTAGATTTCGGATTTTGATTCGTGCCCTCTTACCCGGATCAGCCAACTTAATGAGGAAATCGGATGACCCAAGTGACTCCTGGTGAAAGTGAAGGGATTGAGTCCGTGTTACGCCGATTCAAACGAGAAGTTTCTAAAGCAGGCATCTTTCCAGACATGCGAAAACATCGACATTTTGAGACTCCGATCGAGAAGCGAAAACGCAAAACCCTCGCCATGCACAAACAACGTAAGCGGAAGTTTCGCTATTAGGTGATGGTCAAAAGGGCGGCTCTAAAATCTGATTCGCGAATCAAAATTCATCCTGCATTCCTCATCCCCAATTTCCTATGAATACCAAAGAATTCTTGAGTCGATATCACGCCGGACAACGAGACTTTAAAGACCTGAATTTGATGGCCGCAAATCTGAGAAATCTAAATTTGAGTGGCGTTAATTTGACTGGAGCAAACCTCACCAAAGCAAATTTGACTCGCACCAATTTAAGTCGAGCAAATCTCACAAATGCCATTTTGACCGGGACAAACTTAACCGAAACCAATTTAACTAAGGCAAACTTAACGAATGCTAATTTGAGTGATACCAATCTCAAGGATGCAAACCTAACTCAGGCTCATCTGCGCGGTGCCGTTATGCCAGAGGGTGAAAATTCTATGGTGAGCCAAGTGCAATCTTCCTTAATTGAGGACTCGATCGCCTATTGAGCGTCAGTTCGACAAAGGGGTTTCGCTTCGTTACCAGGCACTTCTGACTTCCAAGCCGCCAATTCTGGGAGACTAGCGACGACTCTAACCGCCCGTCTTGGAGGCTCTCAACTGCCCACAGGCTGCGTCTGCTTCTAATCCACGGGGCCGCCGCACACTCACCGCAACATGTCGATTTTTGAGCGCATTGACGAAGGTTTGGATGCGACGCTGATCCGGTTTTTGATAGTCAACTTCACTGATCGGATTGTAAGGAATCAAATTGACGTGACTCTGGAAGCCTCGAAGGTGATTGGCAAGCTCGATCGCATGGTCTTCGCAGTCATTCAATCCGGCTAACAGAATGTATTCAAACGTGACGCGCCGCCCGGTGATTTTGACATATTCGCGGCATTCGTCGAGGAGCGCTTCTAGCGGATATTGGCGGGCACTGGGAATCAACTGTTCGCGTAGCGCTTGATTGGAGGCATGAAGACTGACAGCAAGGGTCGCTTGCAGGTGATGGTCGGCGAGTCGTTGGATTTTACCGGGAATGCCGACTGTGGAGATGGTGATCAGTCGCTGACCGATGCCAATGTCTTCATTAATCGATTTAACCGCACCCAAAACATTGTCGCTGTTGAGCAACGGTTCGCCCATGCCCATAAATACAACGTTGCTAACTCGCTGCTGAAACACTTCTTGCACCGTCAGCACTTGATCAACAATTTCGTGACGTTCTAGATTGCGCGTAAAGCCGCCCTTGCCCGTCGCACAAAAATCACACGCCATCGGACAGCCCACCTGCGACGACACACAGACCGTCAGCCGCTTCTCAGTCGGGATGCCCACGGTTTCGACAATTTGCCCGTCGCGCAGTTGCAGCAAAAATTTGATCGTGCCGTCAAGCGCCTTTGCCTGATAGTGAATCTTGGAGCGCCCGATCGCATACTCCGCCAAATTTTCGCGCCACTGTTTGGGAAACACAGAAATCTCCGTCAGCGATCGCGCCCCTTTTTGATAAATCCACTGGTGAAGCTGCCGCGATCGATAAGCGGGTTGTTGATGGTGCTGCACCCAATCGGTCAGTTCTGCAAGGGATGCGCCGACTAATGGCTTGTGGCTGACAGATGGCTCAATTTGCTGGATCACGGCGAGATCGAGATAAGGGGAATTCCTATTCTAAGCTGAGATCCGCGATCGACGGCTCCCAAATCGAGATGGACTCAAGAAGGCGCGATCGAACTGACCAAATTTGTTTAAGATTTATGAAGGTTTAATCAGTGGAACGCTAACATGACAGTGAAATCGGGGTCAAAGTCCTCTTCATCATCAGAATTTTCTACGCCCACCGGAGGCGCTCTGGTGCAAATCGAGAATCTCAGCAAAACCTTTCAAGAAGGGGAGATGCAAAGGACGGTTCTCAATCAGGTTAGTTTCACCTTTGAGCCGGGAGAATTTGTGGTGCTGCTGGGTCACAGTGGGAGTGGTAAAAGCACTCTGCTCAACCTGATTAGCGGCATCGATCAGCCGTCGTCAGGAGTTGTCAAAGTGAATGGTGTTTCGGTGACTGAGCTAGACGAACGATCGCGCACTCTTTTACGTCGAGACCAAATCGGCTTTGTGTTTCAATTCTTCAATCTCATTCCGACGCTGACCGTCTTAGAGAATGTAACGCTGCCTCAAGAATTAGCGGGGCGATCGTCGCAGGTCGCTCAACAGTCAGCGATGAAGCTTTTAGAACAGGTCGAACTCGCCGATCGCAAAGACACCTTTCCAGACAAACTTTCTGGTGGACAACAACAGCGGGTGGCGATCGCGCGTGCTTTGGCGCACAGTCCCCTTTTGGTGCTGGCTGACGAACCCACCGGAAACCTCGACGAAGAAACCGGACAGCGCGTTTTAGAGATTCTGCTAGATCTGGTTCGTGCGACCAATAAGACGTTGGTAATGGCCACCCACAATCCTGACATTGCGCGACGAGCCGATCGGGTGCTCAGAGTTCAAGATGGGCAGTTGACAGTCACTCAAGCGGGCGATTAGCTTCGCAAGTTCCTTCAAATAAAACCGCTCACCAAAACGAAGTCTGCCCTCACAGACCAGAAAAGCGCTTTAACTTGGTAGGTTTCGTGCTGATAGCCGCAAATTGATTGAACTTCTGGATTTATTGAATTCACCATCCTGAGAACGACTCTGAGAGAATGCTTTAACCTGCGGAGGCGGATTCTGTTCTAATTGCAAATTCATTCGCCCGGTTTAATTCAATCTTCGACCCTTGTTGAAAATCATCCATTCACACGAACTCATGACCCTGAAAGTTTACGGAATTCCGACTTGCAACACCTGCAAAAGAGCACTTAAATGGCTGCAAGAAAATGAGATCGCATTTGAATTTATCAACACCAAAAATCATCCACCCGATCGAGCACAAATCACAAACTGGGTACAAACCCTCGGCAGCAAACCCATGAGAAATACCTCTGGGCAATCTTATCGAGCGATCTCTTCGAGTTACCCGCAAGGGGTCGCAGACGACAAACAAACCTGGACAGATGACCAGTGGATCGCCGCTTTTGCTCAAGATGCCATGTTGCTCAAACGCCCGTTGTTTGTCAGACAAGAGACTGCGCTGCTGGTCGGTTTTCCAGACAAATCAGAGCATTTGGAGAAGCTGACGCTTAAAAATTTATGACAAGATGAAGAAAGTTTTTGCGGGCAACACAGTCTGATGTCTTCAACTCCTTCATCGCTTGATTTACCCTTCCAACGACTCCGAGAACTGCGTCTGGCAATGCTGCACCTTCACAAAGCACTGCTCGACTCAGAGCGGGTTGTCTATGAACAGTTTCACGGGCGCATCAAAACCAACGTCGAATTTTTTCAGCTTGTAACCGAGCATGAATGGTTTAATTGGCTGCGTCCCATTTCGCAACTGATCGTCAAAATCGACGAAGCCACCAGCGCCAAAGAACCGATGACGATCGCCCAAGCCAACCAACTGATCGACGAAGCCCGATCGCTCCTGCAACCGTCTCAAACAGGCACTCTGGGAGCGCGACAGCTTTATCGGGCCATTCAACGTGACCCCCAGGTGGCGATGCTGCAAGCTAAAGTTACCCAGTTGGTCAGCTAATTTTCTTTGGCAGGTTATCTAAAATTGTGAATTAATACTTGTGTAGACCCGATCGCATCTATCAGTCAGTTTCAACTCACAATCCCCTGGAGCAACTCATGAACCTTCCCACTTCTCAATCCGGCCCGCTTGATGTGGCGGCCGCGATCGTTCAGCGTCGAGCCATCAAAAACTTTAAGCCAGACGAAATTCCTCTAGCCCTACTGCATCAACTGGTAGACCTGACGATCGCCGCTCCGAGTAGTTTTAATCTACAAAGTTGGCGAATTGTGTTGGTGCAAGATGAGGCTCAAAAAGCCGCCCTGAGTGCCGCCTGTTGGGGACAACCTCAAATCACCCAAGCCCCTGTCACCTTTGTGTTTGCTGCTGACTCGGATGCCTGGAAAGAAGACCGGACAGCTTTCTACGAAACGGCGGTTCAACTCGGAAACCTGACTCCTCAAGCGGTGGAATATCTGCAAGACGCGATCCCACAGTTTCAGTCCGCCCTGGGCGAAAAGAACCGAGAGTACGCCGTCAAAGATGCCATGATCGCTGCAACGCATCTCGTTCTGGCAGCCCAAAGTTACGGGTTGGCGACCTGCTTTATGAACGGTTGGGTCGAAGATCAGGTCAAAGCGGTGATCGGGGCAGCCGACCAGCCCAACATCGCGATCGCCGTCGTCATCCCGGTTGGATTTGCCGCAGAACCCCGCAAAGATCCGGGTCGCTACCCCGTCAGTCACAATGTCTTCGTCGATCGCCTGAGCAACCCCTACGGCAGCTAAACCTGCTTCTGCTCGATCCTTTGTAGAATGGCTCCAAACGTCTCCGTGAGGAATGCCTGTGTCTCTTGCAAATCAAAAAGTGGTGGTCATTGGGGCGAGTTCTGGAATTGGGCTGGCCGTCTCTCATGCGGTCGCCCGTGAAGGCGCAAACCTGGTCATGTGTAGCCGATCGTCAGAAACGCTCAATCAGGCAAAAGCGACCGTTCTCGGCAATGTCGAAAGCTTTGCAGTCGATATGACTCAGGAATCTGAGGTGGTCCAATTATTTACTCAGATTGGCACCCTCGATCATCTGGTGATTACAGCGGCCGCTAACGAACTTGACCGTCGAGGACGATTGACTGAGTTGACCACCGAGCAAGCACAGCGCAGTTTTGATAAATTTTGGGGCCACTTCTACGCAGCCAGATCCGCCGCTCCCAAACTCTCATCGACTGGCTCGATCACTTTCTTTTCGGGGGTGTCTGCCTTCAAGCCAGCAAAAGAGGGAATGGCGGTTTTGGCCGCAGTAAATGGAGCGATCGCCACCCTGGGACGATCGCTGGCGGTTGAGTTGGCTCCCATTCGTGTAAATGTCGTGGCTCCTGGTGTCGTCGATACTGCCGTGTGGGATAGCCTTCCCGAAGCCGATTACAATTCTATGCTCACGTCTATGCAGCAGTCGCTTCCAGTGGGTCGAGTCGGGACGGCGGAAGACATTGCTCAAAGTGTTATTTATCTGATGACAAATCCTTATACGACTGGCGTTGTTTTACCAGTTGATGGTGGTTTATTGCTCATGTAGTCTGATTCATTCCTAAACTCATTACTTTAGAGGTCACGATGCGATACAAACTTTTGGGACACAGTGGTTTACGAGTTTCTGAACTCTGTCTCGGCACGATGACGTTTGGTGAAGATTGGGGGTGGGGCGGCTCGTATGAAGAAAGTCGAAAAATGTTTGATGCCTTTGGCGAAGCGGGCGGCAATTTTATCGATACCGCTAACCTGTACACGAATGGCACGAGCGAAAAATATGTCGGTGAATTTATCGCCAGCGATCGTGAAAAATGGGTCGTCGCGACCAAGTATTCGCTCAATATGGGCAACGCTGGAATGAACGCCGTTGGCAATCACCGCAAGAACATGGTGCAAGCCGTCGAAGCGAGTCTCAAACGCCTAAATACCGAACACATTGACCTACTCTGGCTACATGCCTGGGATTCCACAACGCCCGTCGAAGAAGTGATGCGTGCCTTTGATGATCTGGTGCGATCGGGCAAGATTTTTTACATTGGCATTTCGGATACGCCTGCGTGGATTATTTCTCAAGCCAACACGATCGCGAATCTGCGCGGCTGGACTCCCTTTATCGGACTGCAAATCGAATATTCCCTCAAAGAACGCACACCCGAACGCGACTTGCTGCCAATGGCGCAGGCGTTTGATATTGGCGTGACGGCTTGGAGTCCTTTAGCGGGCGGACTTTTAACAGGCAAATACAACAAACCCGAACCTGCCGACGGACGCTTAAGCAATCCCAATATGTCTTCTCCGGTGAGCGAGCGCGATTTGAGCATTGCCCAAGAAGTGATTCACATCGCCGAAGCGATCGGGCGAACCCCTTCACAAGTAGCGTTAAATTGGCTGATTCAGCAAAAGTTGGGAGTGATTCCGATCGTCGGGTCGCGCAAGCTTGATCAGCTTAAAGAAAATCTCGCCTGCACCGAGTTTCAGCTAACATCAGAACAGCTCCAACGATTGAATCAAGTCAGCGCGATCGAGCTAGGGTTTCCCCACGATTTTCTCAAAAGCCCGATGGTACAGGACTTTGCCTTTGGAGGAACCCTGGCAAAAATCGATAATCTGCGCGTTTAACCCCATTCACTTGAGGAAAAAGATGATGAGCGATCCGACCTCTGAATCCGTCATGACCGACGCAGTGTTGGCAGCCAATCTAAAAGCACAGCAAGAAAAAGGGCCTGACCTGCGGCAAGTTCACTCCAAAAGTCACGGCTGCGTCTGGGGAGAATTTACAGTGACAGAAACGCTACCAGACTCGCTCAAAGTCGGGATTTTTGCCAACGCTCAAACCTATCCCGCGTGGGTGCGATTTTCTAACGGATCGGAGCCTGAAAAACGGGGCAAACTGAAGAGCGATCGCGAACCCGATGCCCGCGGTTTGGCTATCAAACTGATGAATGTCGAAGGCGAAAAAGTTCTGGACGATGAAGAAAAAACGCAGGACTTTATCCTGTTAAATCATCCCGTTTTTTTTGTGCGAAATGTTCAAGGTTACATTGATCTAGCCAGAGCCAGCACCGATCCCGAAGTGGCCAAAGCAATGCAGCCCACATTTGCAATTTTGCAGCAGATTGGCAGCAAGACGGTTACAAATCCGCTCCACATTGAATATTGGAGTACAACCCCCTATAAGCTCGGTAACCAAGCGATCAAATTCTCTGTAAAACCTCACACTTCAGACACAGGCGGCACGATACCCGATTCGGAAAACTACTTGCGCGAGGCAATGGTCGCCCATCTGAGTGAGCAAGATGCTCAGTTTGACTTCTTGGTACAACGATTTGTGGATGAGGAGAAAACGCCGATCGAAGACCCCATGCAAGAATGGAAAGCTGAAGATGCGCCCTACTTAAAGGTGGCGACGTTGAGAATTCCCAGTCAGGTGTTTGACTTTGAGGAGCGAAAGCGGTTAGACGAAGGGCTGTCTTTTTCACCGTGGCACACGCTGCCCGATCACGAACCCCTAGGCAGCGTCAATCTGGCTCGTAAGAAGATTTATCAGACGATCGCTCAAGCCCGCCGTGACACCATCCAGCAGCGCCTCAGAGAACCTTCTCCCCATGGCCAGTAGTTTGTGTGGGATCTTCAGCCCAATCGCTCAAATTTCACCTTGAGTCCATCTTTGGGGCGACGAGTGGGAATCAGCACCGCTTTGAGACTCTGATTGGGCGATAGTTTCCAGTGATAATTTCGCAAGAGGTGAGCGGCGACGAGTTTCATTTCAAGTTTGGCAAAGGCAAGTCCGATACAAATACGCGAACCGCCTCCAAACCCGATTAGACTAAAGGGCTTTTGTTTGGTGTTGTAAAAGCGATCGGGGTTAAATTGTTCTGGGTCAGGATACAGATCTGGCAAACGGTGAGTCAACAGAATCGAATATTGCGCCAGCCAGCCAGCCGGGACGTGATAGCCGTTAAATTCAAAGGGTTTGATCACACCTCGAAACCCGCCGCCTACAGGAGGATGCAGCCGTTCGATTTCATTAAAAACCTGATCCAGGTAGGGCATTTTGCTGATCTGCTCAACGGTCACATTTCCTGGTGGCTGCTCGTCTCTGGCTTGTTGCAAAACTTCGGGATGGCGACCAAGCTCTAGACAAAACCAGGTCAGCATCGAGGTGGTGGTTTCGTGACCTGCAAACAACAGCAGCATTGCCTGATCGCGAATTTCTTCTAGCGTCAAACGGTTTCCGTCTTCGTCGATCGCTCCGATCAACAAACTAAGCGCGTCATCGGTGGGGTTAGATCTGCGCTGTTCGATGACAGTGGTTAGATGGTCGAGCAATTTCTGACGAGCGGCGAGTCCCTTTCTGAGAGAACTTCCTGGCAGATTGCTTAAGCTAAATAAGCCATTCGTTAGTGTCGTAAAAAGCTGACTGAGGCGATCGCTTTCCTTTCCTGGATTGGTTCCCAAAAAGATTTGGCTGGCGATATCAAAGGTGAGCTTTTTGAATTCGTCGTACCATATGAATTCTTGTTGCTGCTCCCATTTTTGTAGATAGCGCTGAGTGATGTCATCCATGCTACAAAAGTATCGCGCCAGTGCTGCTCCATGAAAAGCTGGCATGATCAGTTTTCGATTGCGACGGTGTTCTTCGCCTTCTTGCACAAAGAGCGATCGACCCAGCAAACTCTTAAACGTATCGGGCCAGCCTTCTCGCCACGAAAAGTGATCAAAGTGACTCGACAGCAAAAATTCAACCGCCTCAGCACCCACCATAAACACAGTCGGTCTACCGATAATATGGCTTTTGAAAATTGGCCCATACTGCTGATAGCGTTTCTGCACAAAGTTAGGATCAAGGACGAATTGCAGCGTTTCGCCAATCAAAGGTAACCCAGTTTTTCCGGGGGGAAGAGGCATAAGTTGTCAGCTTCTTTGGAGAAGTACATAGACCATTAGACCATTAGACCTGAGTTGATCGCTGCTTTGAGCTTTTGAATTGCGGTGTGCTGAGTGTGTCCCTGCCCAACGATGCCATTTTCGAGACACCAGACCCTGCACCAACTACTCGCTGCACCGGCAGCAAACAGTTCAACCGTTTTGATTTGAATCTCCTGGTTACCTTCGCTGGTGTTAGTTTTGATCGGGGCTTGGCTCAAATGTCGATAAGGATTCCCTCAAACGGCTTGGCTGAAGTCTTACTCATTCAACATTCCATCGTCTGCGATCGCGCCCTCACTGGCGTTGTGTCTAGGTTCCTCGTTCATAGTTTTGCCTCTCTGATGGGGTTGCAGGACGGGCGCTGATGATCCGAATATTACTGTCGCGATCGCAGTGAACGACAAGAAGCAGTCTTTGCCCAGTGGAGTATCCCAAGATCAGAAAGCGGGATTCATTAAGCCAGGTTTTACTGTCAGGATCTGGAGCGACCCCTTGCGGGTAACTCGAAGAGATCGCACATACAAGGATGCAACCGCGTCATACCATGCCTTTTCGTGTCACTTCTCTACGGCAACAAGTGCAGCGAGAACAAAAGCTGTTGTCTCTAACTTTACGCGACGTGGATTATTTCAAATGCTACAATGATTGCTATAGACATCAGGAAAGCGATCAAGCCTAAAGCCTCATTCCAGGATTTAGAAAGAGGCTTTAGGCTTTTGGTTGAGATAGAGGT
>NZ_JBJPHT010000041.1:0-61818 GCF_052939475.1 Phormidesmis sp. 146-20
ACCGATTTCCCCTCTAACTTTTCACCTTTGACACAAAACTATTGACATACCCTAAAGCCGCATAGCGATCGCAAGTTTGGGATACCCATAATAGGAACCTTCAGGGTGAGAGGGTTCCTTTTTTATGGGTATGTTAGTTCAAAAAAGTAGTGTCACTATTTAGTGACACTACTTTTGCGAACTAACACCCATTCAAAAAAGTAGTAATACTAAATTGTATTACTACTTTTACGAACTAACTAAGGTCAGGAGACTGCGATCGCTATTAGAACTCAGGAACTTGAATGTGTCTATTAGTGCCTGCATAGTGTTCCATAATCACAGATGGGCTGTTCCCTACCCATTTAGCTACCTGTTGGACGCTAATACCGCTATCTAAGCACTGAGTAATGAATGTATGGCGAGTCTGATACGGTTTTCTATACTCAATGCTTAGAGACTCTAAGATTTTTACCCATCCTCTATTTCTGAAGTTGTGGAAGTCTATAATCTTCCCCTCTGGACTAGGAAAGATGAGTGAATCTTGATTATGTTCCTGTTCACTTAAGCGTTCTAGCAACTGTTGCAACTGAGCATTGACAGGAAATCTACGCTTTTCTTGAGTCTTCAGTTTGTTCACAATCTCTAAGCCGTTAACACCTGCTACAGCAACTCTCTCAAAGTGAATATCTTTGCCTTTATAATTCCTCCATTGCAGTGCGATCGCTTCACTCGGTCTGCATCCAGTCATGAATAAGAACTGAATCAGACTAGCGTATGGGCGGTAATATTTACTGCTCTGGAATGCCGTAATAATCCTCTCCTGTTCCTCCTTAGTAAACGGATTGATATCATCCTCCTCTTCAGAGGACTTAGGCACCTTGATAGGCGGCATAGAGTCGAAAGGGTTCTGACTAATCAAGTGCGATCGCCGTGCCCATTTACAACAAGCACTCATCTGCATAATGAATCTTTTAGCTGTGTCAGGTGTGAGAGTTGCGATCGCCCAATCATATATTTTCTGTGAATCATCCAAGGTTGAATGTGGACAGGATTCAAGATGACGAGTCATCACAAGATAGCCGTTCTTCCAAGTACCGGGAGCACAGGTAGGGCGTTTTGTTTCTATGTACTGACTCCATAACTCAGGGAGTGCGATCGCAGGGATAGGCTTAATCGCCTCTACAACTGTTAAATGACTCTTAGGTAGGTACTTAGCTTTAATTCCCTCTACCGTCTCTGGCAGTGCCTCCATAACGTGATCGCGTTCCATTTGACGGGCTATTGCTTCTGCGATCGCCCAATTCTCAGACGTGTTAGGCAAGCCAAGCATGAAACGGGCCTGATTGCCGTCCTTAGCCCACTGGCGAGGGAGATTGAACTGAATACTGTTTCCTCTGGCTTGAATGCCCACAGTGCCCTTAAAAGACTTACCGCTTGACTTAGAGTACATAGTTGTTTTGGTTTGAGTACAGAGTGAGTACATCTATGTTTTTAGTTCTATCACGTTTTTTGAGTTCATGTACTCAACCTGTACTCAAAAACGAGAAGGGAAAATAGTATAACTAATTCTGAAACCTTTACTCTGACTGCGATCGCTGTAGACCGCAGACAAGACAAAACCCTGAAACCATTGCTGTAAGGTAGTTTCAGGGTTGATCGGGGTGATAGTTGTTAGAAAGCCGATGGCGAGATTTGAACTCGCGACCTATCGATTACGAATCGATTGCTCTACCACTGAGCCACATCGGCAATACGATTAGCCAGTATAGCAGTCTCTGGGTACGTGTGCCATCCAAATTTTGAAGTGTGACAAATTATCCCAACTCATGTCACGATCGAATCACCCTTTTTGCAGACCCATGCCAGACCCAAAGCCCAAACGTCCCACCCTCAAACAAACCGACCCCGAAAAGTACGCCTTTCTCATGGCAGAGTCCAGAGCGCCTTATCGAGGGCTGAGAAAGTTTGTCTATGGCACTTTTGGCGCATCGGGAGCGATCGGAGCCTTTGTGTTTTTGGCGCAGCTTTTGGCGGGTCGAGACATAGAAGCTGCCCTTCCTAACCTGGCCCTACAAATCGGCGTGGTCGCTCTGATGGTGTGGCTGTTTCGCTTAGAGAGCCGCAAATCCTAGTCAGGAAGATTGGCTCTCAGTTCTCTGTTTAAGGACTCAGCACAATGTACGGCGACGGAATCGCCTGCGCCTTACCTGCATTCACCAACGCCTGATAGACAAATGCGGCTACCTCGGCCCTGGTTGCCTCACGATTGGGACTCAACTGGCCCACCGTCGGGTAGTTGACAACCACTTGACGAGACAGCGCCGCCGCTACAGCCGTACTTGCGTAAGAAGGAATCGCCGTCGCATCTGCAAACTTAGACAAAACCGAAACATCCCCTGCCCCAAACTCTAAGCCATTGGCGATCGCCACCAACACCTGCACCCGTGGAATCTTCTGCTCTGGGCTAAAAGTACCACCGGGATAGCCCGCCATAAATCCACTCTGAGAAGCCGTCTGGATTGCACCAAATCCCCAAAAGCTTTTGGCAACGTCTGAAAAATTAGTTGCCGCCCGACGAGGAGCCGGGGTAAAGGCTTTAGCAATAATGGTGGCAAACTGAGCGCGAGTCACCGGATCGCTCGGTTTGAAGGTGCCATCTGGGAAGCCCGTGATCACATTTCTCGCTGCGAGAGCCTGAATGTAAGCTTGCGCCCAATGACCTTGAATGTCCTGAAAAGCAACGTTTCCGGTACTGGCGACGAAGGTAACTTTGCCAGAGATGCGCTTGGGGTCGATGTTGTTGCCGATCGCTACCAAAACGTTACTTCCGGTTGAGTTGTTGAGATCAAAGCCTTTGTTGTTGCGGATGGTGTTGTTTCCGGCGGTTTCTTCGCTGCCGAGATCGGGCTGTGCGCGGATCGTGGCTACGATGCCATCGCCCAAGTTGTCTGTGATGACGTTGTTTCGCAGCACGGGACGGGCATTGTCGTTAATATAAACGCCGGCCTGGTTTTGACTGATTTGATTGTTTTCGACAATGGGGGTAGATGTGCCGCCGATCGCCAGTCCAAATCCGGTATTCAAGAAGGTGTTGCCCTTGATTTCGCCTCGTGCCGATCGGGCGACTGAGATGCCGTTGCCGCCATTTTTGGTAAACAGGTTGTCGGTAATACTGGGCGCACTGCTGCCTGTGACAAATACGCCTTCTCGTCCGCTGTTGGTAAAGGTGCTGTTGGCGATGATCGGATTCACATCCTCGACCCAAACTCCGGAGCCGCGAGAAGCCGGATTGGTTACCGTCACGCCCCGAATTTCGCTACCCGATGCGGCCAAAACGGTCACAAGCTGCGATGCAAAGGTTTTGCTAGTGTAGGAGCCGCTTCCGGTGATTTGGATGCTCTGCCCTTTGCCTGCTTCGTCGCCTCGCAAGATGACTCCTGGCTTCATCCGCACCGGAAAGGCTTCGCCTGTTTCTGCACTATAAGTACCGGGAGCCAGTTGAATCGTCGTGCCAGAAACCGCCTGCTGAAGGGCATAAGCGATCGTTCGATAAGGCGTGGTGGCGACTTTACCTGCGTCAGCACTATCGCTCCCCGAAGCGGGATTGACAAAAAGGGTTAGCGAAGAGACTCCCGGTTGAGTTGTGCCAGGTGTGGTCGAAGGAAGCGTTTGCCCCGGGGCAGGGCTGGGATCGATCGAGGGCGGAGTTTCGATCGGGGTGGGGGTTGTAGAAGGTGGAGTTTCGATCGGAACGGGGGGTTGTGTCGGGACGGGGGCGGGCGCTTCGGTGGGGACGACGACACTGGGAGCAGAAGGAGTCTGAGACAAGACCGCCAAGCTGCCACTCACCCAGAGCAGGGCGGCCAATCCGAGTCGCGCCGAGGTGATAAGCCTAAAGAAAGAAAGAAACGATCGAGTTTGAGTGCCCTGACGTGCCATAACTTTGTGTGAGGAGTTGTGTGAGTAGAAGTGAACAGGTTTGTATTTTAGCGAGATGGTTGCGAACCGATTGCAATATCAGCAATAGACGATAGCACTGAAACCCTGATTTGTAGCTAATGGCAAATGACAATTGGTGTTTCTTGGGAGTTCCCGATCGCCTGGTTCAACATCAGAATGAAGCGCCAAAAAGTTTATCGAACTGACGCTAGTTTAAGCATTGGTTTAAGAAATATGTCTATTTGCGGTGGGGTCAAGTCTCAGCGTTCCATCAAGAGCGTTTAATAGAAGCAACCCCCCGCGATCGACTCGGCTAAGAGACAGGAAGATTTTATGTCAGATTTTCAGGATTTTTTGATTCATAAGTGTGCCCAGGTTGCCATTGGTGAGTTTAAGCTCGGCAAGTTTGAGGAGGCGCAACAGCTTTATCAGGAGGCAGTTTCCACTTACGCGCAAGGGTTTGAGGGCGCTTATCTGCTTCGTGAAAAAGGCACCGATCGCGGCATTTCGATCATTCTTTGGGAGACCGAAGAGATGATGCAAGCCAACGACAACGACGCTCAAAAAGCAATTCTCAAGAAGATGGCTCCCTTGTTTTCGGGTGCGCCGATCGTCAACGACTACGAAATCGTCAGCGAAATCTTGCCCAAACCGCTGTAAAGTCAACGTGAATTCGGTGGAGTTTCTTCACTTCGTTATTGAGGGATTCGCCCCCTAAATCCCCCACTCTGGGGGACTTTGAACCTTGGGTCTCCCGCCGCTTTGGGGCAATTCATCCCCTGATTCAGCAACGCCAGAAAAGCCAGGCTGGACTTAATCCCCGACCCGATCGCTATCTGGTTCTTTGCAAAGCCGACTCCTGATATCTGCGGTAGAGCATTCTGCGGTCTTGAGCGATCACATATCGTTTGTCGCTAGTCGGGACGGCACTCATCAGGTCAGAGGCTTTGCCCCAAGTGTTGGAGAGTTCTAACCACTGAGCAGGCGTTTTGGCGGTCTGTCCCGTTTTGGCGGCTTTTTCTGCGAGGCGGACGGCAGCAGCAAAGGGATCTTGAGCAGGTGTTGGGGTAGTTGGGGCAGTCTTTGCAGGGACGGGGGCGACGTTTTTGGTCACAGGCGCTACTGAGTTGGATGTGACAGTCGGTTGATCGACTTTTGGGACGGGCGCTACCGGACTGGGTGAAGCAATGGGTTGAGATTCGGCATTTGGGACGGGCGCGATGGGATTAGCTGGGGCAGCGGGTTGAGATTCGGCGACCGATCGACCATTTTGCCACGCATAGACTCCCCACCCGATTCCCAGCAGTCCCAGACTCAGCGCCAATCCTCCCACGATGCCCCTGGTGAACTGTCTCTGTTCGCGGACGATTTGAGGAGAGATCGATTTAGGCAGATTAGAGAGGTCGTAACTGTTAGCTGACCGTTCTTTCAGGTCTTCTCGAAACCGTTTGAAAAGACTTTGACGCGCCAGAGAAATTTCTTTTGACCAGAGAAGCTGCCCATCAGGGTCGCGATTGATTTCTTCGAGCCAGAGAAGCTGCTGTTCTCGAACGATGCGACTATTAATATTGACCCGACGAATATTGCGCGGCGCGATCGATTCCAAAATTTTGCGGACGCGATCGGTGAGCATGGTTTGCTCTAGCTGCTCCTCGGTGGGGGCTTCACACAGCAGTTGTAAAACGCCGTTGGCAAAAATCGCACGAGTTCTCACCCCAGAGTCAGACAACTTATCGTTGAGAACCTGGATAATCGCCGCAACGCTGCCTTGATGTGCCTGCTTATAGATATCGTTAAGCGGATTCACCGTCATGCTCATAATTTGGTAGAGAATGAACCCTGTAGCCTTGTTCAGTTGCCATGATATCAGGTGATGGGAAATGGAGCGCGATCGAGCCATTAAACGACCAAAGACTTGACCAACAAACTTTTTGCCTAGCAGTTCAAACCACAATTACGAGCAAAAAATCCCTCAGCACAAATTAACAACCCCCAGACTCATATCTTTTAGGCGCAAATTCCATACCCCAACCTCCTCCCTCCTCGCGAAACGGAACAAAGTTCTCCCTCCTCACGAAGCGGAACAAAGTTCTCTCTCATCCCTCCCCACCCCCTGCCCAGTTGAGATGGCGACAGTCGTTAAAGCGGCGAATTTGCCAGAGGTCAGTATTTAAGCGGTTTTGGTTAGTCTGGTGCCAGCGCGATCGGTCGATCCAAAATTCAAACACGGCAGTATTTCTCGCCCTTAGTCGCCAGGAACGATCGCAGCCCATCAACTCGGCAATCAAATGCTGCAAAATCCAACTGTGGCTGACGACCCAGACCTGATCTCCGTCAACGTGGCGATCGAGCAGGCGAGTAATAAAGGCGTGAGAACGAGTCCGGGCATCTTGAAGCGATTCGGCTTTGGGAATTTGAATCCAGTCGGGTGAAGCCTCAAGCGTGCGGCAGAGGTCGGGATATTGGTGGCGGGCTTCTGACCAGGTGAGACCTTTAAAGATGCCGTTTTGAAATTCTTTGAGTTCTTCGGCGTATTCGAGGGCGATCGCTTTTCCTCCGCTTTCTGGCTCATCCGAAGGAGAATCGACCCCCGAATCGATCATGTCGCTGACGGTCGCGGGCAAGGGAGCCGTTTGAAAATAGGACAACAAAATTTCAGTCGTCTGGGCCGCGCGTTTGAGCGGACTACTATAAACGTGAGACGGTCGCCACGACTCAGCCAGCAGATATTGGGCAAGCTTCTCAGATTGGGTGCGACCAATGTTGGACAACTCAAAATCTCCGTGTCCCTGCATTCGTTTTTGCTGGTTACCGACAGATTGGGCGTGGCGGACAAAGAGGATTTTCAGGACTTTTGACATGGGGAGTGGGGGCTGAAATTGAAAAGATATTCAACATTAGACGCTAATCTTCTCAATTTGTAGCATTCAGAACTTCAATGCTTTGTGATCAAAGTGTCTAGAATCTTTGGCTTAAACTCCATTTACAATAACAGTGGTGTTTGTTTATCGCGTTCAGCCGGATTTACCTTATGACACTTCTAAAGTCCACAACCCGCCACATTCATATTTTTACTGCCGAAATCCAGAATAATGAGTTGGTGCCCAGTGAAAAGGTTTTGACGCTGGATGTTGACCCCGATAATGAGTTGACCTGGAATGATGATGCGCTGCAAAAGGTTTACCGCAAGTTTGATGAACTGGTCGAAGCCTGCGGTAGCACGCCTCTGTCAGAGTATAATCTGCGACGCATCGGGTCAGATCTAGAGCATTTTGTACGATCGCTGCTCAACAAGGGCGAGGTTGCCTACAATCTCAACAGCCGCGTGTTGAACTACAGCATGGGTCTGCCTCAAGTCAATCCAGAGAATGAGTAAGCAATCCGTCTGAACTAATCGTTTGACAGGCGCGATCGCTTTTTAACGAGTTGGGATTTCAATCAAAAATTCACGTGGTCGATCGACGGTTAGAGTTGCAGGACAAGACTCTATCCCATTTTTTTGTGATGACCTGACCGATTGAAAGTCCCACCTCTGTCCCTGGGTCGATCGAGTGACGGAAAGGCTTAAAGAGTCGCTGCATAATACACTCTAGAACTTTAAAGCCATCCTCAAGGATCTGAATCAAACGGGTTGGCTCTCCAGTTGTCATTTTCTTAACTGATGATATACTGAGGGCGTTTTGTCGGCTCTACTGGAGAATAGCCCCTAGAAGATAACGGGATCAGGTGCAACTCCGATGTCCCATAACGGTAATGAAGCCAACGATCGCTTCTGAGTGGGGATGTTTGCCGATCGTTAACCTAAAATCTGCGAGGTATAGAGGACTTGTTTTTGAGTATTTTGAGGAGTCAATCTGGGGCGCGATCGCGGGAGTCAAGCGCTTAATCCAAGGTTGCCAGCATTTCTGAGAAGGGATTTGCCATCACGACAGAGCGATCGCAATCACATCATTCACAAAGTTATTCATCATCGGTACTCGCTTGCATTACTGCAAAGTTTTAGTGCTGCGTGCTTGTCTGAATACGATGCCAAAGATTGTGTTCTCAATCGTGATTTTCGACTGTTCTAGAAAGCTTATTTAACTCAATCATTTTTGCACATTCACAACCGCTATTTCTCTCATAGTCCTGCTGCAAACGCTCGCGATCACACCGAGAACGCTACAAGCAGATTGTTCACTTTGTCCAGAATTTACGATTACCAAGGTTTCTCATGACCATTTCCGTTTCTAGTTTGCCTCGTCCCCGGTTAGAAGTGATTTTACCCACGATCGCATTACACCTGCTAACCCTACTCGTATTCGTCCCTGGTACCTTTAGCTGGAATGCGGTTGGAGTTGCGCTATTGTTGCACACGATTACGATCGGGTTGGGCATTTCGATGGGCTTTCATCGCCTGGCAACTCACCGCAGTTTTCAAGTTCCTAAATGGTTAGAATATTTCTTGATCGTCTGTGGCACGTTGGCAGGTCAGGGTGCAGTGTTGGGATGGGTTGGCTACCATCGCGCTCATCATTTATATGTTGATCAGCCCCTTGATCCACACGATTCTACAAAAGGACTGTGGTGGAGCCATGTGAGTTGGCTAATGCACACCGTTCCCCTACAACCCGAACTACCTCGATTAACTCAAGATATCGCCCACGACCCAGTTTATCGCTTTTGCCATCAGCACTACATTACGCTGCAACTAGCATTAGGTGTCTTGCTCTATCTACTAGGCGGGCTGCCCTTTGTCGTCTGGGGGATTTTTGTACGATTGTTTATCGGATTTCATAGTACTTGTTTTGTGAATAGTGTCTGTCACAAGTTTGGCTATCGGAGTCACAACACCCGCGATCGCTCAACAAACTGCTGGTGGGTTGCTCTACTCACTTTTGGCGAAGGCTGGCACAACAATCACCACGCCTGTCAATCTTCGGCCCGCTATGGCTATCAATGGTGGGAACTTGATCTTGTGTGGTTAACCATCCGAGGGCTACAGCGTTTGGGGCTTGTCACTAAAGTTAAGGGAAGCGATCGACTGTAAGTTAGTCAAGGATATTAGACACTAGCCCTTGAACTCTGGACATTAAATCGAAATCTAACGTCTAACATTCAACGTACTAATATCCAACGCCTACTGTCCAATGTCCAAGAGGAAGGTGGAGGAATCGAACCCCTAAGTGCAACCTTACCCTGGTTTTCAAGACCAGTTGCCGTCCATTCAGCGGCACCTTCCAGATTCCCAAAACTAATTGGGGTGACTGACGAGAGTCGAACTCGCTAACACTGATTTCACAGATCAGCCCCTCCACCACTTCGGGTTCAGTCACAGTGGATTCTGGTCGGATTTGAGCCGACATCTTCCTGCTTGCAAGGCAGACGCTTTCCCAGTTAAGCTACAGACCCAAGTTTGGTGATTGGTTATTCAGGGTTGGCAGGAGTGGTAGGAGTCGAACCTACACAGATCGATTTAGAAGATCGATGCCCTTCCATTAGGCGACACTCCCACGGTTTGGTAGTCCTGGCAGGATTTGAACCCGCAACCCTCTGTTTGTAAGACAGACGCTCCACCATTGAGCTACAGGACTCCAAAAGCGAATGGCGAGACTCAAACTCGCGTCTAGAGATTGGCATACTCTGATGCTGCCGCTTGCACCACATTCGCACATTGGTTTCATACATTGGTTTCGTATTGGTATGGACAGCCCTCATCCCCAGTCCTTCTCCCCTACCGTGTATACATAAGTCGATTGATCTGTACTTGCCGTAATCCTTCGCCCCCTAAATCCCCCAAATTTGGGGGACTTTGAGCTGTCGTCATGGCTTTGAACTTTGGAAATCTTTCCTTTGTCAAAGTCCCCCAGAATGGGGGATTTAGGGGGCTGAAGCCGATTGAAACGAAGCGACTCCGGACTTGTGTGTACACGGTAGCTGGGGAGAAGGGAGTCAGATTTCTTGTTTCCTCTCCTGGGGGAAAGGGTGAGGGTGAGGGCAGAAAGACTGTGCTACACAATTGGGATGCTCCCGATTGGAAGCCTCTCATGCTGCCACTACACTATGTCCACATTTTGGAGCTGATGATAGGATTTGAACCTACAACCCCCTGATTACAAGTCAGGCGCTCTACCCATTGAGCCACATCAGCATTCTTTGGATCAGACGACGGGAATCGAACCCACATCGGGAGCGTACCAAGCCCCTGTGTTGCCAGTTACACCACGTCTGCATTGTTTGATGTTTGATGTTTGATATTTGATGTTGAAAGTAGAAATCTGGAGCAGGTGACAGGACTTGAACCTGCAAAAAGGCTGTACGAAAGCCTCATGTTGCCCATTACATCACACCTGCATTTGGACGCGGAGGTGAGAATTGCACTCACTGATTTGCAGCTTATGAGACTGCCGAGCCACTGTTGCTCCATCCCCGCAGTGCCCCTGGCGAGAGTTGAACTCGCAAAGATTCCAGGTTTAAGCCGGACACGTCTACCGATTGCGTCACAGGGGCTTGGTGGGCTATGTAGGACTCGAACCTACACACTTCCGCTTAAGAGGCGGCTGCTCTACCACTGAGCTAATAGCCCATTTGCGATCGCTCAACTATCGCTGTCTTATTTGAGTTGTGAGAAGTTGGTAGTTAGTCGTTAGTGGTTAGTCGTTAGTGGATGGCTGAGAACTCATCGCTAAGAACCCGTTATTTCGAGAGTCTCACAACTGATTTAGAACTGCTATGGAGGTAGAATGCAGCGATCGACTAAACAATCAAATCGATCGCTCAACCAGACGCTAAAGTTGGTGGGTCGCCCAGGGGTTGAACCTGGATCTTTCCGCTTAAAAGGCGGCCGCATATCCGCTCTGCCAACGACCCAAACAAAAGAATGAGTGACCAACTAAAACTTAATCCGAAGCTTTCATCCCTCATCCCTCATCCCTTTTTAATTGGTACACCGAGCAGGACTCGAACCTGCTAATAACACGCTTATCGGGCGTGCGCGTAGACCACTTCCGCCTTCGGTGCTTGGTACTCCTGGTGGGAATCGAACCCACAAAAAACTAGATCCTCGGTCTAGTGCGTCTTCCCTTTCGCCACAGGAGCATCAGTGCCCTCGGTGAGATTTGAACTCACAAAAACCGCGTTCTGACCACGGCATGTCTTCCAATTGCATCACAAGGGCAAATGGTCGGGATGGTAGGATTTGAACCCACGACCTTCCGCTTCCAAAGCGGCAACTCTAAACCAAACTGAGCTACATCCCGATATCTCATCACTCGTGATTGCTGATTTACCCTTCGGGGTTGTTTTGAACCTCAAATTAAAAATCACAATCACGAACTAACTTGGTACTGCTGATGGGACTTGAACCCACAACCCCTGATTTCTAAAACCAGTGCCTCTTCCAATTGGGCTACAGCAGCATGATTGGTACTTCTGGCGGGAGTCGAACCCGCACACAGACTGTTTTTGAGACAGCCGCCTCTACCAGTTGGGCTACAGAAGCATGAAACAGGAGGATAGAGATAGTGACCCAGTTACATCTCACGCCCCCTGACTGGGAAGGAAGGAATCGAACCCTCAAACACTTGATTCAAAGTCAAGTCGCTTTGCCTATTTGCGTACTTCCCAATAACTTAGGTGAATCCAATCGAATCTTTCGCTGCGGCTGTTAATTCAGGCAGCCCCCTAGATCCCCCACGAGTGAAGGACTTTGAACCCAAATCTTGTCTGAAAGTCCTCCAGAATCGAGGGGTGGGGGGCAGAAGCGCCCAATAACGAAGCAAAAAATTCTATCGGATTCCCATTAGGTTGATTGTTTGGCTGCCGAGGTAGGATTTGAACCTACAAACCTCCGTTTCAGAGACGGATGACTCTACCAATTCGTCTACTCGGCAATGAATGGCTGCCCCAGTAGGAGTCGAACCTACAACCGTGCGGTTAACAGCCGCCAGCTCCGCCATTGAGCTATGGGGCAATACAATTTCCCAGATGGGATGGGAACGGCAGGAATCGAACCCGCGTCTCCAGGGCTTCAACCTGGTGCTAAAACCAACTCAGCTACATTCCCAAATTGGCGAGAACGGAAGGACTTGAACCTTCAATCTTCGGTTTCGTAGACCGAGATGTTTATCCAGTTACACTACGTTCTCATCAGGCGGAGAGCAGTGGACTCGAACCACAAGTAGTAAACTCCATCTGTTTAGCAAACAGCGCCTATTGCCTAATAGGGTTACTCTCCATAATTGATGCGTCAAGGAAGGGATGAGGGAGAACTTTGTTCCGCTTCGCGAGGAGGGATTCTCACTTTGTTCTTGATGGAACTTGTCAGGTGGGTAGGGAGGGACTCGAACCCCCAACGGTCATAGACGATCGATTTACAGTCGGTCTGCTTCAGCCATTTGCATACCTACCCAGGCAGTGCCGACGGGAGTCGAACCCGCAAATGCAGAATTGAAAGTTCTGTGGCTTTACCAATTTGCCTACGGCACCAGGATTTGAGTTTTCTACCTCAAGATTTCTACTTCGAGATTTCTACTTTGAGATTTCTACGATGTGTAAGTTTGAGGAGTCGTCTTAACCTGCAAGCAGACTGTAAGACACAAACCAATCAGACTAATAGGCAAATCAGTT
Source organism: Phormidesmis sp. 146-20 (assembly GCF_052939475.1). Lineage (NCBI taxonomy): Bacteria > Bacillati > Cyanobacteriota > Cyanophyceae > Leptolyngbyales > Leptolyngbyaceae > Phormidesmis > Phormidesmis sp. 146-20. The sequence goes on from NZ_JBJPHT010000041.1 coordinate 12,529, forward strand.
TTTACCAGTTTGTAAGCTTCTTAGACTAAGGCACACCGTAGAACGCAGAGACCAGGATTTGAACCCGGACAAAAGGCTTTGGAGACCCTTGTGCTGCCGTTACACTATCTCTGCATTTGGTCGCAGCGGTGGGAGTCGAACCCACAATCACCAAGATATGAACTTGGGGCTTTACCAATTAAGCAACACTGCGATCGTTGGACTCCAGGGTGAGAATCGAACTCACGAATAATTGGTTTTGCAGACCAACGCCTTCCCATTTGGCAACCTGGAGATGCAAACCTGAATTGGTGGAGACGTGGGGAATCGAACCCCAATTCTGCAACCGTCCGTTTGTTGGTTTCGGAGCAGTCGAATACCATTCACGTCCCCATCAGCGAGGATGACAGGAGTCGAACCTGTGGCAACTTGTCTCGGAAACAAGTACTCTGTCCATCTGAGCTACATCCTCATTTGGGAGCCTCGACGGGAGTTGCACCCGCTTCTCTGTACTTGAGCAGCACAGCGACTTTTCTAGTCGTCCACAAGGCTACACGGGAATGATGGGATTTGAACCCACGATCTTCGGTTCGACAAACCGCTGCTTTGAGCCAGACTAAGCTACATTCCCAAGGTGGTTTCTATTTAGTTTTCATGGTTCAGGTTTGCTGGTGTCAGCCGGAGTTAGAGAAAGTCGTGTTCGATCGCCATTAGCTGGCGTACTTCAGGCTGTTGGATAGCGTAAGAAGAATTGCTTCCCTGATTGAGTTGTATCTCTCAAAGCGGCGGGGAATGTGTTTGCAGTAATTCCCAGGGTTTTGAGAAGTTGCTAGTTAGTAGAAGGGAGCGAGTGGTCATCGGATTAGCTCCTTTGTGTTGTGTTTTGGTGTTGTGTTTTGGTGTTTCGCTTTCATACTACAAATATAATACAACGTACTACACAACGTCAAGGGCATACGACAACTTTTTTTTGGAGGGTGAGAGGACAAGGGTGAAGAAATCGCTGTATTGTCCTCTCTATCTGGGATTCGCTAGTTACGCTACTCAGAAAACCCATCCTTTACAACAGGGGTTGTTCTTTCCAAAACTGTTCTGCGAAGGCGATCGCTGGGTGAATGGGTGATTTGGGCTTAGTGTTGAGAACCATGCCGATTTCGTGTAGTAGTCGATCGCCCTTAGCTGAGTTACACCTTTCACAAGCGGCTACCACGTTGTCCCAGGTATGGGTTCCGCCTTTTGAGCGGGGGATGACGTGATCGATCGTGAGATGTTTGGTTGTGCCGCAGTATTGACAGGTGTGATTGTCACGGCGAAACAGTTCTCGACGACCCACAGGAGGGATTTTCCAGCGCCGCTCGGAGTTACCACTGGTCAGACGAATGTGTTCTGAGATTTGTAGTACGACGCTGGGCGATCGCACTTCCCATTGACGAGGGCTGCCATACTCCAGCAATTCGGCTTGTCCGGTGACGAGGAGCACGATCGCTCGTTTGATGTTGATGCGTGCCAGGGGCAGATAGTTCTTGGAAAACACGACCACCTGGTTTTGAAGTATGTGTGGTTGTTCGGTCTGTTGAGCTTGCATTAAAGTTCACTCCTAAAAAAAATCCCCACCTCTGACGATCAGGAGCGGGGGGAGAAAGTTAGATGTACTTTTCTCTAGACCAGTGTCAGGATTGCCCTGCACCTCCCGCTGTCGATCGATTGACCCGGATTCAGCCATCTAGCGGCTGTAATGCCTTCGCTGGTCGATTTGTGTCCGCTGAAGCAATCTGCTCCCTCACACGTCCGCACTGATGTTTCGCCCAAACCCTGATGGAGTAGGCGTGACATAGCATTGCGTAAGAACGATCGGAGGATACAAATCATGGAAGGCTTTGGTGGCTGTATTACAGTAACTATCCGTATACTACATCCGTAACACCACGTTGTCCAGCCTTTCACTAGAGTTTTTGAAATAAGACTAAACCTGATTGACGAGGCGAATTGAACCAACGATGTTCAAAGACTTGGGTAGACGGGCAACCTGAGTTTATGAAGCTAGGGAACAGCTTCTGCAAATTTTTGGAAAACCTAGCAGAATGGAGTAGCTTTTGTCACCTCTTGACCTGGAACGATCGCCCCAATCCATGACCCTAGACCCCAACCTCGGACGACTGATCAACAATCGCTATCGACTAATCGAAGTGATCGGTCAAGGTGCAATGGGCAGTGTTTACCGAGCAAAGGATGTGCTGTTAGGCAACCCAGTCGCGGTCAAACTACTGAAACGTCATTTAATCACCCAAAAAGCCTGCGATCGCTTTGAAAATGAAGCAAAAGTCTGCGCTCAACTGGGTCAAAAAAGTCACCATATTGTGCGCGTCACAGACTACGGAACTGATGCTTACGACGTGCCGTTTTATGTGATGGAGTATCTGTCTGGTGAGAGTCTGAGCAGCGTGATTCAACTCGAACCGCTCTCACTGCCCCGGTTTCTGCGATTGGCGCTACAAATTTGCCTGGGGCTGCAATGTGCTCACACAGGAATTGTGATCGATGGTAAACAAGCGCGCGCGATCGTGCATCGAGACATCAAACCCGGCAACATCTTGATCAGTCCCGACCCCAGTTGGCAAGAACTGGTTAAAATTCTCGACTTTGGCATTGCCACCATGCTTGCAGCAGACGAAGCTGCCTCCGCCTATATGGGCACGCCTGCCTACTCAGCGCCAGAGCAACTCGCGGGTGAAAGCTTTGACGTGCGTTCTGATATCTACAGTCTGGGTGTGACGCTGTTTGAGATGCTGACTCGTCAGTTGCCGCTATCAGCCGGGTCACCTTCTCACCAAAGCTGGTATCATGCCCACTGCTCTCAGTCTCCGCGTCACTTTCGAGAAGTTGCTCCCAAGAAAGACTTTCCTAAAGCGCTGACAAATCTGATCATGAGTTGTCTAGAGAAATCACCAGAACAGCGCCCTCAGTCGATCGCCGAGATTCTCACCGAACTCAACCCCTTGGTCGAGCGACATTCGAGAGAGGTTAGTCACGATCGACCGATTCGCTGGCGTGAAGTCAAACCGATCTCTACTCAACCCGAAAAAGTCACAGGCGTTCCGATTTATCCAGACCGTGAACAGTACAGCAAGAGTGTCTTTGCTCACCCTTTTGCGGCCGAGCGAGAAACGCTGCCTGCTTTGTGGGTGATGTTGCCCCATACTGAGATTCAGTCAATTCAAATCAATAAGCTGTACAACCAGATTCATCAGCGACCCTTTTTCTGCCCGTCGCCGCACCCGATGGTGATGTGGACGATCGCGATTTCAAACCCGACTCATGGCAAGCGCCGTCTCAAAGTATTTCTCGATTTGAAGTCAGCAGAAGGACAAAAAATGCTGCGGTTGATGGTCGAAAAACAACGATATGCAGTCCTATTTTTTGATTTAGAAGCGCCTCACTGCTGCGTCCATCAAATTGACATTAACCTAAATTCAGCGCACAGCGCAGAACTACAAAAATGGTCGGTGGATGCCCAATCAGTTGTCTCGATCGGCACTCCTGAAATGAGTAAAGCCATTCTACGTCGAGAGTTTAGCCATGATGCCTAACCTATAAACTCAGGTCAACATTCAACTTTTCAATTCCATAGAGAACAAGCGAAGTTCCCGCTTTTCTACATCGACCTCTTTCTCTTTAGGTGAACCCGGTCGTTCTCTAGTTCTGCTGAGATTGGAAGTGTTGAAGCTGTTCGATCGTAAGCTTTGTCAACTGTGAAATTTTATCTATTGGAAAACCGTGTTGCATCATGTTGAGAGCGATCGCCATCGCCTTTTCTTCCTGTGCTTCTCGGTAGACTCGTGTTTCTTCAAGTTTAGTCCCTAACATCGCATCAATCTCCTGCCGCGACAGATTAGTAAAATCGAGCAATCTTCTTGGACGTAGAAAACAAGATCGCTTTCTAATCCCGTTTGATCTGAGATTGGAGGTTTTGAAGTTGTTCAATGCTGAGTTCAGTAGCTTCAGCGATCATCTCCAGCGATAGGTTTTTTTGCAGCAGGTTGAGAGCGATCGCCATCGCCTTTTCTTCCTGTGCTTCTCGGTAGACTCGTGTTTCTTCAAGTTTAGTCCCTAACATCGCATCAATCTCCTGCCGCGACAGATTAGTAAATTTGTAGACCATAATCGTGCTGATCATCTCTATTATGCTTTGTCTCGCTGCTCCTGTAGAAGCCTCTTGATTTGCTCTTCCAATTAGCAGTCTGGTAATTTCTGGTGCATTCACTTCATCGACGATCGTCAGCACCATCGCCGCCACACCCAAGGGCAACTCTTCAACGTTACCCAGCTCGTTTAGATATACCCGATGCACTTGGTCACTGTTTAGAAGCGCTCGATACGGCTGAGAATTTGTCTGCTCCACTGGTCGCGAGGGATAAATCACCACCGCCTGCCAATCTGCATAATAATCACGATTGCGATAAAAATATAAAAAGGATTCACCAAACAGCCGTTCATACAATTGCTCATCTTTTTGCATCTGTACTTCAGCAAAGAAAACTGTCCCCGACGCTTCAGCCATTGGCGGTAAAAACACGTCGTCAATCTCAAATTTTGGCTCTTTGACAGCGACCGACTCAAATCGATATTGCTCAGACAACTCAGGAGGCGTGTCTAGCAACTCAAACAGCAAACTGGGCGATTGACGAAACAGAGCATAAAAAATTGAATCCCGACGCATGGGCAAAATTATTTAATAGGAGCAGCGTCTAATCGTACTTCATTAACTCTACTTGAGTTCGGAGTCGTGCGATCGCTTCCCATTAGCCCACAATTAGAGGGTTGTAATGACAGTGAGAATTGCGCCGTTCTGGATTGGGTAAAGGACGAGGCATCGCAATTCCGTATCCCTGGGCGTAGTTGACTCCTAGCGATCGCAACTGCTCCAAAATTTCGTCATTTTCTACAAACTCAGCGATCGTTTGAATGCCCATCACCTGTCCAATTTGTTTGATTGCCCGGACGATTGCTAAATCGATTGGATCGTCCATCATCTGACGAATAAAACAGCCATCAATTTTGAGATAGTCGATCGGTAGATTCTTTAAATAGGCAAAAGAAGACATGCCACTGCCAAAATCATCTAACGCAAAACGGCAGCCTAAACTTCTTAAATCACGAATGAACTGGGCCGCTTTAGTTAGATTCGCGATCGCTAACGTCTCTGTGATTTCAAAACAGATCATCTCTGGCGGAATTTCATAAATACTAAACTGCTCATGAAGGAAATCAATACAGTGATCATCATTAATACTGGCACCAGATAGATTGATTGCATAAAGATGATTACAAGCGCGGCGTTGGTGTTGACACTGTTGCCAAAGATTACGATAGCGCGGCCCTTGAGTTGAGAATAACGTCTTGATCACCCAGCGATCAATTAAGTGCATGAGATGATACCGCTCTGCCGCCGGAATAAACATTCCTGGAGCCACCATGTTGCCCTCCTCGTCTCGCAGTCGCAGCAGGACTTCATAATGCTCACTGACAAAGGAAGACGGAACGACAGGCACGATCGATTGATAATACAAACAAAATCGATTTTCTTCTAAAGCTTGTGTCAGCCGAGCTACCCAGCGAATTTCACCCTTTTGTCGAGCCAGTTCGCGATCGTCCGCCTGATAAACCTGAACTCGATTGCGCCCGCGACTCTTAGCCGCATAACACGCTGCATCTGCCGTACTCAAAGCTTCGGCGACATTTTTGGTTTCAGCCGTGATCATCACCAGACCAATACTGACCCCGATCGTAAACACTTTCTCTTGCCAAAAAAATCGAAAAGACTGCACTTGTTCACAGAGCGCTTCGGCGATCTTTTGAGCTTGTGGTAGCGGACAGCAGTGCAGCAACAGTCCAAACTCATCGCTTCCTAATCGAGCCAGTGTGTCGGTTTGGCGCACCTGAGCCTGGAGCAAATTTGCCACCTGCTGCAACAATTCATCCCCCGCCGCATGACCACAGGTATCATTGACAATTTTGAACTGATCGAGATCCAAATAACACAGTGCATGTTGCTGACCCTGCGATTCAGCATTTTGCACCATTTGCTTGAGACGGTCTTCAAATTCTTGACGGTTGACCAATCCGGTGAGCGCATCGTGGCTGGCTTGCCAACAAAGCTGCTGAGTCAGGCGACGAGTCTGAGAAACATCGTGAAACACAATCACCGCCCCAAAAATCGCCCCATCCTTCGCCCGAATTGGAGCCGCCGAATTTGCGATCGCAATCTCTCGACCATCGCGGGCAATTAGAATCCTTTGATTATCTACGCCCACCGTACAGTTCTTTAAGACTTGATGAATGCACCCCTCAGCCGCCTCACGAGTGGTTTCATGAATAATCGGAAAAACTGTCTCTAACGGCAAGCCTGCGGCCTCTGATTGTGTCCAACCTGTGAGCATTTCTGCAACTGGATTGAGCGATTTTACCCGACCAGAGGCATCGGTTGTAATCACCGCATCCGCGATCGATTGCAGTGTCACCTGCGCCAGTTCTTTTTGATGAAATAGTGTATGTTCTAGCCGAATTCGCTCGGTAATTTCGAGGCTCACTCCACCCAACCACGATCGCCCCGCACTTCTAAGTGGAAACTTAAACGACAGCCAATAGTTCAATGTGCCGTCAGGTTTTTTCACGGTTTCGATCGCTTCGGTTGTCTGCCCAGTGGTGAAGACAATGCGATCGGTTTGGCGCACTTGTTGAGCGGTTTCGTGAGGGAGCCAATCAAAGTCAGTTTTTCCCTGAATGCTGTTAGGTGGAAGATCAAATCGCTGTTCTACAGACTGATTGGTGTAGACATAGCACCCCTTTTCATCCTTGATGAATGCTAACAATGGGCTGTGATTCATAAAGGTTTGAAAGCGAAGTTCACTGTCTTGAAGAGCCGTTTCGACCTGGCGACGACGCTTGAGATCGCGATGAATCGTTAACGCTGAAGCAACGACGATCGTGAATGCTAACAAACTACTTCCGCTAATGATCCAGGTAACGGTTTGGGTTCTGATATTTGCCTGTACTTTTTGCTGTTCTAAAACTTGTCGTTCGCGGCCTTCCATTTCTTGTAGCAGCGATCGGATCAAATCCATTTCTGCTTTACTTTTGTCAGGTTGCGCCTTTTGTAAGACTGTCGAGAGTCCTTGCGATCGCCTGAGTTGAATCGTGCTACTAAGTTCTGCGAGATGGGTCTCGACGATCGGTTTTAGGGTCGCTAGTCGCTGCTGTTGTTCAAGATTTGCAGAAGTCTGATAGAGCGCGCTTAGTTCTTGTTGTGCGGCTTTTACGCCTCGATAATAGGGAGCTAGATAGTCTGATCTGCCTGTGATCAAGTAGCCGCGCTGTCCGGTTTCTGCATCTTTGAGGCTAGACATCAATCTTTGCAGTGATTCTACGACTTTGCTCGTCTGGGCTACCTGGGTCAAACTCTGATTAAGCTGGCTGACACTCCCCACAGACACAACACTCACCAGTCCCAATAAGCATAATGCTGCACCAAAGCCAGCAGTTACTTTTTTCTCGGTGGAGAGCTTCATTGGCGAAAAAGAATGTGCGATCGACGGCAGGGTTAAAAATAGAGGTCGGTGTCTCAACTGCCATAGTGTGCCCAGATTCATGTAGTTTGGTCAATGAAGGTGCGGTGATCAGTTTGTCGCGATCGCCACAGCAGAAATTTTGCCGCTCAATTAGAGTTCTCTAAGATAGAAAACAGCTTTTTGAGTTGCTTTCTTGGCTCTACTGGGTTCCTCTTTATACATCAGGTTAGAGGTTTCGCGTTAGTAGGTCAAACCCATAACCCATCGCTGTTTGATGCGTAGTGTAACAGTCAATTAAATCATTCTGTATTTTCTCCAAAGGTTGTAATGAATACGACACAAACGTTAACTTCGGTAGAAATTCCCGTCATCGATTTTGCGCCTTTTGTGAAGGGCGATCGAGCAGGTCAGCAGACTGTTGCTCAAGAAATCTATCGAGCTTGTCATACGATCGGGTTTATCTACCTCAAAAATCACGGCGTTGACCCAACCCTATTAGAAAAAACATTTGCTCAAAGTCAACAATTCTTTTCATTGCCCTTAGCCACCAAACAACAGCTTGCCTGGAACGATGAAGTCAGCAACCGGGGCTATATTGCCATGCAGCGAGAGCAGCTTAATCCCGATCGTCCGGGTGACGCAAAGGAGGCGCTCAACATGGGCAGAGAAGACCGAACTTCTGCCAATCCTGCCCTGACCCAAAATCGCTGGCTGGCTGAGGATGTGTCCTTTCGAGAGACGATGTTGGACTTTTTTGAAGCCTGTACAGAAACCGCCGATCGCGTCTTTCGAGCGTTTGCTTTAGCGTTAAATTTGCCAGAGTCGTTTATCAGCGATCGTCATGTCAATCAAGAATCTGTGCTGCGATTGTTGCACTATCCACCCATGCAAGCTTTAGAGCCAGGACAAATTCGCGCCGGAGAACATTCTGACTATGGCTCGGTGACTTTGTTATTTCAAGATCAAATGGGTGGTCTAGAAGTGCAGACCGCAGACGGAGACTGGATTTCTGCCCCTTGCATTCCCGATACCCTGTTGGTCAATACCGGAGACTTAATGGAGCGATGGAGCAATGATGTATTTCGGTCTACCAAGCATCGCGTTATGCCCGCCTGCGATCGGGCTTCTCATCGCTATTCGATCGCATTCTTTTGCCAACCTGATTATGAGGTCGAAATCGCCTGTCTCCCTAGCTGTCAAAGCTTAGACAATCCCCCTCGCCACGCCCCCGTTTTGTCAGGAGAGTATCTGCTGAGTCGGCTTCAAGCCGCGTATTAGTAGACATTTGGACTAGAACTTTGGACTAGAACGAATTCGAATGTCGAACTTGTGAAAAATAGCCCTGCAAAGAATTTTCAGCTTTCTATCGCCAAATTGTCAAAGTCAACACTATCTGATCAAACGGCTCGTTCTAATCTAGGCCGGACGAGTTGTTGTCTATCGACCAAACCGTGAGGAGCGCGTCCTTTAGAGGGAGTGCTTTCAGAAAAATGAACGCAGAATACAGCCGGGTAAATTCGATCTCAAAGACCCCAAGCAGCCTGATTGACGACGTGTTTCCGGTCGTTTACTCGACGCTTAGCACCGAGGCACTGATTGCTAGAATTTTGCCCAACTATGAGATTGGGATAGTGACCCGCTGCCAATTTTGGAATCGAGGACTCAGTGATGTCTATCTCGTCGAAACTCAAGCAGGCCCTTATATTCTGAGAATTTCTCATCTCCACTGGCGCTCTAAATCTGACATTGATTTTGAACTGGAACTATTGGATTTTTTGCAGCAAAACCGAATTCCGATCGCCCACCCTCTCAGAACCAAAACCGGACAGCTTGCGATCGAGATCAACGCCCCCGAAGGTAAGCGCTACGCTTCTTTGTTTATCTACGCACCTGGAAAAGTCCCTTTGGGCGATTTGAATCCAACTCAGAGTCACAAACTGGGCGAAACCGTCGCAAAATTGCATCTCGTATCAGAAAATTTTTGCAGTCACGCCGATCGCCATCCGCTCACGCTCAAATATCTACTGGACGATTCTCTCAAGATCATTGCTCCCTTTCTCAAAGCGCAGCACTTAGAGTACGTCGAGGAAGCGATCGCTCACATCAAACTCCAGCTTCAAGACTTTCCGCAAGCGCCGCCCTATTGGGGAATTTGTTGGGGCGATCCGCACAGTGGCAATGCCCATTTTACCGATGACAATCAAGTGACACTGTTTGATTTTGACCAGTGTGGCTATGGCTGGCGAGCGTTTGAAATCGCTAAATTTCTGCAAGTTGCCCTTTGTACAGGGGTCGGAAAAACGGTGCGAGAAGCTTTTTTGACGGGCTATCAGTCGGTGCAAGCGGTGACGGAGTTAGAGATAGCGGCCCTACAGTCGTTTACGCAGGCGGCCCAGATTTGGCGATGGGCAATCAGTGTCAATCATGCCAACACTCACGAATACAGCCGACTAGACGACCACTATTTCACTGTGCGGCTAGAACAACTCAAACGCCTAAAATCCCCCGACTGGCAACTGTTTTAAAGGACTTAGGAATAAGAATTAAATAACTTCGACAATTGTAGAGTCTCGGATTGAGATCAGGTTTGCTTGGCGATCCAGTCTTGCAGAATAGGGTTGACCAGTTCGGGGGCTTCGTCTTGCGGACAGTGACCGACTCCAGGTAGCGGAATGAATTGCTCGACCTGCGGGTAGTTTGCAAATTCTTTGCCCAACGCGATCGGCTCCCAAGGATCTTTTTCTCCCCAGAGAATGATGGTCGGACAGGGCAGTTTTGGGAATAAATCTTCGGGCAACGGCCCCTGAGAATAGCCCGTGAATGCGACAAAAACGGCGGCGGCTCCATCGTCTTTGGCTGCGCCCATCAAGAGGTCGATTAGCTCGTCGGTGACGGCTTCCGATCGCGCATAGGCCTTGAGCAAAATCTGACGAACGGTTTTGGGTTGAGCCAACTGTTTGAAAAATAAATCTCCAACCCACTTTTGCTTGAGAATTTTTTGCAACACAGGCGCACCTACTCGTTTGATCCAGGGCTGTCCGACTCGTTTACGATCGTGCAATAGCCGTAGAGAACAATTGATCAACGCCAACCCTCGCGCGATATCGGGATGATCAACCGCCGCCTGCATCACCACAATACAGCCGATCGAGTTGCCGATCAAAAACGCCGATTCGCCCACCACTTCGCGACAAAAATCGGCAATCTGATCCGACCAGGTTTCAAACGTGTACTCGACTTGCTCGATCGGAATCGGTTTCGCCGATCGCCCAAATCCGATTAAATCGATCGCAAAGACGCGACAGGTTTTGGCTAATTCGGGAATATTTTTGCGCCAGTGATAGAACGATGCCCCAAATCCATGAATCAACACAACGGCTGGCCCTTCTGTTCCCTGGGTTTGATAGGCAATCTGGAATCCTTTCCACGTCCAGGTTTTGTAATCTGTGGCAGGGGGCGAAGTCAGCATAACAGCAACCGATAAGTGAACCTATCTTTAAGATTACAGAATTATGAAGTTTTGTGTTGAAACAGATTCTTAACATTTTGCGGTTTCCAGCGATCGAACTTGCCGATACACTAATAAGCTAGAATCCCAATTCCTGAATAGTACTATGGACACGATCGGCACTCAGATTGGCAGCTATGCCCCAGACTTTGAGATTCCTGGAACAGATGGGACGGTTCATCATCTCGCACGCTATCTAGAAGACTATCGGGCGGTTGCGGTCGTCTTTATGTGCAATCACTGTCCTTATGTAAAGATGTATCTCGATCGTCTCAAACAGATTCAACAGGACTATCGAGCGCAGGGCTTTACGATCGTTGGCATCAATCCCAACGACGCGGATCAATATCCTGAAGACAGCTTTGACAAGATGAAAACTTTTGTCAGAGACCAGGAGATCAATTTTCCTTATCTGCGCGATGTGACTCAAGAAGTGGCTCACACCTTTGGCGCAACCAAAACGCCTCATGTGTTTTTGCTCAATCAGCAGGGCGTTCTCTGCTACAACGGCGCGATCGATGACCGTCCCGAATCGGCCCAATCCGTCAAGCAGGAATATTTGAGAGCCGCGATCACCAAAATCTTGAACGGCGAAGCGATCGTTCCCACGTCTACGGAGCCGATCGGGTGTTCGGTGAAATGGCGCGGGCGATAGGTGAAGGATCTTCATGCAACGTCTGCTAATGCTGGAGAAGCCGATCCTCGCCATTTTTATCTGATGCCTCTAACTAAATTGATAATGGCATTAACTAAGTCTTCTGGCTCGACAGGCTTGGTGAGATGTTGTTGAAACCCGGCTTGCAGCGATCGTTCCTCATAAGTGATGCTTGCGTAGGCAGTGAGAGCGATCGCCGGAATTTGTCCCTCTGGTCGGGTTCTCATCTGCTGCACTAACTCGTAGCCATTGCCCCCTGGCATCGCAATGTCGCTCACCAAAATGTCGGGTCTGAATTTAGACAAGCACTCCAGCGCTGAAACCCCCGATGTTGCAGACTGTACTTCGGCTCCAGACTCTTCTAAAACAAAAGTAATTAAATCCACCATGTCTGGCTCATCATCGACGATGAGAATGCGAACCCCCGCCAATGAAGTGTCAGCAGGTCGATCGTTTGGCGATTTCTGTGCTGAGGCTTCAAGCTTTGGAAGCTGTACCGTAAACGTCGATCCCTGTCCGATACCGGGACTTTCTACGGTGATAGTGCCTGAATGGAGATCGACCAGGTGTTTGACGATCGCCAATCCCAGCCCCAATCCATCTTTTGACCCTGCATTTTGCTGACCCTGCTGAAATCGCTCAAAGATCAACGGCAAAAACTCAGGCGCAATCCCCTTTCCGGTGTCGTGAATGCGAATCTGTACGCGAGACTCAACTTGCTCTAAGCCAACGGTGACTCGTCCCGCGTGGGGCGTAAATTTGATCGCGTTAGTTAACAGGTTGACGATGATTTGCTGAAGCCGATTTGCGTCACCAGAGACTTGAGCCGTGGGCACCTTTTGGAGTTTTAGCTCGATCGCTTTGGCGGCGGCTGACGGACGCACAATATCGATCGCGGCTTCCATGACTTCGGCGAGATCTACAGGAGCCAAATTGATCTGCAATGTGCCCCTGACCATGCGGGAGATGTCGAGCAAATCTTCGATCAGGCGGATCTGCGTTTGGGTGTTGCGTGAGATGGTTTCCAGAGCCTTTGTGGTGGTTGCTGGATCAAAGGTGCGAGTTTGCAACAGGTTGGCCCAGCCCATAATCGAGTTGAGGGGCGATCGCAGTTCGTGAGCGATCATCGCGACAAATTCATCTTTACTGCGGTTGGCGGCTTCGGCTTCTTCGCGGGCGGTTTGGGCCTCGGTGAGCAAGCGATCGCGGTCTGCTTCGATCCGAATGCGATCGCTAATATCGGTAGAAATTCCGCAAATAGCATAGGTCACGCCTGCTTGATCCAACAGCGGAAACTTGACAGCCACATAGGTATGAATGCCATCGTCTAGCGGAACTTTTTCTTCTAAAGTCAAAGCCGTCCCCGACTCTAGAACTTGTTGATCATTGAGCCGCAACGCATCTGCAACTTCTTGAGAAAACAGGTCATAGTCAGTTTTGCCGCAGGCCCACTCGTTAGTGACGTGAAACAGTCGCTCACACTCGTGATTTATCAGCAAGTAACGCCCCTGCAAATCTTTGATAAAAATGGCAGCATTAGAGTTGTCAATCAGGGCTTGCAGGCGTTGTTCACTTTCTCTTAGTGCGGCTTCTACTTGTTTGCGATCGGTGACATCTCGACAGGTAATCACCCCGCCTGTGATGTTTTGATTTGCGTCTACTACCGGAAACCCACTGATACTAATCCAGCGCCCTTCTAAAGCGGGATCACGACGGACAAACACTTCGACATCTGTGGCATGTTCTCCTTGCATCGCCCGATATAAGGGAAGCTGTCGATCGGGAAAAAGGGTTTGTTGATCGGGTAAAAAGAGTCCGTAGGTGCGTGACCATTCATCGGACGATCGCTCATTGGTGAGTCGCCCAAAAATCCGTTCGGCTGCCTGGTTAAACAACACAAACTCGCCGCGGGGATTGGCCAAAATCAAGCCGTCTCCGATGCTTTCAATGATCAGTTGTAGCAGGTTAGTTTGTTCTTGCAGCGCGGCTTCGGCTTGCCTGCGTTCGGCTTCAAGCTGTACCCTTTCGCTGATGTCGCTCCAATAGACAGCAACGCCTTCGGGTGAAGGATAGGCGCTGACTTCGATGTGCAGACCCAAGGAGGGCGCAAACCCGTCGAATTTGACCGGAATCTGCTCCGCAAACGCACGATGAAGCTCTCGATAAGTCGGCGAATTAGTTTCTACCTCGGCGGGAAATAGCTCCCAAATCGATCGCCCCAGCAGATCGGCTCTTGGTCGTCCTAAAAATTGCTCGGCGGCGTGATTGACATAGGTGTAGCACCAGTCAGAATCCAGGGCAATGAAGGCATCCGTAATGCTTTCTAGAATGCTGCTGATCCGTTGATTTGCGGCTTGTAGGGCGAGTTCGGCTTGTTTGCGATCGGTGATTACTTCTGAAAAAATAATAATGCCGCCAATTTCATTGGTCTCTGTCCGCCACGGGTGAATTTCCCAGCGCACCCAGTCTACTGATCCATCCGCACGAGGAAACGCATCTTCTTCACAGGTTTCGACCGCTCCCGCGAGACAGCGCTGATGAATGGCTTTCCAGCGATCGGGCAATTCAGGAAAAACCTCGTAGTGCGATCGTCCGATCAGATCTTGACCTGTTAATCCATAGCTCGTAAGCCAACGATCGCTGACCACGATGTAATGCATCTCGCGATCGAACATGGCCACCCCAGCAGGGGCGTGTTTCACAAATAGCCGCAGTTGTGTTTCTTGTTGCCGTAGGTGATCTTCTGACTGTTGCCGTTCCGATTCTCGACGTTTTGCGTCTGTGATATCCATAAAGGCTGCCACACATCCGCGCACGGCTCCCTGTTCATCAAACAAAGGCACCGCATTCACCCACCAGTCAAAGGTTGCTCCGTCCGATCGCACTAGTTGAATCTCAACATCTTGCACGGCTTTTCCTTGAGCGGTTGCCTGCTGCATCGGCAAGTCTTGGGGGGGGATTTCTTCACGATTGCGGAGTTGTCTAAAGGGCAGCGTTTCGGCTTGTTCTCCACTGGCAGAGACGTTGGCATCCGAGGGCACCGAGAGCATCGATTGAGCAAACTGATTGGCGCGAATCACTTTACAGGTTGGGTCGTCTGCGATCGTAATGCCCACCGGAACCGCATCCAGAATCGTTTGCAGTTCATCAACTCGTCGGTTGAGTTCTCGGTTGAGCCGTTGAATTTCTATCTCTGAAGCCTTGCGATCGGTAATATCCCGAAAGTAAACTCCCAAGCCATCTGTGTGAGGATAAGCATGAACTTCAAACCAGTTGCTAGTTGACTTATAACAAACTTCAAGCGTCACGGCAACCTGCTCACTGACTGCTCGTTGATATTCCTGCTCAATCGCTTGACCAACTAGCGAAGGAAAAACTTCCCAATGCGATTTGCCCAGAAATGCTTCCGGTTCTAGACCCGCCAGTTGCAAAATTACTTGCGCGGCGGCTCGATTTGCATAGGTAATTCGCCAGCCGCGATCGAGGGTTACATACGCATCGGTCATACTTTCCCAAATGGTTGTGATCCGTTGGTTGGTTTCCCGCAGCGCTAATTCGGCTTGTTTGCGTTCCGTGACATCTCGCCAAGAAGCTACAAAGCCATCTCCTAATTTGCTAACGTGCAGATCGTAGGCTCTTGTCAAAAGCTGTGCTCCAAACAGGTCGGAGTAGATCAAGTCCTCTCGAATCAGGGGGTCTCCGGTCTCGACGACTCGGCAATATGCCTCAAACAGCCCCACGTCACGATGAGAAGGAAAGGCTTCACACAGCCCTCTACCGATGTCAGCGATCGTCATTCGATTGCTCTCCAGGGCGGCTGTATTTAAGTAATCAATCCGAAAATCAACAATCTGTCCCGACTCGTCTCGAACCGATGAGTAAATGCCAAAGCAGTCCAGCATATTCTCGATCGACACCCGAAAGCGATCTTGGCTTTGCTGAAGTTGATGTTTTAATCCAGCGTTTTCGATCGCGCTGCGGATAGTTAGCTGCAACAGTTCGGGGGTGAGGCGGCGTTTGGTCAAATAATCTTCTGCGCCCAGTTTTATCGCTCGGACTGCGAGGCTTTCGTCACCTTCTCCTGACACCATGACGACGGGGGGATGATCGCTGCTTTGAGCATTGAGCGCCTCCAAAAACGCCAACCCACTCTGATCGGGCAGTGAATAATCGAGCAAAATGGCATCGATCGCCTGGGTTCGGCAGAGTTCTAAGCCTGCGATCGCGTTCTCTGCTTCCAAAAAGCGATAGACGCAGCTTGAATCTGCGAGCAGACAGCGCCGATATTGCGCTCGGTCTGGGGCAACGTCATCAACAAGCAAGAGGGTATGAACTGGCAGAGTCATAAAAACCTGATGAGCAGTGGGGCTAGGTTGGTGTGATTTTGTGTAGATGTGGTTTTGAGTAGATGCTTAAGTCAATGAAATGTAGATGAGATTTGAGTGTTTTTAGACGTGGTGTACATGATCGACCCACAAAGCAAGTTCAAGGCGATCGGACTCAAGACCTGCGATCGCTTCAGAGGACAATGACTCTATCTCTAGAGGTTGCCAGCCCTTAGTCGGACTCACCGCAAACAGCATTCCGCCCTCTTTGAGCGCCAATAAGACCTGTCTCGCCGTTTCTCGCGTCACGCTGGCCTCTTGAGCAATATTTCCGACAGCGATCGGCTGAGTCGGATTACAACAATCGAGAATGTTGAGCGCCAGTTGGTAGGGTTGGTCAAGGTAGGGGCGCACTCGCGCTTGTAGTGCTTGTGGCAGATAGCGACGAAACCAAAGGAGAAACGGAGTCGCTGATTTGATCTTGTTGGTGCTGATTTTATTCATGCGCTCAAGCTCCTAAAAGGGACATGGCTCGATTGTCAGTTAGTTTTGACAAAGGGGACTGCGTGAGTTTCAGTTCACGATCGTTCATTGAATCACGACTATTCATTTTCTCCCCAAAGGATAGAATGCATCCCCGTAGGATGAGAATCCCTCTTTAGGCAGACTGCTGCATCTTTTATTTACAAATTAATCAAGCAATAGATTTCGTTAATTTCTCCATAATCGAAGTATTTACGTTTCGTGTGGGTGGTTTGGGTTAGTGGTGCATTTTGCATGGCTTAACACACCCTACGGATCGATGATTTTGTCCAAACCATTCATTAACAGTCGGGAACGGAAACTCTTAATGTCGTATCTACTACTGATAGATAGCCATACTTTAGTTCTGATATGCCTTATTTATTGCGGTTTAACTGTCTACTTACTTTATTTGTCTTGGTCGGTGTTCAGAATGCTACTTTGATGAGCGATCGCGGGGTTGCTCAGTCGGTTCCTCCTTTGGTTTGCGCTCCCGATCAATCGGTAGAAAGTCGAATCTTGACACCATCAGAGCAGGCCCGCACCGCATTAGATAGTAGAGATAGCAAAATAACTTTTGAGAAACTACAAGAAGCCTTGTCGATCGCGCTGCAAGTCGAGCCAACGTTGATTCACCCCGATCTAGTTTCGCAATGGCTTTTGAATGATGGTAGCAGATCGACTCCTCGATTTGAGCGATTGATCAAACTAGCGGGCAACTCACAATCAACGCAACTGCGATCGACCTTAGATCAGCTATTCCAAATTACTCAACGGCTCTTTCCGACCCATAGTTTGATCAAAACTCGCGCACTGGCAGCGATCGCTCGTCACTACACCACGCTAGGTCAGCCCCAAACCGCCACCAGTGCCCTCAATCAAGCCCGTGAAGCCGCCCCATTTATTCAAGGAGCAACCTTCAAGGCAAAGGGCTTACTCGATGTTGCGGAGGGATCTGTAATCCTCTCTCAACCTCAAGCGGCACAGTCCATTCTTGAGCAAGTAGAAAAAACAATTCAACAAATACCTGCTGCACAGTCCACTCGACTAGAACTTTTGCAACAGTTAGCCGCGATCTATGCTCAGTCAGGAAACTACGCCAAAGCGAAAGATGTTGCTGCAACCTTGCCCAAAAACTCAGAAAGTCAAGCGATCGCACTGCGCGAAATTGCCAATGCCTACAGCAACGCCCAACAACTCAACAATGCAGAACAACTGATTGCCACCATTACGAACCCGGCTCAAAAAGCAACCGCACTCGGACAGCTTGCAGTTGGTTATGACAAAGTAAATCAACCAGACAAAGCCACTCAGCGGTTTCGGCAAGCACTGCAAGTAGCCAAATCTCTCACGGCTAAGGTTGAGACATCGCTGCGAGAACTGGTCATACGAGAATTGGTGACAGACTATCTCACAGTCGGGCGACGCGACGAGGCCAAACAGCTTGCACAAACCGATTTGACCTTCTTTCAGCCAGAAGCCTTTAAAGCAATCATGGCGGCTGATATTCAGGCAAAACGACCCGATCGAGCCACGCAGCTTCTGAGCCAACAGTTGAGCCAGATTCAAAATAAGAAAGATGATTGGCAAAGAGCAGAACTAGCCGATCTCATCAGAACTGCCACAGAAGCTCAGTTGTTTGATTGGATTTTACAAGAATGGGCGCGCATTTCTACGATCGACTATGGTCTACAAGATGAACAGATCCAAAAAATTGTCGAAGCCTATGCTCAAAGCGGACAACACACCCAAGCCTTGAACTGGGTCGAGCAGTTGCCGATCACCAATCGTTCTTTGTTGCGGGTTAAGTTACGCGCTACGATCGCGCTCATTGCTCATCAGTCTGGACAAACCGCCTGGGCAAAAACCCTCCTTCAGCAAACTCAACAACAAATTGAGCCTCTCGCAAAAGCTGCTAGTGAACGAATTAAACGAGAAGGCGGCGATATCTCTGAACCGACCGACCTCAAATACATTGGCGTGGGAGCGATTGCGCTGACGTATGCTCAAATGGGAGAAACTGAGACATCGCGCCAACTGCTTGAGCAAGTCGTTCAACTCAATGCCAGCGCAGGTGATACAGGCATAGGGGGACGCATTGACAATCCGTTTACATTGTTTTTGAATGCAAAGCAGGCGATCGGGGCACTCCAACTCGCTCAGGGCACTCAAAATCCCGATGGTCGAGAATATCGCCTACAGTCTGCTGCAACTTTATTGCTCAACCAAAATCGCTTTGATCTAGCCATTCCGATTGTTGATCAACTTACACCAGAAAGGCGCAAAACTCAGCTACTTCTTGCGATCGCACAGCGCTATGTTGAACTTCGTCAATCTGATCAAGCACTGCCAATGTTGGATCAGGCTTTTAAGGTAGCGCAAACGATTCCAGGGGATGAGTCACAAGTTGATCGTCTGGGGGCAGAAGGTGGAACAATCATCGACATGACCGACGATCGCGGGAGTTTGTTGGAAGCGATCGCTGTAGAGTATGCCCGACTAAAGCAACCTGTCCAGGCGCAAAAAGTGGCTAACACACTACAGGACAAGAACAATCGTGAACAAGCGCTACAGCTAATTCAGTGTGCAGCAAGAGCGTGATCTTTGAGTGTGAATTCGATCGATCTCGACATCAAGCGAACTTCTGGACGGCGATCCTTCAATAGACTTCCTGCGTGAATACCTGTCGATTAATGTTAACGTCAGTTCGACGAATGCTTCCCGCTCTTCGAGATAGCCGCAAGGGGTCGCAGATCCAGAAACGTCCCCTAAATCCCCCACAAGTGAGGGACTTTGAACTAGAATTCTTCTCTAGCCGTGAACAACGAAGCGACAAACTCTCATCGAATTTACGTTAATGTTAGCTTCGCAAGAACCTTCGGAGGGCATCTATGATTGTTGCAGGAAGACTATTAGGCGGCTAACTACAACTCGCTCCGACAAGGACTGATTGACGGGAGCATCCCAATTGTGTAGCACAGTCTTTCTGCCCTCACCCTGACCCTCTCCCCCAGGAGAGGAAACAAGAGATCTGACTCACCTTCTCCCCAGGGAGAAGAAGGGCCTACCGTGTACGCACAAGTCGTTGTCGCTTCGTTTCAGGCGGCTTCAGCCCACTAAATCCCCCATTCTGGGGGACTTTGACAAAGGAAAGATTTCCAAAGTTCAAAGCCAGGACGACGGCTCAAAGTCCCCCATTTTTGGGGGATTTAGGGGGCGAAGGATCTCAGCAATGACAGATCGATCGACCTGTGTGTACACGGCAGGGGAGACGGGCTGGCAAAGCTCTCGCCCCACTTCGTGAGGAGGGCAATCCGAGATTTTGCACAATTGGGATGCTCCCTGATTGACCGACAACACTGCAATGAAGGCGGATCAGTCAATCAGTCAGCAACGCCTTATTTTTGACGCTGGCGAATTAGCACTCGCATTACGGCTCCCGGAATCGGCGCAGGTAACAAGGGACTCCAATCACTCGCCTGGGCAAAGTGTCGAGCGTGAAGGTTTTGCACAGTTTCATTGACACCCTCGACGGAACCAATCACCAAAACCCGCAGCGCTTCAAATTCGTTTGATTGAGGAATCAACGTTTTGGGCAACAGATCTTGTAGTGGAGTGGGAATCGCATCGTGAGGAGATGTGAATGGGGCGACGAATGCTAGATGACGGTCTTCAATCGATTCGAGAATAGACCACAGTAAATTGCACAGCCGAAAGCCAGCGCTCAAAAACGCTTTTTCCATGATCAAATAACTCCAAAATGAGTTTCAGGGTTGTTTGAACGCCCAAAAACTAGTCGCCCCGACAATCAGCGCAAGTCAGAGCGACCGATGGAGTGGTAAGATCATCCATTAGCCCTCTTGACTGGGAAGATCAGTCTTGTGGGTTAGCCGTCCTCGGTTGCTGCTAACAGCCTTGGGCGGCGACGAACTAGATTTTGGGTGTTCGGGGCTATTTTATCAAACAGCCTTAAGTTGAGAGAATATCGGGGATTGGGCGGCGCGTCAAGTGGTTTGACAAAAGTTTAGTGGTGATGGTTGGTCAAAAGTTTAGTTGTAATGCTCGGTTACCACGGACTTCCGATCAGGGTGAAGGCAGACCAGTAGTAGGGGTGAGACAGACGATCGCTGACGATCGAGAGATCTGTAGGCAGGGGCGATCGTCCACCTGACCAGATTAAATCACCCGACTGTAACCGGACTGTTCCTTTAAGCATTGCGATTTGCGCTCTCCGCAGTCCTTCGGCTTTGATTGGGGCTTGCTGCAATTGTTGATAAAATTCTGCCATGAGTCCAGAAGTGCCTTCGTCGCTAACATTCCACAAGCTTGCTAACGCAGATTTTACGCCTGCCTGCACCGCAAATCCGGCAAATCCTAGTTCGGCATCTCGGCTCCCGACCGCCATTCGACAAGCACTGAGAACTAACAATTCGACAGGGGGTGTGTTCCAACCAAGTTGTCTAATTTGATCGAGGCGCAGTTTGGTATCGCTGAGTTGAATGTAAGAGTTGCCGATCGCCCCTGGTAAAAATTCCCCATGAGTCGATAAGTGAATGATGCCAAATGGTTGTTGTTCACGTTTGACTTTGAGATTGTTGAGCGTGAAACTTTCGTTGAGCAAAGTATCGCCAAACCACAGTTTTTGGATAGTTGATAGCTCGATCGCAACAGACGGTAAAGGATTTTGATCTTGAAACTCAGAGGCTCCTGCCGCAAGGACTTCAGCATTTTTTAAGCGGACAAACCGAGTGTCTGTCAAACTAAGACTAGGCATAATGCCAACACTGTATTTCTCAATGATGAAACTTTGACCATCGTGAAGGGCGGCGATCGGCATTAGTCGCAATCCAGAATCTACAATAAACGCCAAATTTTGAATGCCATTAGCTTTAAGCTCAGACTCAATCGGAGCAATCATCCATTGATAAAGCTGTTGGGCTGAAGTCAAGTAACTACGAGTGCGCGTCTTACTCGGATCAGAGACCTCGTTGCGAAATTGTTGGGCGGTTTTGAGAACGAGCGATCGAGTAGCGGCTGAAATGCGTTTGCGAATGGGTGGTTTTGTTGCAGTAACTAGCAGGATTTCTAGTCGATCGCTCTCTGGTTGACCTAAGTCTACTCCTGGCGTTTCTGGACTAAAGGTAAGGTAAAGTAGCGCTGGTTTGACTCCTGTCGCTGACTGAACTTGCTGCAAGTTGTTTTGAGCTTCTGGTAACGTAACAGTGGGGGGAACTGTGGGGAGTGTCAGGTAGTTGGTGAATTCGTTAGTGATGGCAGCTTCTAGCGGAGCCAAACTGGAGTCAATCAGAAGGGACGGCGGAGCCGCATTGGGCAACTCTGTAACACCAGGAGTCCGTTGCTGAATCTCAGGCACACCGGAAATGTTAGATTGAATCGTTGAATTAGGCGCGATTGGATTCACTACCGGATTTACACCAGGATTTACAATTGGATTGACCACCGGATTCACGCCTGGATTCACGATTGAAGTAGATACTGCGGCAGTCACAATTTGAATGTCAGCGGGAGGATCGCCTAACCTGAATAAACCTGTCACCGATCGCAAGGGTAATTGAGTCTCATTTCCCGTTGTAATAGCGCCCACTGTGCCATTTGTTGTAGCATCTCCAATCATAAAAGGAGTGTTTGGTGAACTACGATTAGCCCGAATCGAAATAGCTCCGCCGCGAAGACCTCCAGCCGTCGAGATACTAGAATCGATGCCATTAAGATCGCGAAAGGCTCCCAACGCCCGGAAAAAGCTGTCTGTGATAATGTCCACCTTGCCGCCGATGGCTGCCCCTTGAGCATTGATCGACTGCACGACAATATCCCCTGCTGGATCGAGGACAATGTTACCCCCATTTCCAACCGTAGAACTAGCGTTCAAACT
The DNA here is from genome assembly GCF_052939475.1 of Phormidesmis sp. 146-20. Taxonomy (NCBI): domain Bacteria; kingdom Bacillati; phylum Cyanobacteriota; class Cyanophyceae; order Leptolyngbyales; family Leptolyngbyaceae; genus Phormidesmis; species Phormidesmis sp. 146-20. The sequence continues at coordinate 34,976 of NZ_JBJPHT010000041.1, forward strand.
GCCTGTGGTGATGCGATCGCGAGCAACGAGTGCGATGTCTCCTCCATTACCAACTGTGCTACTAGAATTGATATCGCCAGCATTAATAGAGTTAGCTTGCAGGTTGATGCTTCCAGTTCCAACAATGTTGAAGCCTTGACTATCAATTGCTCCCAGTGTTCTGATCGTGACAGGTGAAGTAAAGGTAAGGTTATTGGCAAACGTGATTGAACCATTGCTTGTAGTTCCCCCGATCGTCACTGATCGAAATCCAGGAACAAGGGCTTGCAGAAAGCTTTGGGAGAGAAATTGAGCTTCTGAATTGTTGCCAAGCTGAATGTTGAGTGTTGGGGTGAGGGGTTGTATGAAAAGATTGCCTGTGCCGGAGAGTGAGAGTGGCGACAAGCGATCGGCGATCAGATTAATGTCTCCTGCTTCTGAAGTGATTGTTCCAGTCCCTCGTGAATCTGAGAGGGTTGCAATTCCAGAATTGCCTGTGCCCGTCAGATTGATTGTTCCGCCTGCTGAATTGACAACACTAGACAAGCTAATGCCACTCTCATCTGTTCCATTCGTGGTGCCGTTGACTGTGATGGTGCCGCCTCCCGAATTAATCGGGGCAACGCTAATCACGCCTTCTGCTTGTTGGCTCGTGCCTGTGAGGGTGATATTGCCACCTTGAGAGGTCACTGAGTTGCTGATTGTGATTCCTACACCCCCAACTCCTTGAGACCCAGCCAACGCACCCAGGGTAATGTTACCGCCCCCAGAGCTAATCGGAGCAAAACTAGCGATTCCTGTGCCATCTGAATTCGTTGCTGTGAAGGTAATGTTGCCGCCCTGAGATGAGATTAAGTTTGAGACTCTGATAGTAGAAAGCGCTTCCAGCCCAGTGGACGTACCCGTGAAGGTGATGTTGCCGCCGCCAGAATTGATGGGCTGAGAAACTACGATCGCCGAGGGCACCCCATTGCTCGAACCATTGACTGTAATATTGCCGCCTGCGGTCGCGATCGGTTGACTAATTGCAATTCTGCCATCCCCGATACCATTACTGTCGCCATTCAAAATTAAGCTCAGTCGATTGCTCGTTGAAGTAATACTGCTATTAAGCGTAATGTCTCTGACGGCATCTAATCGTAGGGTTGCATCTGTACCAGCCGTTTTGCTAATCGGTGAGTTTACTAGAATATCTCCAGCATCATTTCCAGCAGTATTCGTTGTAATCGCGACAGAAGTTCCTGCGTTTAAGGCAGTGTTAATATTTGCGACATCAATTTGATTTGGGCTGAGTGGCATTCCTCCGATTGGAGCGGTAATGGTGATGTTTACGGGGTCAATCAGCCAAGTGCCACCCAATCCATTCACCGCGCTGGCATCGGGCGTACTGGTGAGGTTGAGAGTTTGGCGGCCAGAGGTTTCAATTAAGCCACCGTTACCCGAAATCGAGCCGCCTCTCGCTGTGAAAATACCGTCTAAATTAGCGGTCTGATTTGCCCAGACGATGATGGTTCCCCCGTTGCCTTGAGTCATGCCATCTGCTCGAATGATAGAGTTGCGATCGACCCAGGTTTCTAATGCAGGCACCGTCCCTTTGCCCTGATAGTCGCCTCCAATCCGAACAGTCCCGCCACCCTTGATCCCAGAAGCGTCGAGGTTAGCAGAAATGAGCGCCACTCGATCGCCCAACACATTGACCGTTCCTCCTGTTTGCCCTGTGACGTTTAGCATTCCCGATGCGATCGCCGTTCCCGAATTAGCTGGAATCCGCAAGCCTGAACCCGTTAGCTGAATCGTGCCGTCAGAGTGGGTCGTGACTCCGGTGGCATTGATGACCCGATCGCCCGTCAAAAGTTGAGGCAAGGTCGCAGACGCGATCGGCTGAAATTCTAAGCTTAGTAAGCTGCCCTGTTGGGTGAGGCGAACGAGATTAGAGTGGGGAACGGCAGCGATCGTAATCTGTCCTTCTGGAGCGGTGAGCGTTCCCAGATTGAGAACAGTGCCACCGAGAAAGGTCAGGCTTTGTCCAGGTTGTACGGCGAGATTACCCAGGTTCGCGATCGTGCCTCCTGTCAAAAAACTAAACTGATGGGGACTACCGAGCAACGCTGCATAATCATTTGACCCAACCGAATTAAACCACCCTCCATTTGCAAATCCGATTCCATTCGCTGTCGTCGCTGTGAATGCAGCAGGCACATTCAAACTAGCAGTTGGATTAAAAATAATTCCCGCTGGATTGATTAAAAACAGATTAGAACTGCCACCGCTAACTTGAATCAATCCGTTAATCACAGAAACATCGCCACCGACTACACGGCCCAGAATATTACGGATTGCAGGACTAGATAGAAAACTAGCCACCTGTCCTTGATCTAACCTAAAGCGATCGAAGCTCTGAAACAGATTTGCCCCATCTCCAGAAAGCTGACCCCCACTGATATTTAGCTGATTCCCGTTGGGTGTGACGATCGTTCCGGTGCCGTCGGCGGCAGGGGTAATCGACTGGGCGCAAACCATCGAAGGAGCCAGTAAAAAGCAACCGCTTAACAGAATCAGTATTTTCTGAACGACGCTCATTTTGCACCTTCACAGCATTGAACGATAGGTTTGGTTGCGATCGCTTCTAAATCTACAGTCTTTAGCAAAGCTGTCCATTCGGCTGTCAGTTGAGAATCATCAGAAGAGCGGCGTTTGAGATCTGCAAGCGTTGTGACCGCATCTTCCCAAAATCCGGCTTGGGTATAGAGGCGCGACTGTTGCCCGGTTTGCTGAATTTGCTGCATTGAACTAGATTGAGCCGTTAGACGTACGATCGCACCTGACACAAACTGATTTGTAGACGCATCTTGGCGATCGCACAATACGACAAAAGTCCAGTGATAAGAGTGATCGATTTTTAGGGGGGCTTCGGTCGCCGGGAGACGAACGCCAATCACCCCAGCAGGCGCATTGGTCAGTTGCAGAACGGTTTGCTGTTGGACGTAGTTGCGATCGGTTGGATCGGGGTCATCTCGCCTCAACTCAGCGGGGCGATCGGGCGTGATTGCATAAGGCACATAAAACCAGAGCGTGGGATATTCAGCCGTCGTCGTACTCACCAAAAAGCTACTTCCCGCAGTTTGATAAAGCGGAATCAGGGCTGTGAGAGGTGGATTCATCGCTTGACACGTCCCACTGCGAATGGCGGCTCCCCGACGGCGACCTGCGGCAGGAGCAGAAGACGGACGCGAAAAAATGGCTCTGACTCGATTAAAAAAATTGACAGACTGCGCCTGAGCCGGGAAAGAGTAAAATCCAGAGACTGCGATCGTGAATGCTAGAAGCGATCGAGATAATACCTGATTCAAAATCATGATGACCCCGCAACGAGTTTCAGGAAAAAATGCTTTACGCAGGCATAGGTCGATAGTTCTTTACCTGATATTGTCGAATGGTGACATACATTGCACCTGCACCTGTTAATACCAGCGACAACACTGGAGGAATCAGCGGCACCCACACAGAACCCACAACTAAAATCCCCCAACAACTCACCAATAGAATCACGATCGCACCTCCTCCTGCCAACACTAGTCTGATTGGATCACGAATAAAATAAACGATCGTGCCGCCAACCAATCCCCAAACCAAAATCCAAAGTGCATCTCCCCACGGGGCCCAAACCGTTAGTAGTGAACGCCCATCCAATACAGCACTGAGAATCTGACTCACCATCTGTGCCTGCACTGTTACGCCTGGAAGGGTTTGATAAGGAGTCGTGTGGTAGTCGTTTACGCCAGAAGTCGCCGTTACGCCAATCAGAACAATGCGATCGCGCACATTTTTTTCGGAGAGCTTGCCTTTGAGAACGTCTTCTACGGTGACTCGTTGAGCCAAATTTCTCGCTCCGTCTGGCGTGGCCCGATAGTTGAGTAACATCTGATAGCCTGATGCGTCGATCGCCTGATAACCATTACTAAAAGCGCCGAGTCGAGGAAAGACCACATGCCCCAACTGTAAATCTTCTTCAGAAAACAATGGATCGCGATACGCAATCTTACCGCCAGACTGCAATTCTAAATAACGCCGAGCTAATACCAGACTGAACGCTTGAGTCGAAGCACAAGAAGCATTCGGAACCGCTTGCTGAGTCAATAAATGTCGTCGGACTCCGTTATCTTGATCAAGCACCACATCGCCAAATCCCACCCGCTGAGAAGACACCTCTGGCGGCAGTGCAACTCCAGAATTGATAACGGACTGCTGACGATCCGTTTCAGGAACTTTACAGAGGGCAATCAAACGATCGCTTCTGAGTTGTTTTGCTAAAGAGACGGGATCAGCTTTGAAATCTCGGTAGATATCTAGTCCAATCAAGCGAGGCTGATAGCGTTCTAGCGTTTCAAGTAGTCGAGTTAGGGAGCGATCGGACAGCGTACCTTTTCCTGATTCGTCGCGCTGAAGTTGTGCCTGAATGTCATCATCGGTCATTTCTACCACCAGCAAACGAGAATCCGGCGGCTCAGTGGGACGAAGCTGCATGAACTGGTCATAGGCTTTCAGTTCTAACGGTTCTAAAATGCCTAGAAAACGAATGCCCATTAGCAAAATGGTGGCGATCGCGCTCGTCAAAACAACTGTCCGGGGCGTAGGCTGTAAATGAGGAGACTTACGGCTGGTTGTAATGTATTCGACTTGTAGATCAGTCGGTCGGGGACTTTGAGTGCGCCCTTGTTTGAGCCATTCTTCTGACTGATTTAAATCACTGCCGCGCAACAGAAAACTGGGATCACGCTGCGATCGCTGCCATTCAATTGCTTTCATCAACAGCCGAGTATGGTTGCGAACATAGGGTAAGTCGGTCTCGATCGCAGTCACTAATCGCTGAACAGCAGTTTCAAAATCATCACTGTCGCGCATCAAAACCCAATTGTGAGAACTCATCGCCGGATGCACGAGGGCTGCATCAACTTCCTGATACAAAATAGGAACCAGCCGCTTGTTGTGTTGAATGGCGTGTTCAATTTCTTGAGTACACACCGCCGACGCGATCGAGGTTGGACTAATCACAAAAACAAACGTGTGAGCCGATTCGATCCCGGCTTCGATCGCTTTCCACCACTTTTCAGTCGGGAGAATGCCTTGCCAATCGACCCAGGATTTTTGATTTAATCGATTCAGCGCTGCGTGCAAATTTTGAACAAATGCCTTGTCTCGTCGCGAATAAGAAATGAAGACAGCAGGTGTGACTTCTGACAACGCGGGATCTGAAGCAGGATCTATCGCCTGATTGCGAACGCGCCGAGGGGAAATACGGGGCAACATAAGAGGTTAGGTAGACGCACAGGATTCAGAGCTTGGACAAATGAGGGGTTTAAGGGTTAGCAAACCCACCTTGCAATCAGAGCTACTCTCAAGCGTAAATTGATACCCGATCGTTGGCAACGATAGCGCTCCTTCAATATGCTGTGTAATTTAGTACCAATAAAAAATTAGTGACGAAGCCGTTACACAATTGATTGTGATTTGTATCGTAAAAACTTACTGTACGGTTAAGGTTTTTGTGCCTGTTGTGGTTTGAACTAATTGTACTAAAAGCAAACTTGGCAATAAATAAAAAACAATGTAACTGTCCAAAATTCTGCCTTGCAGCTTTTTAGGATATAAGGTCACAGTGAATATCTCTACGTGACTACCAGGATGTTTTTTATCGCTAATGATAACCTTTGATACAGGTTTCTGGAAAGCCGTGAGGGGGAATGCTTTCATAGAAAGAGACCTTTGGATGAGTAGACCATGATCAGACTGCGAACAAAGTTGTTGGTGTTGGGCGTGTGGGTGGCGCTGGGGGTGAATGTTCAAGGCGTATCAGTGACGCAGCGCGAAGTGCAAATTCCGACTCCAGACGTGGCCGCACAGCAAGCAGAAAAAATGGCCCCGGAAGCGATCGCACAAGTTGAGATTGATGAAGTGATTCGCGATCGATTACGATTTGATCCGCAGTGGCAACCGATTTTACAAGCGATTCGAGAAGATATTATCACGCTAAAATGGGGCGACGGAAAACTCAAGAATCCAGTTTGGCAACGCTACGGTGAAAAAGCTTATCCATTGTTGGAATACTACAGTCATACGGGCGATGAAACTCGTCAAGCCTATGGAATCGCTGGAATTATCAACTTAGGCAAACCCTACACAACGCTGTGGCTGACGCAGCAGATTCAACGTCGCGCCGGGGGCTACAGCTTTGAGCTAATCAGAAGTAAGCCTGAGACGCTCTACGGGCCCAATTCCTACGAAAGTGAAGATGAGAAGGTTTGGCAAGAACGATTTGGCTTAAATGATCCCCAGTTTCGAGCAAAACTGATTCAACTCGCCAAAGCAAACTTAGAACCGCCCAATTCACCTCGCTATTACGATCAGTTCAATTTAGCGTTGCTCTCAGTGTTGACCGACCGTAGCCCCTACGATTCGTCAGAGCGAGAAAAATCGATTCCGAATCTGTCTCAATGGACGAAGTTTGAACGAATCACTCAGCCCACTTCAAATCAAATTCAGCAGGCGATCGCAACTTACCGTCAGCTTCCCACAGATGCCAGAGAATACATTCTAGTCAAACGATTGGGCGAGGTAAAGGCTGGAAAAATCTCGGCGCTGGGTAAAGGATTGCTAAAAGCGATCGCAACTTCTCAAGACTCCGATCGCACGTGGGCAATTGCTGAATTAGATCGACACGGTGATCCTCAAGCCTCAGCGCAGCTCCAACAGATTCTCAATGGCAATTTACGCGAACTGCATCAGCTCACTAAAACCGTTTTTTACGGATTCACGCAAGACGGACTCGATCGCGGCCCTCACGCCTATTATCTTCTGGTGGGAATGGCTCAAAAATATCCGCAGTCAAAATTCATTCAGGCTTGTAAAGAGTATGGGAATTTGACGGGGCGATCGTACTTTGGGGGTGAGTCTCGCAGTCCGCAAATTTTGGCTCAGATTCGCAAAAAAACCGCCGCCCAAAAAACACAAGCCTGGACAACTTGGCTGAGTCGTTACGCAGATCATCCAGGTGCTGACGACGCGATGGATTTTTTGGCTCGAAGTCTACAAGCTCAGGGCGATATTTTGGGTGCAATGCGCGTCTGGCTCAAGCTGATGACCACGCCCACCGGGGACAATGACGCTCGTTATTTAGCCTATCCCCATGTACGAACACTGCTGGATGTCGGTCTGTCTGCCGAGCAGATTCAAACGTTGTTGAATGAGAAAGAGACGGCTGAAATTTCACCTTTGCTGCAATATGCGTTATCGGTAAAGTATGCCCGATCGCACAATTACGCAAAAGCACTAGACACATCAGAGCGATTAGATCTCACAACGATGCCAACTCGCATTTTAGACAGTTATTACAGCGCAAACTGGGCTTGGTGGGATGATACGAAAGCGAATGAAATTCAGAAAGAAATGCAAACGATGTTAATAGAGCAGCGACAACGCTGGAGAGAACTTCTCGCTTTGCAAAAACAAAACACGGTTGAGTCACGCTACCAGATTGCCTCTAATTGGGGCGGAGCAGGCGGCTGGAAAAATGGCTACCTTTCCCTCTGGGACGAAGGCCGCACCTATTACTTACCGATGACTTACAGCACGAGTACGCGCTATCCCGTTGAAGACAACGATCGCTGGGATTGTCGCTATTGGTGGGTCTGTGATCTCGGCAAACGGGGAGAAACAACGGTACGAACCGCCTATCAAATGGCGAGTCAAAATGCAGTCGCGATCGCACTTTATCAACAGTTATTAAACGATCCCAAAACATCACCTGCAATCCGAGAGAAAACGCTGTATATGACGGCAATGACACTCCTATGGCAATGGGAAAATCACAACCCTGACGAAACGCTGCGAATTCATCCACCAGTAGGGGTGCCAATGGGAGGTAAAATCATTGATCAATACAGTGGCGAAGCGTCCCCTAATATTGAAAGCGCCTACCAGAGCCGAATTGACGGCATCATTACCGAACTACAGGTGAAGTTTCCCAACAGTGCTTATACGGATGATCTGCTGTTTTCCAGCTATTTTCTCAGTGGTCGATCGACGTATCTCAAACAGTTAATTGATCGATATCCCACCAGCGATCGTGCTCAAGAAGCAAAGTTTTTATTAGCGCACCCAATCGCCAATCGAACTTTTTAGTCCACGGTTAAAATCAGACCGCACACTAGAAAGCGTTGGACGTGATATTGACCGTAACTGCCTGGGGAGAAGATGCGATCGCTCGATCTCCCCGGCATTGCTGAACCTAGATATGAATCGTTGAGACTGGAAGTTTGGAAGTTTCCCAGAGTTGGGGTTGGGAGGCAAAAGTCCTAAACATCAAAGCAAAAAATTATCGAACTCAGGCTAAAAAGTAACCACCAAATAGGGAGCTTCAAACTTGCCCGACTGGATGGGCTGACCCCGAAATTCGGGGGGTAAAAAGATGTTGCGTCGCTGGTCGCCTGCTTCGATCGTCAACTCAGATCCAAATTGAGTCAGCTTCACCTGCTTTTTGGTAAATCCTGGCAAAAATACCTGCACCTGCCGCTGTTGTAGATCAATGGTTACAGGTTCTGGAATGGAAGCCGTCGCCCTAAAATCGGGAAGCGCCTTGATGACTTCATCCCACGCTTCTGAGTGCAACTTGGGTAGAGCATTCACGCTTAGAGGCGCAAAGGCGTGTTCTAGTTCAAATAGTTCGCTCTGAGAATTTGCTACCAAAACGCCGCTGACTCTCAGATTGACCTGTTGAGCACTTCCCCAAAGCCAACGAGCTTCTGCGATCGCGCTCGGTTCATCAGTGGTTATCAAATAAGCGGTGAGCCTTTGAGGATCATTCACCACGGCGACTCCTTGAGTAATCCATTCCCGAATGCGATTCATTTCCCGTTCCAGTTTTTTCGTATCTACGTTGGCGGTAATCAGGGCACTGGCGATCGGGCCGCCGATCAAGTCAGCAATTTTGCTCAAGTCGATCGCCTCAAATACCCGACGAAACCGCTTAAAGTACCAGTCCAAAACATCGGGCACTCCCAACAGTCGCAGCGTCTCTAGGTCGCCCCGTCCGTTATAAATAATCACATCATAATCACCACTCATGTAGTACTGCCGCAGCGCATTAAACGCCAGCACACTGTCAAAACCCGGTAAGATGACTAACTCGCCAGGATACACTTCCTCAGAAAACGAGGGAATCGGAACATACAACGCAATCAGTTCTTTGAGTTCTTGCCAGGACTGCTCTAATAAAACGGTGGTTTGTAGTTGGACTGCCTCTAGGCTGGGCGCGATGACCTGGGGCTGGGCTGTGAGCGGCATGTTGAGAAGCAGTTCGGCAGCGGGATTGGGGCTGTGGGTGACTAGTAGAACGCGCTGTTGGCGTTGAGCAAACCACTTGGCGGTGGCGATCGCGATCGAAGTGTGCCCCACGCCTGCCTGACCCAAAAAGGTGATAATTCTGCTCATGTGGCAATCCTAAATTATGGATAGGAGCATGGCGGAATGAGGTCAATTTAGTGTTGCTAAATGAGTCGGTAGAAAACTCCCCTAGAGAACCGGGTAGACAGGGGTCGCCATCATGACCTAACTAGCAACACTCCGCATTCGTCTGGACTAGGGTTCTAAAGAACTAAAGCAAGCGGCCGCAGCGATCAAAAAAGGAATGCCAGGAACCAGAGGAAGAATGACCCCAATCACGCCAAGGATTGAGAATACAACTCCAGCAGCAATGCGGCCTGCGTTTCTAATTTGCTTAAACATTTTGCAGTTACCCGATAAAGAATCTGTGCCTTTAGCGTACCAGAAATTGATTTATTTGAATAACCCTTTTAATAAAACTCGTATTCATTTTTTCTCACCTCAGTATTGACTAAACTTATATTAATCAACTGAATTTTTTAGCCTTAAATCTGATCAATCGCGATCGTGTATTCGATTCTCATGACTCTATCCTTACGATTGATAAATCCTTCATCTTTGTGATATTTGACCTTAACTATCTATATATAACTCCCACATTAATTAGAACAATCAAAAAAGCTGAAAGCCCAACTAGCCTCATCCTTCTAAATCCATCGTCTGCCCAAAACCCGCCCTATCAGCCCCAAGCTCGGAGCTTCATTCTAAGGTTGATTTTAGTGTAAGAAGGTTGACGACTGTGGTTAATACAGACGGTTAATACAGACTGCAAGTAGAGCGATCGTAGCTTTGTAGCGCTCACAGTCGATTATCGTGTAGAAAATGAAGCTGCACTCAGAATCGTTGATTTCTTAACATCGTGTTTTTCTGGCATCTTTTAATGTTCACTAGACTATAAATTATCTATTCTCAATGATTCATAGACGAGAGTCTGGGTTGAGCCAAAGAATTGAGAAACTCCTCTGGTGCAATCAAACTTACTTCAGTTGATATGATCAGTTTATTCCCAAGTTTTTATAGAAAATCCATTGGAACAGATCGGCTATCAGATTGTTCATGCGATCGCAGGACGGATGCGAATCAAAGCTTTCTGGCTGGAGACAGACCCGGAGGCTGCGGGAAAACTGCACCGTCAGATTGAATCGCTCAGTTTTATTACTAGTGTGAGACTCAATCCACTGGCGCAGTCGATCGTCTTGACTTACAAAGCTAAAGCGATTTCTCTAGAAGAGGCGCAAGCGCAATTAATTGATCTCATTGAGCAAGTTAATCCCGTTCCGCTGCCTGTTGAGGTTGAGCCACCTATTACAGAAACAACGCCCTTAGAAGCGCCTCCTACTCCTTTTAGCCCTGCTGCACCTTCGTCTCCTAAAACTTCAGAATCCGTTGCTAACACTGCTATTCCTTCTCCCTGGGACGAGCCAGACTTAGAGACCGCAGACATGCAGCTTCATTCAACCGCCTCCCTCGCCAAACGGCTCAACACCACATCTCAGGCGATTACTCAACGCAGAACCAAGCCCAATTTTGATGGCTGGACGCAGGTACAAGACCCCGATGGCGTTGCCTGGAACTATGATGAGGCATCTCAATCTTTTAGTCCGGCTTCTAGTTCGGTCATGCCCTTAACGCAAGAAACAGCGCCTCAGCCCAAAGCAGATCACCCCACAGAAGGGATTGAGAACGACCTGGAGCCGATCAACGAAATCCTTGGAGCAGACCTGAGCAAAGAAGGGGTTGATGAAGTGCAGCCTCCCGCAGAAACTCATGTAGAAATTGAGGAAACCGTGGGCAGTGTTGTAGGTGAAGTGTTGCAAAATGAAGCGGGTCGATCGCAAGGGACTGTCATTGAAGCCGAAGTCGAACCCGCAATGTCTTTGAGTCACCCGCACGAATCCGCACCATCCCAAGTAGAACCCTCTGACAAAACAGTGCCCCCGACTCCGCCCAAACGACGCAAATCCACAAAGTCATCGGCAAAGGCTCAATCCCCTAAAAAGCCGCGTACTCAGAGCTAAACTCGCGAAACTTGCAATTCTGAAGATTGTGAAGCTGAAGATTCCGATTTCTTAGAGAGGTCGGTTTTTTTGCAGGTTCCCCAGAATGGCAGCTTGGCGGGCAGAAGCACTCAAGAACGCCGTGAAAAAACTGGATCAAATTCACGTTCTGCTGCGGCATCTCTATGCTTAATACTAATTAATAGTATTCAACAATGTCACTCAGGCACTATAATTAGGTGCTAGACGGATTACAGCATTTCAGGAAACTTAATATCATGTCTTCCATGTTAGACTCGCGCGTTACTGAGCCAGTCGCAGCCGTGGCTTGGCATACGTTGGAAGCGGAGAACACGCTCCATAAGCTCAAGAGCGATCGCACCTCTGGTTTGACGAGCCGAGAAGTCAGCGATCGTTTGGCAAAATACGGCTCCAACGAACTTACCGAATCAGCAGGGCGTGGCCCGATCGAAATTCTCTGGGATCAGTTCAAAAACATCATGTTGTTGATGCTGATCGCGGTCGCAGTCATTTCTGCCATTTTGGATGTGCGAGAAGGCTTTACGACGGGCAAATTCCCCTTTCCAAAAGACGCGATCGCCATCTTTGTGGTCGTGATCTTAAATGGCGTTTTGGGCTATCTGCAAGAAAGTCGGGCCGAAAAAGCACTCGCCGCCCTCAAAGGGTTGTCTTCTTCGAGAGTACGGGTGATTCGAGACGGCAAGCCTAGTGAAATTGAATCCAAAGATCTCGTTCCGGGCGACGTGATGCTGCTCGAAGCGGGGGTGAAAGTCGCGGCAGATGGGCGTTTATTAGAGGTGGCTAATCTGCAAATTCGAGAAGCCGCTCTGACCGGAGAGGCCCACGCCGTTAACAAACAATCTACAGGAGCCTTGCCAGAAGATGCACCCCTGGGCGATCGCATCAATCTAGTGTTTGAAGGGACGGAAGTTGTCCAGGGACGCGGAACGGTTCTCGTAACAGAAACGGGAATGCGAACGGAATTAGGAAAAATTGCTCAAGCGCTTCAGTCGGTCGAAACTGAACCTACGCCCTTACAAAAACGGATGAATCAGTTGGGCAATACGCTGGTGACTGGGGCGTTGATTCTCGTTGCGATTACAATTATCGGCGGCACACTCTATCGTCCCAGTCTATTTGAAGAATTGGTGAAAGTCTCTCTGAGTATGGCGGTTGCCGTCGTTCCAGAAGGATTGCCTGCCGTAATTACGGTGACGCTGGCTCTGGGCACCCAACGCATGGTTAAACGCAACGCTCTGATTCGTAAACTGCCTGCGGTAGAGACGCTCGGATCGGTGACGACGATCTGTTCTGACAAAACGGGGACGCTGACACAAAACAAGATGGTTGTGCAGGCGGTCTATACCCACGGCGGCGCGCTCAAGGTGACAGGTGAAGGCTACAATCCCGGTGGCGACTTTTTGAGTCGAGACAAGCTAGTTGACCCCAATGATCAAGCTGACCTGCAAGCCCTTCTACTCGCCTGTGTTCTTTGTAATGATGCTGTGTTGCAAAAAGAGCAAGGAGAATGGAGCATTTTAGGCGATCCGACTGAAGGCGCACTGTTGGCACTAGCGGGGAAAGCTGGATTAGATAAAGGCAAAAAAGACCGCTGGCTGCCGCGTGTGGCTGAGTTTCCGTTTTCTTCAGAACGCAAGCGAATGAGCGTAATTGTGGATGCTCAGGGGCACCGTCACGAATCAACGATGGGGTTGGCGATCGTCGATAAAAATCGAATGCCCTACTTCATGTTTACCAAAGGGTCACCAGAATTGACGCTAGAGCGCTGTACACACATTGAAGCAGGCAACCAGATCGAGCCTCTGAGCAATGAACTTCGCCTGCAAATCGTTGATCAAAACAACTACCTGGCAAGTCGGGGACTGCGCGTTCTAGGGTTTGCCTACAAAACGCTCCACGAAATTCCTCCCGAATCGTCTGAAGACACCTCCGAAGCGGGCTTAGTCTGGCTAGGACTGGTGGGTATGTTAGATGCGCCTCGTCCAGAAGTGCGGGATGCGGTGGCGCGGTGTCGGGCGGCGGGCATTCGGGCGGTGATGATTACAGGTGACCACCAGTTGACGGCGCAAGCGGTTGCCGAAGATTTGGGAATTGCTTTGGCGGGCGATCGTGTTCTCACGGGACGAGAGTTAGAAAAGCTCAGTCAGCCCGATCTAGAACAGCAGGTTGATCAGGTGAGTGTGTTTGCCCGCGTTTCTCCCGAACACAAGCTGAGAATCGTCCAGGCACTCCAACAGCGCGAACATGTGGTTGCGATGACTGGAGACGGCGTAAATGATGCGCCCGCGCTCAAACAGGCGGATATCGGGGTGGCAATGGGGATTACAGGCACCGATGTTAGTAAAGAAGCCAGCGATATGGTGCTGTTGGATGATAACTTTTCGACGATCGTGGCGGCGGTCGAAGAAGGGCGAGTCGTCTACATCAACATTCGGCGGTTTATTCGCTACATTCTCGGTAGCAACATTGGGGAAGTGTTGACGATCGCGGCGGCTCCGTTAATGGGATTGGGCGGGGTGCCGTTGTCGCCGCTGCAAATTTTGTGGATGAATCTGGTGACGGATGGTGTTCCTGCACTGGCTTTGGCGGTGGAACCCGGAAGACCGATCGTGATGCAAAAGCCACCCAAAGATACCCAAGAAAGCATTTTTGCAAGGGGTTTAGGCTCTTACATGGTGCGGATTGGGCTGGTGTTGGCGGTGGTGACGATCTTTATGATGTCCTGGGCTTATGGCTACACCGAGCAGGTACAGGGCGGACTACTGGATCGCGATCGCTGGAAAACAATGGTGTTTACTACGCTATGTTTGGCACAAATGGGTCATGCTTTAGCGATTCGATCGAACACTCGACTCTTTGCTGAAGTGAGTCCCTTCTCAAATCCCTTTATGTTACTGTCGGTCGTTGCCACGATCATGATGCAGTTGATGCTGCTATACATTGAGCCATTGCGAAACTTCTTTGGAACCCATTATCTGAGTTTCACAGAGTTAATGGTTTGTGTCGGCTTTAGTGCGTTGATCTTTGTCTGGATTGAGCTTGAGAAACTGTTTATTCGCTGGTTCTCAAATCGTCGCTCAGGGTGATATCAATAGCGGATGTAACGTGAAATTGATCTGAAATTGATCTGAGGTTGCATCCGCTCTATAATTTCCAGCAAACCGTCTTCCTGGAGCAGTTTGTATGAGTGGAGTTATTGTCTGGTTAGCTGAAGCGATCGCCGAAATGATGGCTGGGTTTATTGCTGAATTGATCACTCAGATGGTTACAGACTTTTTAGTTGAAGTGGTGCGAGAAACGATCGTGGTCTGGGCGATCGAGCTATTTACCGAACTGCAAGTGCAATTGATGAATCTATTTTGGGGTGGAAAGCGCTAGAGATTAGCAATGTGTAACTTCAGAATCAGCCCTTAATCAGCCTTTCCAGGTTCATATCGCTACTGTCCTGCCGCAAAGATTTGTTCAGCCGTCAGGGTCAAATTTGGGAAGGTGGAGGAAGCGATCGTAGCGTTGCCTCGAAACTGCTGTTCTTCATATTCCCCTTCGACTAACTGATAAACAGAAAGCGTCGGCTGTTTTGGAGAGCCAATATAGCGTCTGCCGCCCAGTCCCAAATAATCGACGATCCAATACTCCGCGATACCGAGCGCTTCATAGTCAGCAAATTTTTTGTGATAGTCATCCCGCCAGTTGGTGCTGACGATCTCGATCGCGAGTACGGCTGATCGTCCCTGGGTGATCACAGATTCTTTTGCCCATCTGGGATCGTTGTCAATGGTTTGCCGATTTAGCACAATCACGTCGGGTTCATACCCAGACTCTCCATCTTCTGAGCGAACCACGCATTCTTTAGGAATGAAGTAAGGCAATTTAGATTGATTGATTTCTACAAACAGAGAGCCGCTCAAAAAACCGCCGATATCTGAATGCTTGCCTCTCGCTTTTGGCATCTCGACAATAACTCCATTGCGTAATTCGTACCGAGTGTCTGAGTTCTCTGGATACCAGGCGATAAACTCATCAAAGCTGATAGGTTGTTGTAGGGCTTGCATCATGGGATAACCTTTGGGCGCGATCGTTGTTCATTCGACAGGATTGATAAATTCTAGAAAATCCAAGTAAAAGAATACTTCTTTTCGATAATTTATTATACGATTCTGTCACTTATTACATCGATGTTACACCGATCGTACTGCCTAAAGCACGAGTGGGGAGGGTTACAATTCGGCTAATCCTCTAATTTCCGTTGCTTTTACAGGCAACGCTGTCGCTCTCGGATGAGGATGTGGCAATAGTCGAGCAATGGATTTAGGGGATCTTCACTCAGAAAGAGGGATCGATTACAAGCCGTTGCAAGACATGCTGAAAACGGGCAAACGGCAGGAAGCCGATCAAGAAACACTACGGGTGATGTGTGTGGCAATGGGGCGGCAGAAGCAAGGCTGGTTGCGCGAGGAAGACGTGCAGCAATTCCCGTGTCAGGATCTACGGACGATCGATCAACTGTGGGTGAAATACAGTGCAGGAAAGTTTGGCTTTAGTGTGCAAAAGCAAATTTGGCAGGAATGTGTATGGGGGGTATGGTGGGGAGGGGTGTATCTCCTCTCGCGTGGAGACTTGTGAACTTTAGTACACCATAGTCCTGGCGTTTTATTAAGTTTCTCTTCAACGACAGAATCAGCGTTTCACAAATCCGTTACCTGGCACCGCAGCTTTCGGTTGTAGAGGTCTGAGAATGTCACTCTTTACTCCAAAGTCTCTTCTGAGTCATCTTCCTCATCAGGGGTGATGGCAGCAATCACCAGCTTGATAATCTTTGGATGCAGAATCTTTCCAGAATGAAAGGGGACAACTACTCGAAGGCCATCCCTGAAGTAGATATGATGGCTTCCTTTGATTCGCAACAGCAAAAAGCCACTATCCAGCAAAAGCTTTTCAGCTTCTTGAGCAGTGAGGCGAGGGAGTCTAGGCAACGTTCACCTCTAAAAGCATCGTCGTAATTTCCTCATTTTGGAGTGCTTGCTTCTCTGCTTCGGAAAGAGTTTCTAGATAGAGTTCGACAGCTTCTTTGATGTTGGTTTGCACTTCTTCCAGAGTATCTCCTTGGGTTTGACAACCTTTAAGCTGTGGACAGTAGGCGTAGTAGCCACGCGCATCTTTCTCGATCACAACATTGATTTGATAAGACATAGATTTTGAAGAAATTATATAAAGTTCTAGCACTACAGTATCTACTCATCTTCGTTCACTGCATGATGAAGGCTGCGTAAATATTAGAAACGTTTAAGCGAAACTCACTTCTCTTGAAGCAAAACTTATGAATGGGCAGCCAAACATAGGATTCGGGCAGGCAAACACAACTTCCGGGCGAACAAATACAGCTTTTGCCTTAAACGAACATTAGATCTGCCTGAGCGATCGCAGCTTTTGCCTGAACGAACCTTGGATCTCACTAATCCCCCGCCGATCGAATCTCTCGTTCAAGCCCTTCGCGTTCCCTGGCTAAACAAGCCTCATTGAAAGAACATGGACTTCACTCTCTGAACCTGCCCCTTTGCAATGGGTGAAACTTGTTGAATAGGGAAGCGCCTCTGATGTTTGGCATGACGACCCACCCCTTTAGAGTCCGGACGATGGAGAATCGATCGAGCAATGATCGCGAAGCTTGATCTCTACGTGAGTGGCGAGAAGATGGCTACTCTGAAAACTTTGCAGACCAACAACGCTTGACGGATTGAAGTCGTCTGCTAGAGTAGTGGGCGATTTTGAACATCGAATGAGAGGGCAACATGGCGAAGTGTGACTACTGTGGAACCAACATTCTATTTGGCGGCACTCAAGCTTATGGCTATCGGTTTTGTAATCGCAGATGTCAGCAAAATGGCTACTCGCTGGTTGCCGCACAGGAGATCCCTGAAGACCATTTGAGAGAGCAAGTCAGACTGTTACATCAGAGTGCGTGCCCGCGCTGCAAAGGACAGGGGCCGATCGATGCTCACACCTCTCATCGCGTCTGGTCAGCATTAGTGCTAACGTCTTGGAGTAGCAGACCTCACATTTGCTGCCGAAAGTGTGGACGCATTGAACAATTAAAAGACAGCTTGCTTTCGCTGTTTGTGGGCTGGTGGGGCTTTCCCTGGGGATTGATTATGACCCCGATTCAAGTGGTGAGAAATGTGATGGGATTTTTAGGCGGCCCAACCCCCACTAAACCCTCAGATGAACTGTATCGATTAGTTCAAATCAACATTGGCGCAAAGATTCTTCAGTCTCGCCAGTGAGGTCAGGGATGCAGGTAAAATGCGGTGCCCAACATAGCATAGGTCATCAGCAACAAAACGCCTTCTAGCCAATTGTGCCGACCATCGGTACTCACCGAATTTGTCATCACCACCGTAATGCCCACGCCAACCAGCGAAAAGGTGTCAAAGGCTAGATTCATCGGCTGACCAATAAACCAGCCCACCAAGACCAAAATCGGGGCAACAAACAAGGCAATTTGCAGACTGGAACCGATCGCGACCGACACCGCTAAATCGACTTTGTTTTTGAAGGCGCAAATTCCGCAAGTAATGTATTCTACCGCCGCCCCGAACAATGGTAAGACAATCACACCCATGAATAGATTGGTCAATCCCAGCGTTTCGGAGGCCGTCTGCAAACTGCTGACTAGCACCTCAGAGACAAAGAGGAGAACGATCGTTGACCCCAACAGCAAACCAGCATTCACCCAGAGAAACTTCTTCCCGCTTACTTCATTGCCATAGCCCTCTGGTTCGGCATCTTCTTCTTGTTCAAAGAGATACTTGTGTGTCCGCATTGAGAACAGCAGCATCAACGCATAAAACGACAGCAATAGAATTGAAGCCGTGTAAGAAAGGCGATTGTGAACTTCAATATTCAGCGTTCTTGATGTGAATTGCAGGGCGGCAGGTGTGAGTAGAAACATGACTGCCAGGTTCAGTGACCCCGCATTAAGGCGAGAAACATTGGCGCGGCGCAGATTCACCTGTACGTCTTTCTTTTTAAACCGCACACCATTTAGTAAAAACGAAATGCCCAACCCGACTAACAGATTAGCAATAATCGAACCTGCCAAACTTGCTTTCACAACATCAATCATGCCTGCCCGCAGTGCCACGATCGAGACAATTAATTCCGTCGCGTTACCAAAACTAGCATTCAACAAACCGCCGAGCGAGGAACCAATGACGGTTGCGATCGCTTCTGTAAAGTTAGCAATCCAGGCAGCCAGAGGAATAATCGCCAGCCCTGCTGTGATAAACACCACCATCGGATCAGCATGGGCCCAATCCAGAGTTAAACAAATCGGCACAAACACCAACATTTGCAGCAAAAAGCGGTCTTTGCGAGACATCGTTTTCGCCCACTCTAGATGAGCGATCGCGTCTTCTTCATTAAAGTTTGGCTGTATTTTTTGAGTCATGGTACATTCCTATTGCCGAGTCTCTGACCTTCCTCCTGGCATGTCAAAAACAGCCCCTAAACTCTCAAAGTTTAAGGGCCAAAATGTTTTAGAGATTAAACCTCGATCGCTGTCCTCCCGCTGTTTCGGGCTTGATCAATCGGACTGTTGATTTGCACATGACGCTCAACTTCGATCGTGTAGTAGCATTTGGTGGCTGGCTCATAAAACCAGGCAATGCCTTCAGGATCTTTGGACTGGCTCCAGGTCGTAAAGTCAGAACTCGATCGCTGACGAGTTAAGCTTTGAGTCGCAATGCCAAGCCGTCTTGCCAGGTCAGATTGTTTCATCCTGCCCAGAGGCGCGGGAAGTCGGGGTGAAGATACTTCGCTGGAGCTTGTGATCACTACTGCATCAATGTCTTGGGCAATCTGATGACCATTGGATGTAGAAGGAACGACCAGATCATCAGCAGGTCTGTTGGTTGTGGAAGGTACGATCGCTTCTATTTCTTTCACGAGGCCCTGACCGTTACTATTTGTAGTTCCGTGACCGTTGGAGGTAGCAGGAATTACGGAATCAACTTTGCCATTTGTGCTGATTACCGTTTCTATATCCTTTGGGTTTCCGTTACCGTTGGAGGTGGTAATCGCAACAGAACTCACATCAACGGTTACAACGTCACTCTTAGCAGTGGGAGTGGTTGATTTTGCTTGACTGAGATTATGTTCTGCCACATCTTTGAGCCGTTGTTCTTCATCCGCGATTTCGGCAGCGCTGAGTTGGTGTCCCATTGGAATCTCGCCACCAGGGCCCATCAGTGGACGTAGACCATTGAGTTCTGCCAGAATTGCCGTTCCATTGTTGATCACGACGGCTAGTAGTGGATCGAGCGCAAAGAAGATCCCGGAAAGCAGAGCGCCTAAGTTGGGAGCAGCAACGATCGCCGTGTTCTGCCAGATAATATCCATTGCTTGTCGGGCACATTTGACCGCCATGATTAAGCCGCGCAGGTCATCTTCCATTAAGACCACATCCGCCGTTTCTCTCGCAATATCTGTGGCACCTGCAAAGGAGATCGACACATCTGCATAAGCCAGAGCCGCCGAATCATTGATGCCATCGCCACAGAATGCTACTGTCTTGCCGCTATCATGTACCGCTTTGACCACTTCTACCTTCTTCTCAGGGAAGGCTTCTGCATAGACGTGCTTGGGATTGATGCCAAGGTTGTTAGCGATCGAGTGAGCGACCCGTGTCACATCCCCCGTCAGCATGTGAACCGTAATGCCCATCCGCTTGAGTTCACGAATCACTTCCTTACTTTCGGGACGGGGGGGATCACTATAGCGAATTACGCCGAGTAGCTGTCCATCCCCTGCGACATAAACAAGCGACTGTCCGCCCGCAAGCCCATCGGGATAGCGAATGCCATAGGGTTCTAAATCGACATTTTCCTGCTTCATAAAGCGCGGACTGCCGACTAGAATTGTCATGCCGTCAATCTTGGCAACCGCACCCAAACCGACCTTATATTCCCACTCTTCGCATTCCTTGAGCGCCACGCCCGTGTCTTTGGCATGGTGAACGATCGCTTCTGCAATTGGGTGAGTCAAGCCTTTTTCGGCACTGGCTGCATAGCAGAGGATTTCTTCTTTGGTGAAGCGATCGACCATCCCATCAATGTCGTTTACGCCTGCATGTCCGATCGTCAGCGTCCCGGTTTTGTCACAAACTACAGTGTCGATTTTTGCCAGAATTTCAATCGCTCGACCACTCCGAATCAGCACTCCATTACGAGCGGCATAGGTGAGAACTGAAAGAATTGTAGTTGGCACAGAAACCCGAATTCCAGTTCCAAAGTCTAGTGTGAGCAGGGCGATCGCTCGATTCAAATTTCCACTCGCCAGCCCTACACCAGCCCCGATCAACAGGGTCGGAATTACCATCTGGTTTGCCACGGATGCCGCGTAGTTTTCAACCCGTGTGTCATGCACAGGTGCCGCCTGCATTAAGTTGACAATTACTCCTGCACGAGTGTTGTTACCGCAGCGTTCGGCCAAAATGGTCAAAGTACCATCTACTAGTAGTGTCGAGGCAAAGACTTCTTCTCCGATCGTGCGCGTCACCGGAACCGATTCCCCTGTGAGTTTGCACTGGTCGAGGATGCCTGTTCCTTCTAGCACTACACCATCAACCGGAATTTGATCACCGGGATAGACCACCACATGATCGCCTACAATCACTTCCTGAGTGGGAATCTCAACCACCTGACCATCTCGAATTACAAAGGCCGTCTTGCCCAGACAGTCAAGCAGATCCAGGGATGCCCGTTCGCTACCGCGCGCCGTCATATCGCGAATCGCCTCGCCCCCTTCGACCAGACCCAACATAAAGGAAGGTGCAAAGAAGTGACCTGTGGCGGTGTGCAGTGCGATCGCTAATCCATCCAAAAAGTCGATGGTTAACTGTTGTTCTTGCTCGATCGCTTCCCAGGCGCGTTTAAAGACCGGAATGGCACCCACAAAGACCACACCTCCAATCAAGAGCGGCGGAATCGGTGCACCAGCCATCGCGGCCAGACTGAGAATCAAACCTGCTGCGGGAAAGCCTAATCGTTCTACCCAATCAATCTCATTGTTAGCTTTTTTGTCTTCACAAGCCGCAGCAACTAGCGCCATATCAACCGCAGTCTGAGGCGCATCTTGAATCATCCGAAACAGCTTTTCTTGAACGATCGCAATCTGAGCGGCGCTGTTTTGATGTTGGTATTCGACAACTAAGGAATTTGCTGCCGGATTGATGCGCGTTTCGTTGACAAAGCTGAGAGAGCCGACCAGATATTTGAGCTTTTGAGCATATTCCTCATCCCTGGAGAGGCGGGGAATCCGAATGCGGAACCGTCCAGGCATCCAATGCACAATTTCGTAATGTATGTTTTCAACGGTTACAAATGAGTCTGTCGCAAATGCAGCAACCATGAGATTCTCCTAACTTGGGATGAGTGAGTGAGCAAACCTGCATCAGTGCTAGGAAAGCCGAATGTAGGAAAGCGGAATATAGAAAAGCTAAATACATGCTGTGAAGCAATCGCTGTCATCAAGAGTGCTGTTCTGATGAACGCGATCGTTCGTTTGAGAACTCGACTAAAGACACTTCCCCAGAAGGCGCTTAAGCCGATGATTCAAACTCGCAGTCTTGAATGTGTGAAGCCTGACAGCGTTCTCTAGTCGATCGCTGAGTCTCGAAAGTATCCTGAATCTCTAACAAAAGACATTGAGCTAACAAAAGACATTGAGTTATTAATCGCTCAAAGCTGTTGCTTACGATTTAAATCTCAATTAACCATGAGTCTACAACAAACTCTGGAATTGAAAAATGGAATCTTTATGAAGACTCGATAGACAATCGTGATACCAGTTTTGCAAATGACTATGATAAGCTTCTTGAAGCACTTGTGAATCTGAACTCTACAGCTTTGTGAATGCTCTGTAGAGAGGTTTTGCAATGGTGATCGTCAAAAAACTAAGAAAACTGGCTCATCAATAACAAGAAGTGACGATCGACATATTTTTCGACTTCTTGATGGGTGAAGTTATAGCCGTTTTCTTTGCCGATCTGGACTGCTAAATGCACAAAACTCGGTCGATCGGCGGCGGCTTTTAGTCTTTCGGTCAAGACTCGATTGTGTAACACCAGCTTATGAAATTGCTCTACCTGTTTTGACACGATGACCTCGCTGTTTTCTCGTCAATTTTCTCTCGTCAAGCAGTCTGTAAACTCGTTCTAAGTGCCAGGTCAGCGTGCTTTTCTATCATGCTTGTCGTGCTTTTCTATCATGCTTGTGATGCAGCAAAATGAATCAAATGAGACGGTCATTTGACATCACAATAAAACGAATTAGAAGCGCTAATCGAAAACCTGGAACAATCCTTCTAACCCCAAACAAGCATTGTTGAGAACCGTTTTTGTGATTGGTTAGAAGAATACTGAAATCTTATCGCACCTAGTCTTAAGATACAGTGAAGTTTCTTGAAGCAACTGGCTAAAAACACCGAATTATTGAAGCGATCCCTCACGATTTACTTGCAGCGATCGCGCCACTCGAAATCCAATGCCGCTGCCTCCCGTGTCGGGCTGATTCCAGTGTCGCTGCGCCGATCGACATAATCCCGGTAGACAGTACCATGCGCCGCCTCGCAAAATCCGATAAGTGCCGCCGTCTTCATCTTCCCAAGGCTGACCATTCAGAGGAGCGCCCTCATAATTTTCGTGCCAGTGATCCGCGCACCATTCCCAAACGTTGCCGTGCAGGTCATAGAGTCCAAAAGCGTTAGGCGTTTGAAAGGTGCCGATCGCCGTGGTTTCTTGCCGATATGCACCCGATAAGCCGTTACCGTAGGTGTAGTTGCCGTCAAAGTTGGCTTGATCGGGGCTGATCGTGTCGCCAAAATAAAAGGGGGTGGTCGTCCCGGCGCGGCAGGCATATTCCCACTCGGCTTCGCTGGGGAGGCGGTAAAGGTGCCCGGTGTGTGCTGAAAGTCGATCGCAAAACTCGATTGCGTCATACCACGACACTTGCTCAACGGGGCGATCGTCTCCCTCAAAGTTAGAAGGACACAGACTGAGCGATCGGTTGATTTTGGGCAGGGCTGCGACGACTCGCCACTGAGCCTGCGTCACTGGAAATTTCCCCATCGCGCAGGGAGCCACGATCACTTTGTGATGCGGACTTTCGTTCCTGTCTCGCTCGGCTTCGGTATCGGGTGACCCCATCCAAAAACTGCCGCCGGGGAGGGCGATCGTGTCGAGAGAAATGGTTTCGGCGATCGGGTCGGTGAGGAGGGAGGAGGGAGGAGGGAGGAGGGAGGAGGGAGGGGAAGGGAGGAGCGGCGGCGTGTTGAGGGTTTGGATGAATTGGTCTTGTTTGGATTGGAGTTGGGCAAATTGGTCTTGTAAATAAACGACGATCGTTTCTCGTTCGCGTAGGGTTTCGGCCCAAGTTGTGTTTTCGTACAACGCCTGGTCTAATTGGGCTTGGAGATGTTTGGCTCGATCGTGACTTTCTTGAAGCTGGCGCTGGATTTGTTGAAGTTGAAGGACGTGCAGCTTGGCGGATTTCCAGAGTTGTTTTGCCCACTCCAGTCGGGTGGCTTCTTTTTGAACGACTTCGGGCACCAGACCGATCAAAAAGGGTAACGCCTGAAGCTCCCAATCACAAGAGGGACAGCGACCCCTTGCGGGTAACTCGAAGAGAGCGCTCTGGCCGTCTACTTTTGTTTGACAAACAGGACATCGAGGCATGGCGGCCTAAGGGTGAGGAGTGATGCCCTTAGAATAAGCTCTTTTTTAAATTGCCTCCCCAACTCTTAACAGCGCTTTTCAAATGGTGCAGACTTCCCACCGTGACCATAGACGATGAGCAATGATCCAAAACGACTCACTCAAGTGGGCATAAATTCGATGAGATGGTTCACTTTGACTGCAAATTTCAATCTTGCGACTATTATGCAGACTCAATTCTCCATCCAGTGATGTCCAATTAGGAGTGTCCGATTTTTCACGCGATCGCTACCGTCCCAGGTTTCATCTCGATCGAGGGCAATCGTTTTGGCTCTGGTTTCTTGACATCAAACTCTTTGGCAAAGGGATCTTGACCCGGATCAAACAGCGGACGAAAACTATTTAACTCGGCAAGCAGCATCGAGCCGTTGCTGATAATCACACCCAAAATCGGATCGAGCGCAAAGACAATGCCAGCCAGCACGACGCTAATATTAGGAACCGCCACGATCGCAGTGTTTTGATAGACAATATCCATCGCTCGTTTGGCAATGGCGATCGCATGGGTAATCTCGCACAAATCATCGTCTAGCAGCACGACATCAGCCGTTTCTCGTGCCAAATCACTGCCCGTCGCAAAGGAAATCGCTACATCTGCGTGAGCCAGCGCCGCCGCATCGTTGATGCCTTCTCCAATAAACGCCACGACGCGCCCATTGCTTTGCAGCCGTTGAATCGTCTCAACCTTGCCCTGGGGCATCACTTCCGCATAGGTTTTGTGAACCGAAATCCCCAGTTTGGTTGCCACGTCTTCAGCAACGCCCTGATTGTCACCCGTGAGCATAAAGGTGTCGATCCCTTCACTTTGCAGACGTGGCACAACTTTGACCGCTTCTGGACGCAATGGGTCGGTGTAGGCAATCACTCCCAATAGGCTGCCCGCTTTGGCTACATAAACGAGAGAATGGTGACTCAGGTTGGGATAGCGGCGATCGATGTCTCCGGTTTCTACCCCTTCCTGACGCATCAAGCGCGGACTGCCCACCAAAATTTGTTCTCCCTCGATTACGGCGACAATTCCCAGTCCGATGCGGTAGTCCCAGGTTTCGCAGGGCTGGGCTTGAATCTCTTTGGAGGCAGCGTAGCGCAGAATGGCTTTGGCGACGGGATGGGTATTTTCTTGCTCAACAGAAGCCGCCAGCCTCAATACGTCCTCTTCTGAAATGGTGGGGTGAGCCGTCTGAATCTCAACTACAGCCGCGTTTCCCTGGGTGAGCGTACCCGTTTTGTCAAAAGCGATCGTATCCATGCGAGACAAAACTTCTAGTGCCCGGCCGCTGCGAATATAAATCCCATTACGGGCGGCGTAGGTGAGGGCCGAAAGCACCGTCGTCGGCACTGAGAGCCGAATTCCATGACTAAAATCTAAGTGCAGCGGAGCCAGCGCACGAGAGACATCGCCCGTCAGCGCAAAGATCAGTCCGCCTAATGTCAACGTGGGCGCGATCGCCATATTCGCCAATTTTGCAGCGTAATCTTCAACGCGGGTGTCATGAACGGGAGCCTGTTGTAGAAGTTGCACCGTGAGACCGACTCGCGTATTTTTGCCAACGCGCTTGACCAGGACACAGAGCTTTCCTTCGAGGAGCAGCGTCGAAGCATGGACGACTTGACCTTCGGAGCGAGAAACCAGCGTCGATTCTCCGGTCAGTTCATGTTCATCGACCAGTCCCGTGCCGCGAAACACCCGCCCACTGGCAGGAATGCGCTCTCCGGGGTAGACAATCACCCGATCGCCCAGTTGGAGTTCTTCGAGGGGAATGCGCTGTTCTTGTCCCGATCGCTCGACTCGTGCGTAAGCATCCAGCCCGCTAAACAAATCGAAAATCTGCCGCTCATGCGATCGTCCTGTCGTGTCTCTCAGCGCTTCGCCCGACTCCATCAAACTCACCATCAGCGCGGGTGCTACATAGTCTCCTTTGACGGTGTAGAGTGTAATCCACAAGGCATCCAGGATATCTGCATCCAGCCGTTTTTCTTTGATTGTGGTGTCTACGGTTCGCATTAAGAAGGGCAACGCGGCCGCTGTCACCAATCCGCCCAAAAGCAATCCTGGAATCGGTAAAGCTAACTGCTGCACCAATAGCGCCACGCCCAAACTTGTCATGGGCAACCCCAACCGTTCTAGCCAGTCAATTTCAGGACGAAGCTCTGTTTTGGTGACGATCGCTTCTAGCGGAATTTCTTCGGTGCTGGCTCGCTCTAATGCTTTTACCAAAGAGGCTTGTACCGTCTCGCTGTCAACGCCGACCTGGTAGTAAATGACAACAGAACTGGCTAAAAAATTAATCCGAACGCTGGTCACAAAGTTCAATGATTCGACAAACCAGTTGAGCTTGTGGGCATAGTCCGCATCGCTGCTCACACGAGGGACTTTAAGCCGCACCCGCCCCGGAACCCTATGGGCAACCTGATAGCGAACGGACTGCGAAGCGGAAGAAATCGGTTTGACAACAGCATCAATGGTTTTGATAGCCATAAGGTTTAAATTGGCATCGCTGCCTTATGTTAATTAACAATTTTTAATTTTGTCGCTGAAAGTAGCCTGTCAAACGCAATTCATTTAGAGCTGATTTATAAAGAGAAGCTAAAGGGGTGCTGGCTCGATCTTGAGCAGA